>DBFBGQ010000018.1:0-15713 GCA_048201975.1 Candidatus Egerieenecus sp. | reverse complement strand
GTTTGACGCTCCCTCATGGAAGCCTTCCCCAGGCGCTTGGTCTGCTTACAGGATATACCGGCGCATGTCCATGGGCTTGTTTTCCCCGGAGAGATGCTCACGCACATAGTCTCCGTTGATTTTCAGCTCAAAGGGCGGCATGTTTTCATCCCCGGCGTTGAAGGAGATATCCTCCAGCAGCTGCTCGAAAATGGCATGGAGCCGCCGGGCGCCAATGTCCTCGCTGGTTTCATTGGCGGTGCAGGCCGCCTCGGCAATGGCTTGGATTGCGCTGTCCTCAAAGGTGAGCATCACCTTGTCCACCGCCAGCAGCGCCCGGTATTGCAGGGTCAGGGCGTTATCCGGCTGGGTGAGGATGCGGGCGAAGTCCTCCTTGGTCAGGCTCTTGAGATGCACGTGCACCGGGAAGCGGCCCTGCAATTCCGGGATCAGGTCGCTGACCTTTGACACATGGAAGGCGCCCGCGGCGATAAAGAGCATGTAGTCCGTCTTCACCGGACCATATTTGGTGTTCACCGTGCTGCCCTCGACAATGGGCAGGATGTCCCGCTGCACGCCCTCCCGGCTTACATCGGGTCCCTGACCGCCCTGGCGTCCGGCAATCTTGTCGATTTCGTCGATAAAGACAATGCCGTTTTGCTCCGCGCGGGTAATGGCCTCCTCCTGCACGGCGTCGGAGTCCACCAGCTTTTCAGCTTCCTCCTGCTCCAGGATCTTCCGCGCTTCCTTCACCTTCACATGGCGAATCTTGGTTTTCTTGGGCATCATGCCGCCCATCATGTCACCCAGGCTGATGGAGCTGCCACCCACCTCCAGCTTGGGGGCTTCCTCGGTGACCTCGATCTCCAGTTCCCGCTCTTCCAGTTCTCCCCGCATAAGCTGCTGGCGGATCTCCTCGCGCTTGCCGGAGATCTTCTGCTGCTCCTCCTGGCTCAGGTCCGGTTCTTTTTGCTTGCCCAGCAGGAAGTCCAAAGGATTGCCCGCGCTTTTCTTGGGCGGATGCACCAGCAGCGTGACCAGCCTGTCCTCGGCCAGTACACGGGCCCGGGGCTGCACGCGCTTTTCGTGCTCCTCCTTTACCATGCGAATGGCATTTTCCACCAGGTCCCGAACAATGCTCTCCACGTCCCGGCCCACATAGCCCACTTCAGTAAACTTGGTGGCCTCCACCTTGATAAAGGGAGCGTTTACCAGCCGCGCCAGGCGGCGGGCAATTTCCGTTTTGCCCACGCCCGTGGGGCCGATCATCAAGATATTCTTGGGGCTGATCTCCTCCCGCATGGGCTCCTCTACCTTGGAGCGCCGGTAGCGGTTGCGCAGGGCAATGGCCACGCTGCGCTTGGCTTCGTCCTGCCCGATGATATAGCGGTCCAGCTCCCGGACAATTTCCCGGGGCGTCAATTCTGCCATGTGCCTGCCCTCCTTATACTTCTTCCACAATGATGTTGTCGTTGGTGTACACGCAGATGGACGCGGCGATATGCAGCGCCTTCTCGGCGATTTCCCGGGCGGAAAGGCTGGTATTCTGCATCAGGGCCCGAGCGGCCGCCAGGGCGTAGTTCCCGCCGGAACCGATGGCTGCGATGCCCTCGTCGGGGTCGATGACCTCACCGTTGCCGCTGACGATAAGCATGGTTTCCTTGTTGGCGACGATAAGCAAGGAATCCAACTGCCGCATGGCCTGGTCGCCCCGCCAGCTCTGGGCCACGGCTACCGCAGCGCGCTCCAGGTTTCCGCCGCACTGGGTGAGCTTTTCCTCAAACTTTTCACACAGGGTAAAGGCATCCGCCACTGCCCCGGCAAAGCCCACAGCCACCTGTCCGCCAAAGATGCGCCGCACCTTTCGGGCGTTGCCCTTGAAAATGGTGTGTTCCCCCATGGTCACCTGCCCGTCTCCGGCGATGGCGATATGCCCGTCGCGCTTCACCGCGCAGATGGTGGTCCCTCGAAATGTAACGCTCATGGATTCTTCTCCTTTTCAGCATGGATGAACGCGCCGATGGCGTCGGTGATTTCCGCCTCCACAGCGCAGGGTATCATATATTCCGCGGTGGTCCCCGCCACACCTTCGGCGGCGTCGGGACGCATCAGCAGGTGATTCACATCCGCCCACAGGCAGCTGACCCAGGGCGCGGAGAGATCCAGGGCGGCCTCCCAGCCTTCCCGGCCTTCCTGCGCGTTCACCTGAAAGTCCCGGTCACCGTTGATGAGCAGCACGGGTTTCTCCAGCGCCTGCAACAGCTGGGCGGCGGTGGGATGCTGCGCCATTTCCCAGAAGTAAAACGCCGGCTGGCCGAAAAGCGTCTCCGCCTGCGCTTCCTCCGCCGTCATGCTTGTCAACGCCTCCGCTTTGGCCGTCTCTACCGCCAACTGGGCCTGGGCGGCGGAGCGAGCCTCCCCCTGGGGAAGCGCGTTAATGGCATCCTGGTTTTGCCGGATCATGATCTCCACCAGCGAGGCATTGCTGCCGCAGGCCAGCATCATCCCCGCGAACAGGTCGCCGCTCTCCTGAACGATGCGCGGGGCCAGCATCGCCCCCAGGCTATGTCCCAGCAGGTAGATCCGTTCCGGGTCTACCCGCGGGTCCTCCGCCAGCAGCCGCCCGGCAGCGATGGCGTCCTGGATCACTTCCTCTTCCGCGGTGAAGGAGGCGTATTCCGCCGAGGCGGCGATCTCCTCCCCGTAGACATAGGTGCGCTTATCATAGCGAATCACGGCAATGCCCTGGAGCGCCAGCGCTTGCGCCAGATCGTAAAAGGGTTTCACCGCGCCCACGGATTCATTCCGGTCGCTGGGCCCGGAGCCCTGCACCAGCACCACCGCCGGCAACGGACCCTCCGCTGCCTGAGGAAGCGTCAGCAGTCCGGGGAGCTCCCAGGGGGCTTCTCCCACCGTGACGGCTTCCTCCGTTACGCCGGCCTCCGGCGCGGTATCCTCCGCAGGGGCAGGCGCAGGCGTGAATTGCAGCCCTGCAATCTTGCCTTCCCCGTCCAGGCTGAGTGTGCAGAGCAGATCCATGCCGGACATATCCAGCCGCTGGGTCATTACCAGATATTCGCCTAACGCATTGGATTCGGTTGCCCCGTCAAAGCCCAGGAAATCGCCGCTCACCACCGTAAGCTGCCCCCACAGGGAACCAAAATCCTCCTGGGAAAGGGCCGACTGCATGGTTGCATCCAACTGGGCATACAACGCTTCCAAATCTTCACCCTGGGAAAGCTTCGTCACGAACTCCTGCACGTCGTATGCCTCCGCCGTCTCCCCAAGGCTTCCGCCTGGGGCCAGCACAAGCGCCAGGCATAGCCAAATCGTCCACAGCCGTTTCATCATCTCACCTCTCTCCTGTCCGCAAGCATAGCACAACCGCCGCCTTTGCGGGCAGCTTCAGGGCTCAATCCTGCCTTTGAGCGATCCAATCCCGCAGAAATGACAACGAACGCGCAGATACGGCCTCGTACCGTTGTGCTTTATTCCGTATTTTCTTATGCTCCCGATCCACCGGCAGCGGATCGATCAGCCCGAAAGAGCAGTTCATGGGCTGGAAATCCCGGTTGGGCGTGGCCACATAGTGTCCCATGGCTCCCAGGGCGGTGATGCGCGGAAGCTCCACCGTGCCTCGGCCCATTAGGTCGCTGGCCAGCGACACCCCCGCCAGCAATCCGCTGGCCGCGCTCTCCACATAGCCCTCCACCCCGGTCATCTGTCCCGCAAAATAGCACCGGGGACGGGACAGCATTTCGAAATGCGCGTTGAGGAAGCCCGGAGAATGCAGGAAGGTGTTCCGGTGCATGACCCCGTACCGGGCGTAGGAGGCGTGTTCCAGCCCAGGAATCATGCCAAAAACGCGCTTCTGCTCCGGAAACTTCAGCCGCGTCTGAAAGCCCACCAGGTTGTACAGCGTTCCTTCCGCGTTGTCCTGGCGGAGCTGCACCACCGCAAAGGCCTCCTTGCCCGTGCGCGGATCCTTCAGGCCCACGGGCTTCATGGGGCCAAAGGCCAATACCATGCGTCCCCGCCGGGCCATGGATTCCACAGGCATGCACCCCTCGAACACCTTGTTTTCCTCAAAGCCATGAACAGGGGCGGTTTCCGCGGAGAGCAGCGCGTCCACAAAGCGGTTGTATTCCTCCTCGGTCATGGGGCAGTTCAGATAGTCCTCTCCCCGGTCATAGCGGGATTGGCGGAAGATCCGCTCCATATCCAAGGACTCCAGGGTGACGATAGGCGCGGCGGCATCGTAGAAATTCAGGGTTTCCAGCCCAGGCAGCGCGGCGATCTGCTCTACCAGCGCCTGGGAGGTCAGCGGGCCCGTGGCCACGATCACCGGCCCGTCGGGAATTGCCTGGGCTTCCTGCCGGACCACCGTCACCTGGGGATGGTTCTCCAGCGTATCTGTAATGAATCCGGAAAACCGTTCCCGGTCCACAGCCAGCGCGCCTCCCGCGGGCACCCGCGCCTGGTCCGCCGCCCGCATGATCAGCGAATCCATCAGCCGCATTTCTTCCTTGAGCAGGCCCACTGCGTTGGTCAGCCTGTCCGAGCGCAGGGAGTTGGAGCAGACCAGCTCCGCCATCCAGGCGGTGTGATGCGCCGGCGATTCCTTCACTGGGCGCATTTCCACCAATCGCACGGGGATGCCGCGCTTGGCCAGCTGCCAGGCCGCTTCGCTTCCCGCCAGGCCGGCTCCCAGCACCGTTACTTGCTCCATGCTTCTTCCTCCTGCTCCTCGCTGGGAACCTCCACCCGGCACCGGCAGGTTTCATTGGCGCACAGATGCCACACCTCTCCCTTGCGGCTGCGCTTTTCAATCATGTAGCTGCCGCACTGGGGGCATTTGTCCGTAACGGGCTTTTCCCAGCTGACAAAGTCGCAGTCGGGATAATGCTCGCAGCCATAAAACTTGCGGTTCTTCTTGCTGGTTTTCTCCATCAGCCGCCCGCCGCACTTGGGGCAAGGCGCGTCAATATACGTGACGATAGGCTTGGTATTGCGGCATTCCGGGAAGTTGGGGCAGGCCAAGAAGCGGCCGAACCGGCCCATTTTGTAAACCATCATGGCGCCGCATTTATCGCAGGGAACGTCGCTGGGCTCATCCTTGACCTCTACCTTCTCAATCTCGGCCTCGGCCTTTTCCAGCGTTTGCTCAAAGGGGGGATAGAAGGCGCGGAGGATGTCCTTCCAACCCATTTGCCCCTCCTCCACCTCGTCCAGCTGATCCTCCAGCTTGGCGGTAAACTCCGTATCCACGATCTGGGCAAAGAACTCCTCCATCATGGCGGTCACCATGCGCCCTAGCTCCGTGGGATACAGCCGCTTTTTCTCGCGGCTCACATAGCCGCGAGAAATGATGGTGGTGATGGTGGGCGCATAGGTGGACGGCCTGCCGATGCCCTTTTCCTCCAGGGCGCGGACCAGGGACGCCTCCGTGTAGCGGGACGGCGGCTGGGTGAAGTGCTGCTCGCTCTCCACGTCGCTGACCAGCACCGGATCGCCCTCGTTCATTTGTGGCAGCACCGTCTCGCTGGAGACGATCTCGTCGTCGGTACCCTCCTCATACACGCTGGTGAAGCCGGGGAACTTCTTGTGCTCGCCGTAGAAGCGCAGGCCTACGCCGTCCCCGGCGATCTCCATGGTCATGGTTTCGAACAGGGCGGGCATCATCTGGCTGGCCAGGAAGCGGTTGTAGATCAGCTTGTACAGGATGTATTGCTCCTTGGTCAGGCTGAGCTTGATCTGATCCGGGGTGCGGCGCACATCCGTGGGACGGATGGCCTCGTGAGCATCCTGAGCGTTTTTGCGGCCCTTATACTCGATGGGCGCCTCCGGCAGGTACTCCGGTCCGAAGCGCTCGGGGATATACTCCCGCAGGGCAGTCATGGCTTCCTCGCTGATGCGCACCGAGTCCGTGCGGATATAGGAAACGATACCCTGAGTGCCCTCGCCCTCCAGGTCCACGCCTTCGTAGAGCTGCTGCACCACCTGCATGGTCTTGGCCGTGGTGAAGCCCAGCTTTCGGCTGGCCTCCTGCTGCAGGCTGGAAGTGGTGAAAGGCGCGGCGGGGAACTTGCGCTTTTCTCCCCGCTTGACGGCATACACCGCGAAATGCGCGTTGCGGATGCGCTCCACCGCCTGCTCCGCCTCCGCGCCATTGGTGATGTTGGCCTTGGCGCCGTCCAGGGTGACCAGCTTGGCGGAGAAATGGGTTTTGCGTCCCCGTCCCCCGTGGGCCTGGGCCTTGACGGTGACATCCCAATACTCCTCGGGGATAAAGGCCTCGATGTCCTGCTCCCGCATGACCACCATGCGGGTGGCCACGCTCTGCACGCGCCCGGCGGACAGCCCCTTCTTTACCTTTGCCCACAAAAGCGGGCTGATCTTGTAGCCCACCAGACGGTCCAGCACACGCCGGGCCTGCTGCGCGTCCACCCGACCCATGTCGATGGGGCGCGGATTCTTAATGGCGTTCTGGATGGCGCGCTTGGTCACCTCGTGGAACTCAATGCGGCAAGGCTCCTGCAGATTCATCCCCAGCACCTGGCCCAGGTGCCACGAAATGGCTTCCCCCTCCCGGTCCGGGTCAGTGGCCAGGTAGATCTCCGAAGCCGTGCGGGCTTCCTTGCGGATGCGAGTCAGAATGTCTCCGCGGCCACGGATGGTGATGTATTTCAGCTCGAAGTCGTGATCCACATCCACCCCAATCTGGGACTTGGGCAGATCGCGCACATGCCCCTGGGAGGCCTCCACCTTGTAGCCCTTGCCCAGATATTTGCCGATGGTGCGCGCCTTGGCGGGCGACTCCACAATAATCAGTTTTTGCTTGCTAGCAGCCATGCAGCATTCCTCCGATATTTTCCTTTAAACCTTATGATAGATCCTTCCGGAGCGTTGGGCGATTAGGCCCATCAGCTCCAGCAGGGTAAGCGCCGTGTTCAGCCGGGCAGGTTCCAGGCCCGTCTGAAAGGTCAGCTGATCAAAGGACAATTCCTCCACCGTGAGCAAGGATAGCACCCTTTGCTGGTCTTCGTCAAGCTCCGGGGTTTCCCGCAGTGTCTTGCCGGCGGAAGGATGCGCTTCCCAGCCCATATCCGCCAACACATCCCCGGCATCGCGAAACAGTATGGCGCCCTCCCGGAGAATTTGCAGCGGACCTTCGGAGCCCTCCTGGCCCACGGGCCCAGGAAAGGCGAACACATCCTTGCCCTGCTCCAGGGCGCAGCCCACGGTAATCATGCCGCCGCTGCGGATTCGCCCCTCCATGAACAGCACCGCGTCGCTCAGCCCGCTCACCAGCCGGTTGCGCATGGGATAATGGTAGGGCATCCCCTCGCTGCCCGGCGGATATTCGCTGATCACCAGCCCGCCGTGGGCGACGATATCCTGGTCCAGGCCCTCCCAGCCCATGGGGCGGGGACGTTCCAGGCCGCAGCCCGTCAGGCCGATGGTGGGCGACGGTCCCGCCATGCATCCCTCATGCGCCGCCGTGTCGATCCCCGGAGCCATGCCGCTGACGATGGACACGCCGCTTTCGCTGAGTTCCTGCGCGATGCGCCGGGCGGCGTCCTGCCCATAGGCGGAGGCTTTCCGCGTGCCTACCATGGCCAGATGCCTGCCCAGCAGGCAGCTCAGTTCGCCCCGGTAAAACAGCAGCCAGGGCGGCGCCTCCAACCGCCGCAGGGCTTCGGGAAAATGTGGATCGTCCCGGTGCAGCAGCGCAATCTTCGCCTGCCGCATGATCACCAGGCGGCGGTGCATGCGCTCGCGCTCCGCCTCCTGCAGCAGCATTTCGGCCTGGCGCTGGGACAGCCCGCAGGCGGTCAGCGCACCGGCGCCATGGCGAAGGGCCTCGTCGTACGCCGCTTCTGCCGAGCCATGGCGTTCCGATATCCGCGTCCACTGCTCATCGCCAATCTCCGCCGTGGAAAGCCAGACCCGGCAGGCATCCTCTCGGCTGTAGCGCACCCGGATCACCTCCAATACTTTCCGTCCAGGCTGCGGTACTGAATGGCCTCCGCCACATCGGCAGTTTCAATGCGCTCCGCCCCCCGCAGGTCCGCCAGGGTGCGGGCCACCTTCAACACGCGGCCATAGGCGCGCATGCTCATGCCCATGCGTTCCACCGCCATATGCAGAATCTGCGTGGAGGCCGGATCCAGCTGGCAGTATTTCTTGGAGAGGCGGGCGTCCAGTTGCGCGTTGCAATGGATGCCCTCCTCCCGGTAACGCTCCTGCTGGCGCTTTCGCGCCTGCGCCACCCGGGCGCGAACCTGTGCGGAGGATTCCGCCGGCGACGCCTGGTTGATTTCCTGCACCGGTACGGCGTCCACCTCAATCTGGATATCAATCCGGTCCAGCAGCGGACCGCTGACCCGATCCAGATAGCGTCGGATTTCGTTGGCGGAGCAGCGGCACTTCTTGGTCTTGCTGCCATAATAGCCGCAGGGGCAGGGATTCATGCTGGCAACCAGCATGATGCTGGCCTGATACTGCGCCTGATGCTGCACCCGACTGACGGAGACCACGCCATCCTCCAGGGGCTGGCGTAGCGCCTCCAGGGCCGCGCGGGAGAACTCCGGCAGTTCGTCCAGGAACAGCACCCCGTTATGCGCCAGGGAGACCTCTCCGGGACGGGCATTGGAGCCCCCGCCGATGAGCGAGGCCACCGAGGCGCTGTGGTGAGGCGCCGAAAACGGGCGGGTGACCATCAGCCCGCTCCCCGGGGCCAGACGCCCGGAAATGGAATGAATGCGGGTGGTTTCCAGCGCTTCCTCAAAGGTCAGGGGCGGCAAAATTCCCGGCAGGCAACGGGCCAGCATGGTTTTGCCGGAGCCGGGCACGCCGATCATCAGCATGTTATGCCCTCCGGCGGCAGCCACCTCCAGCGCCCGGCGCGCGCCGGCCTGACCCTTGACCTGGCTCAGATCCACAGCCACCTGCGCCGTCTCCAGAAAGGATTCATAGGCTCTTTGCTCCTGGGCGGGAATGGGAGCGACGCCCTTCAAATGCTGCACCACCCTGTCCAGGCTGTCGGCAGGATACACGCGGATGCCTTGGATGCAGCTGACCTCCGCCGCGTTCCCCTCCGGTAAAATCACTTCGGTAACACCCTGCTGCCCCGCGGCAATGACCATGGGCAGCGCGCCCCGCACCGGCCGCAGGCTGCCGTCCAGGGAAAGCTCTCCCAGGGTCAGCACCCGGCTCAGGTCCTGCATATCCAGCTGCCGGCTGGCCATGAGGATGCCCAACGCAATGGGCAGGTCGAAGGCGGGCCCTTCTTTCTTCATGTCCGCGGGGGCCAGGTTCACCGTGAGCCGCCCCACCGGCATGGTGTAACCCGAATTTTGGATAGCCGCGCGCACCCGGTCCCGGCTCTCTTTCACGGACACGTCCGGAAGGCCCACCACCTCCAGGGACATCATGCCCCCGGAGAGGTAGACCTCCACCTTGACTTCAAAGCCATTGACGCCATTCAGACCGTAGCCCAAGGTGCGCGCAAGCATCCTCCGTGCCTCCCTTGCAGGGTTGTCAGTAGTAAATGTTCAGGAATTGCTTCATGAAGTCCAGCCACCAGGTGGGCGTGGTCACCCCGCTGGCATAGGGATAGAAGCCGATAAAGCATACCAGCGCAAAAACCAAATAGGCGATGCACAGCCACCGTCCCAGGCGCGGCCAGCGTCCGCCCTGGATCCAGCCCATGGTCAGCGTGGCGCCCAGCACCAGGAAGGGCACGCTGGCAAAGTAGTGATAAATGTACGTTCCCCGGGGCACCAGGATCCAGGGCAGCAGCTGCGCCAGCAGACAAATGAGCACAAAGGCATAGGCCGGGCGCTCCCTGGATTGCCAGTGCAGCGTCCCCTCCCGCCCCTGAACCTGATAGACATGCCCGCGCAGCCAGATCAGCGCGCAGACCAGAATGCCCGCCAGTCCGCCGATCCAAACCGCGGGATTGCCAAAGCAGAAGATGGCGTAACCATACCCTTCCGGCACATACCGGTCGGAAGCAAAATACATGGGGCGCTTGATGAACAGCCACTCATACCAGGGAGAATAGAAGGGATGATCCATGCCCAGGCCGGGGGTGCTGTGGTAATTGTACATATCCTGCTGCACCTTGACGACCTTTTCCAGGAACTCCTTCAGCGACAGCTGGCCATAGCACGCCATTTGCGGAATGTAGCTGAGCAGATAGATAAGCACGGGCACGACCACAAAGAAACCCACGCAGCTCAGGCAAAGCCAAAGCAGCCTGGTAAAGGTTTCCTTGCTTCGCCGGGTCAGCGCCTCCCGCTGCGCCTTGGTCAGGCTCTGATCCGACGCCAGCAGATCCTTGGCCTGATAGGCCAGGCGGATGTGCCGCCAGCAGGTCCAGAAGTACAGCACCGCCAGCCCCGCGCCCGCGTACAGGCCAATCCATTTGCTGGCGATGGCCAGCCCGATGGACACGCCGCTCAGCGCCAGATCCACCAGCATGGGCTTGAGAGAGGCCATCAGGTCCCGCTGCATGAAGCGGAGCATGAACAGGCAGCTCAGCATGATGAACAGCACTGGGAAGCTGTCGATGGTGGCGATGCGCGTCTGCGTCAAATGCATGCAGTCCAGCGCCAGCAGCGCCATGGCCGCAAAGGCCAGATCCCGGCGCTTGGTCAATTGCTTGGCCAGCAGGTACATAACCGGCAGCATGACGATGCCTGTCAAGCAGCCGGCAAAGCGCCAGCCAAAGGGCGTCATGCCGAAAATCGCCACGCACCAGGACATGAGCACCTTGCCCAGGGGCGGATGGGTCCACTCATACACCGACGTGCCGTTGAGCAGCTCATAGGCGGTGCGTGCATGGTAGATCTCGTCGAAATAGGTGCCGTTGTACCAGCTGGGTTCGCCCTCCAGGGTATCCTGCTCGTCCAGGAGGTTTTCCGGGTCGCTGAGCAGGCTGGAGGAGGCGTTGGCGTTATACCGGTCCACCACCCGCGCGGGCAGCACCGTCTGATCCTCCAAGCGGAAGATCACCTCGTTTAGAATCAGGCCAATCTGCTGGGCGGTAATGCGCACATACCGCCCGGACAGCGTCTGCGGCTGTCCGTAGCCGTCATAGACGCGGCTGCCGTCGGCGCTGACGGTGTAGGGGGTCAGATACATCCAGCGGAAGCACTGTCCCTGATCCATTTTCGCCCAGTATTCCTGGGACCACAATTCGCCGTCCTCGCTGACAGCCACGGAGAAATCGCTGTAGCTCACCTGCGCGAAGTACAGCATGCGGAAATCGTCGTAATGCTCGCCCAGGTCAATGACCACCTGCTCGGTGGCGTCGGTGGATTTCCAGGGATTCTGCGGCGCTTTGGTGCTGCCCAGGTTGCACAGCGCCAGCGCACCATAGGCCACCGTCACCACGGCGACCAGCAGGGTATCCACCCGCCGCCAGTACAGCTTCGCGTCATAGCGCGCCTCCAGCACATGGCCGGGAGCACGGGAAAGCTGCGCCGGCTTCCAAAGCCGCAGGGAAGGCTCCTCCGACGGCGCCTGTTTCTCCACCATAATCCGCTGACCAGTCCATACCGCCAGCAGCGCGCTGAGCACGTTCACCAGGGAAATCAGGTTATTCAGCCAGCGGGTATCGTTATTGAGATGCCCCATGCTGGAGCCCAGGCGCAGAGAGTTATCCAGCACAATGCCCGCATTGATGAAGATGGTCAGCGTGCAGCAGACCAACAGCGTCAAAATGCGCCGGTCCCGCCGCTGCAGAAACGCTAGCGCGAAGAAGAGCAGCGCCGGGAACAGGTAGCGCTCGTGCATCTTCAGCCCAAAGGCGCACAGCAGCAAGAACAGGATGCCGCCCGCCAACGGCAGGTTTTCCAGCTTGCCGCCCCGCACGTACATGCCCAGCGTCAGCAGGATGCAAACCGCCATGGCCGGCATTCCCAGCCAGGTATAGGCAGGCTGAACAAAAACCGCCGCCAGGAAATAGACCGCAAAGCAGGCCATCGCCGCCGGTTCCACCCAGGCATAGGACAGCTTGCCCTTTTGCCGGACCCAGGTCACGCCGCCCCACAGCGCGCACAGCGCCGCCAGCGTCAACGGCAGCGCCCACCCGGCGGACGCCGTGGTCGCCACCCAGTTGCCGCCGAAGAGATAATACAAATTCGCCATGTTGACCGTGGCGTAGGAGTAGGAACCCAGGGTATTGCCATACAGCTCAAACAGCCAGGTCCAGCTCAGGCCGCCGCCCAGGGTGAAGGGCAGCACCACCACAAGCGCCGTGAGCACCGCCAGCCCTGCGCCTTGCAGCATGGCCCGCCGGTCCTCCCGGCAACGGATCCAGACCAGGATCAGCGCCGTAAGGCCCAGGAAGCCCAGCATCAGCGCCTGGGGCTTCACCAGCACGCAGAGCATGTACAGGGGCAATGTCAGCCGCCAGTTCCGCCGCATGGCCGTCAAGGCCACCAGCGCCAGCAGCAGGCACAGCACGCTGTCCATCTGACACCAGGCGGCGCTGTTCAGGAAAAACGCCGGGTTGAACGCCATCCACGCAGCCAGTACCGCCGCGTTGCGCCTTCCCAGGCTTTCCGTGCCCACCCGGTAAAGCAGATAAGCCGCCGCCAGGTCGCAGGCCATGGGAACCAGCTTGATCACCAGCACGGAGAGCACGTCCTGGTACGATCCGATGCCCAGGGTTGCGAACCAGGCGACAAAATTTGCGGGCGTGACGCTGCTGATCAGGTTGATCAGCCCGTTATCCAGCCAGAGCACATACAGATACGCCGGCGGATAGTCGCAGAACATATCCGCGCTGTAGAATCCGCCGGGGCCCAGCTGGGACATGGCGGCTCCCCAGGCCCGGAAGCAGCCCACATCCACCTGATAGCCGCTGACCAGGCAGCCCACCACCAGGCGCGCCGCCGCGGCCACCAGCGCAACCGCCAGGAAAGCCGGCATGCGCTTCTTGCCCTTGACGGCGGCCAGCTGCTTTTCCTCCCGGCGCATGAGCACGTCGCAGACGCATAGGGCCATGATTCCATAGGCGGCGCTGATCACCAATAGCCAAGGCCAGAAGGGCGACGCCTCGTCCTCGTCCTCCACGGGATCCACCCGTACCTCTTCCGTCTCGGGCTTGAACCACAGGCTGGCCACGCCGTCCCCGGGCACAGCGTTCACCTGGCGCAGGGAAAGGTTGTCAAAGGCCGCGATGCCGCGGCTTTCGCCGCTGTAGCCCCCCAAGCGGGCAAATACGGTAACCTGGGTCTGGTCGGGGCCGGTCTCTCCGTACAGCTCCACGTACTGCCACGCTCCGGCCGTATCATAGACGCTTTCGCTGAACACGTACAACCCTTCCACCGACAGGTTGGCGCCCAGACCGCTATCGGGGATCTCCTGGGCGCGGATATAGCCGGATAGGCAGTACAGACTCTCCGGTTCCACCTCCACCCGCTGGGCAAAGCGCGCGTCGTTATCCCCCAGGTTTTCGATCTGCACGCAGTGCTCGCCCTCCTGGGCGTCGCCTGTGAGCACGGCATAGTTGGTGTAGCCTTCCTGCTGGTTGTACTGGTCGGTATACCAGCCGTCCGGCAAGCCGTCTTTCCCCAGAATCTCAAAGCTGCCGTTGTACAGCAGATTCTCTTGCTCCGCCTCCGCCAGGGCGGCAGAGCAGGCCAGCAGCAGGCAACAGCAGAGCGCAAAGCACAGGAGCACCCGTTTGTACATGTTCACACCTCGACTTCGTAATTGGTGGGAAATTCATCCCAAGTGTTCGCCTCAGAGCTCAATCCCATGCGTCCGCCTCAAAAGCGCAGGGCACATGGCGAAGCCCAGACGCGGTAATCTCCACCACATCAAAACGAGCGGAACGCTCCATCCATTCCCTTTCCAATAAAAATGCCGACGCGGCATGAATCATCCTCCGTCGCTTGGCGGGCGTCACGCGAAGCATGCCATCCCCCGCCCGGCCGCGGCTGGACGCCTTTACCTCCACAAACACGATCTGCTCCCCGTCCTCCATAACCAGGTCCAGCTCCCCATCCCCGCCGCGATAGCGCCGGGCCAGGGTGCGCATGCCCAGGGCCTGCAAATACGCCTCCGCCTCCGCTTCCCCCCGGCGGCCCAGGGCGTCCGCGTTCAAGGCACGAGCAGAAGCTTTTTCAGAAAGCTCCTGCGGTGCTCCGGCAGCGGACCGTACCGGCGCAGGGCGGCCAGATGCTCCGCCGTGCCGTAGCCCTTATGCCGGGCGAACCCGTATTGGGGATAGCGGCTGTCCAGCTCCAGCATCTGCCGGTCCCGGGTCACCTTGGCCACGATGCTGGCCGCGGCGATGGCATAGGAGGTGGCGTCTCCCTTGATGATGGGAATCTCCGTCCCCCGCAGCCCCAGATTCGTCACCGCATCCACCAGAAACACGTCGGCGGGCACTTGCGCGGCCGCCTCACGCATGGCCTTGCGGGTGGCCTCCAGAATGTTGATTTCGTCAATCTCCTGGGGAGAGACCTGGCCGATGCCCACATGGCGGGCCACAGCCAGGATCTCCTCGTACACTTTTTCCCGGCGGCTCTCCGACAGCTTCTTGCTGTCGTCCACCCATTCCAGCACGGGCTCCGGCGGCAGCACCACGCAGGCCACCACCACATTCCCCGCCAGGGGACCGCGGCCCACCTCATCCATGCCGGCTACCGTCAGCCCCTGCGCCCAGAACGGGCGATCCGTGGCCAGCAGTTCCTCTGCCCGCTGCTTGCGGTCAATCCTCGCCATGGCCGCCCTCCCAGGATGCATTTTCTCCCGCGCCGTGCAGGGGCATGCGCCGGGGCGCCTCCGCCGCTGGCGTTTCCAGGGTGATTCGTCCCAGCTTCCCTTCGCGGAACTCATCCAGCACCACCGCACAGCCGCGGTCCAGATCGCAGGTATTGCCCTTCATCAAAAATCCCCGGCCGCGGCACACAGCCTCCAGCAGATCCACCCCGCGCAGGGAAGTATCCTTAAGCTTGAACCGCTCCGCCACCCGGTCCGGGCACGCCTCCAGCAGGTCCTCCAGCAAGTGGATAGCCAGCATGGCCACGTCCACCACCTCGTCCTTCACTGTGCCAATGTAGCACAGCCGTTCCGCCGCGCGCTTGTCGTCCAATCGGGGCCAGAGCAGGCCGGGAGTATCCATCAGCTCCAGATAGGGCGTGATTTTGACCCATTGGTTTGCCCGGGTCACGCCGGGGCGATCCCCCACCTTGGCGATGCTTCCGCCATGCAGGCGGTTGATGAATGTGCTCTTGCCCACGTTGGGCACGCCCACCACCATGGCGCGCACCGTTTTCCGCACGCCTTTTTCCGCGGCGCGCTCCACGGTCTCCCGGGCGGCCCGCTGAATCAGCTCCATGGCCTCTTTCACCTTTCCGGCGGTGGAAACATACGCCATGGCGTCCAGGCCCTGCTGGCGGAAGTAGCGCAGCCAGGCCTGCGTCTGGTTGGGGTCGGCCAGGTCGGCCTTATTCACAAGCAGCACCCGCGTCTTCCCGGCAATCAGCCTGTCCAGGTCGGGATTCCGGCTGGCATGGGGCAGCCGCGCATCGCAAAGTTCAATGACCAGGTCCACCCGGCCCAGCTGCTGCGCCAATTGCCGCTTGGCTTTGGCCATATGTCCCGGATACCAGTTGATGTCCATAAAGCACCTTCCAATATTTGGAATTCCGTGTGAAAATTGAGTTTCTCTTAAGTAATACCATTCTTTCTCGGAAAATGCAAGGGTT
>DBFBGQ010000017.1:0-17921 GCA_048201975.1 Candidatus Egerieenecus sp. | reverse complement strand
TTTTCGACAGCCCTGGTTTCTCATGCCTCTTTTCGCTTTGGCTGGTTGTTTTTTGACGCTATGCCGCCGTTTTTCTCTTGATTTGTTTGCAAAATGGGCGTGCCGCAGAAGTTGCTTTCTGCAACGCGCCCCCTGGACCCCATCGGGCCCCAAACGCGATGGAGCTTTTGCAGGTTAGGAAACCGAAAGTTTCATTTTTTCATACTGGTGTGTAAAAACATACCTTTTTCAGCAGCCTGATCCCCATAGCGGGGGCTGCGCTTCCGCCGGTATTTTCCCGCCGGCGCGGCTTCCGTATATTCCCTGGCAGGGAAACGCTTGTCTTGCGGGCCAAAAAAAGCTATAATTCCATGTACGGGCTTTTTTGCCGCCGGAGTACCCGCCCGGCGCAAAGTCGCGGCCCCTGGGGGAGGTGAAGGCATGCTGGCGCAGGTCATCGTGGATATCGTGCATGAGAACGTGGCCCATACCTTCACCTATACGGTGCCCCCGGACATGGAGCTGTCCCTGGGCCAGCGGGTGGAAGTGCCCTTCGGCGCCCGGAGCAAGGAAGGGGTGGTGGTGGCCTTCACGGAGGTCAGCGACCTGCCCCCGGAGCGCCTGCGGCCCATCCGCCGCACCCTGGAGGATTATCCCGCCGTGCTGCCCCAATTGTTGACCCTGGCCCAATGGCTGGCGGAGACCAACCATTGCCCCCTGGCGGAAACCCTCCGCCTGACGCTTCCCGCGGAAATGCGCGGGGGCCGGGTGCAGGTCAAGACCGAGCTCACCGCCCGCTACACCGCCGGGGCGGAGGCGCTGCCCCGGGCCATCGAAAGCCAGGGCCGCTCGGAAAAGCGCCGCACGCTCCTTACGCTGCTCAAGGACGGCCAGCCCCATTCCGTGCCGGAGCTGCGCCTGCTGGTGCGGGACCCGCTGGAGGCCCTCCGCGCCCTGGAGGCCCAGGGCCTGGTGACCCTGGCCCGCGCGGAGGTGCTCCGCCGCCCCGGCGGCCAGGAGGCAGATCCTCCCGCCCCCGACCCGCCCCTGATGCCCGCCCAGCGGGAAGCCCTGCAGGAGATCCTTCCCCAGCTGGATCAAGGCCGGGGCAGCTTTCTGCTCCACGGCGTCACCGGCAGCGGCAAAACGGAAGTCTTCATCCGCCTGGTGCGCCATACCCTGGAGCGTGGGCGCTCCGCCATCATCCTGGTGCCGGAGATCGCCCTCACCCCGCAGATGGTCCGCTGGTTCCGGGGCCGCTTCGGCCCGGTGGCGGCGGTGCTGCACTCCCGGCTCTCCGCCGGGGAGCGCTTCGACGAGTGGCGGCGCATCCGCCGCGGAGAGGCGCGGGTAGTCATCGGCGCCCGCTCGGCCATCTTCGCCCCCACCGAAGGCCTGGGTCTGGTGGTGGTGGACGAGGAGCACGAGCAGACCTACCTCAGCGACCGCCATCCCCGCTACGACGCCCGGGAAGTGGCCGCCTTCCGCTGTCGGGAAGAGGGCGCTACCCTGGTGCTCAGCAGCGCCACCCCCAGCATCCTTTCCTTTGCCAAGGCCCGCCGGGGGGATTATACCCTGCTGGAAATGCCCCACCGGGTCATGAACCGCCCCCTGCCCACGGTGGAGGTGGTGGATATGCGCGCCGAGCTGGCCCAGGGGAATCGCTCCGTGTTCAGCGCCCCGCTGCTCAACGCCCTCCGCGCCTGCATGGACCGTGGGGAACAGGCCATGCTGCTGATGAACCGCCGGGGCTTCCACGCCTTCGTCAGCTGCCGCGCCTGCGGCCATGTGATGAAGTGCCCCAACTGCGACGTAGCCATGACCTACCACCTCTCCGGCGGGGACGGCCAGCTCCATTGCCACTATTGCGGCTGCCAGCTTCCGGCCCCGGAGAAGTGCCCCGCCTGCGGCAGCGCCTATATCCGTTACTTCGGCGCGGGCACCCAGCAGGTGGAGCAGGCCCTGGGCCGCCTGCTTCCCGGCGTGCCCGTGGCCCGCATGGATATCGACACCACCTCCGGCAAGGACGGCCACCAGCGCCTCCTGGACGATTTCCGCGCCGGGCGCACCCGCGTGCTGGTGGGCACCCAGATGATCGCCAAGGGGCTGGATTTTCCCCAGGTTACCCTGGTGGGCGTGGTGGCCGCGGACATGACCCTGAACCTCCCAGACTACCGGGCCCGGGAGCGCACCTTTCAGCTGCTCACCCAGGTGGCCGGGCGGGCGGGGCGGGGCAACCTCCCCGGCCAGGTGTTCATCCAGACCTACAAGCCCGAGGATTCCGTCATCCAGGCCGCCGCCCGCCAGGACTACCGCGCCTTTTTTGAGGAGGAGTTCCGCCGCCGGCGCACCGGGCTTTACCCGCCCTTCACCCTCCTGGCCCGCCTGCTGGTGGAGGCCGCGGACGACCAGCGCGCCCAGGCCCGGGCCCGGGAGCTGTACAACGCCTGCCGCGCCCTGATGGAGCAGCACCCCGCCTGGCGCAAGCGCACGCTGCTCCTGCGCCTGGACGCCGCTCCGGTGAAATTCCTCCGGGGCAAAAGCCGCTATCAGGTGCTTTTCAAGCTCTTTGTTCACCCCGACGCCGACGCCTTCCTGGCGGAGGCCGCACGGCTCAGCCGGGAGGAGCGCGAAGGGTCCGTCACCTGGCTGGAAATCAACCCCGCCAGCATGATGTGACGCTTCGCTCCCTTTCCCCGGATTTTTCCCCCCTCCGACCGATTCAGCAAATAAGTGAGGATGATTGCCATGGCAACCCGTAATATTGTCAAGCTGGGGGACGATACCCTCCGCAAGGTATGCAAGCCCCAGGAAAAGTTCGACCTGCGCCTGTGGACGCTGCTCAAGGATATGGCCGATACCATGTACAAGGCCGAAGGCGTGGGCCTGGCCGGTCCCCAGGTGGGCATTCTGCGCCGGGTGGTGGTCATCGACGTGGGGGATGGGCTGGTGGAGCTGATCAACCCGGAGATCACCGCCCAGGAGGGCTCCCAGTGCGGCCGGGAGGGCTGCCTGAGCCTGCCGGGCCGCCAGGGCGTGGTCACCCGGCCCATGAAGGTCACCGTCCGCGCCCAGGACCGCCGGGGCAAGCCCATCGAACTCACCGGCGAGGGCTTCTTCGCCCGGGCCATTTGCCACGAGCTGGACCACCTGGACGGCGTGCTCTACATCGATAAAATGGACCGTGAGCTGACCCCCGAGGAGATCGAGGGGCATATCAAGGAGGATGACGACTGATGCGCATCGTCTTCATGGGCACCCCGGATTTCGCCGTGCCCTCCCTGGAAGCGCTCATCGCCCGGGGAGATACGGTGGCAGGGGTGTTCACCCAGCCCGACAAGCCCCGGGGCCGGGGGAAAAAGCTGGCGCCTTCCCCGGTGAAGGCGGCCGCCCAGGCCCACGGCATCCCTGTTTTCCAGCCCCGGCGCATCCGCAAGGACGGGGTGGAGGACCTGCGCGCCCTGGCCCCGGACCTGTGCGTCACCGCCGCCTTCGGCCAGATCCTCTCCCAGGAGATCCTCGATATTCCCCGCCTGGGCACCGTGAACGTCCATGCCTCCCTGCTCCCCCGGCACCGGGGCAGCGCGCCCATCGCCTGGAGCATCCTGGAGGGGGACGCCCGCACGGGCATCACCACCATGTTCACCGACAAGGGTATCGACACCGGGGATATGCTGCTCTCCTCCGCCGTGGACATCCTCCCCGGGGAAACCTGCGGGGAGCTCACCCAGCGGCTGAGCCTCCTGGGCGCCCAGGTGCTCACGGATACCCTGAACGCCCTCGAAGCCGGCGCCCTGACCCGCCTCCCCCAGCGGGAGGAGGACATGACCTACGACCCCATGCTCACCAAGGACATGGGCATCCTGGACTGGACCCAGCCCGCCGCCGCGATCGTGCGCCGCATCCATGGCCTGAACCCCTGGCCCGGCGCGGTCACCGGCTCTCCGGAGGGGGTGCTGAAGATCCTGCGGGCCCAGGAGGAGCCCGGCCTGCGCGGCCAACCCGGCCAGGTGCTGGCCGCCTCCCCCAAGGAGGGCCTGGTCATCGCCGCGGGGGAAGGCGCCGTGCGGGTTTTGCAGCTCCAGGCCCCCGGCGGCAAGCAGATGCCCGCCGCCGATTACCTCCGCGGCCATCCCGCCCAGGCGGGCGAGATATGGCCTGCCGCGCCCCGTCCATAACCATACAGAGGAGTTTCTATGAGCGATCAACAGAAAGATCCCCGCACCCGCGGCCCACGCCCCGCTGGAGCGCATTCCGCCGGTCCCCGAACCGCCGCGCGCCCTGCCGGTCCGCATTCCGCCGGTCCCCGAACCGCCGCGCGCCCTGCCGGAGCGCATTCCACCGCTCCCCGGCGGCAGACGCCCCCCGGCGATGGCCTGGCCGCCCGCCGCGCCGCCTTTCGCGTGCTGTGCGAGGTGGCGGAAAACGGCGCCTACGCCGCCCTGGCGCTGGACCGGCAGCTGTCCCGCAGCGGCCTGCGTCCCGCGGATCGCCGCCTGGCCGCCAGCCTGGTCTACGATACCCTCGAAAATCAGCTGCGCCTGGACTGGGCCCTGAAGGATTTCCTGCGCAAGGAAGACACCGACGTGAAGCTGCGCGTGATCCTGCGCCTGGGGGCCTGCCAGCTGCTGCTCTACGATAAAATTCCCGCCAGCGCCGCGGTGAACACCGCCGTGGCCCTGTGCAAGGACGCGGGCATGCCGGGCCTGGCGGGGGCGTGCAACGCCATTCTCCGCGGCCTGGACCGGGACCGGGACAGCATCGTCTACCCCGACCCCGCCGCCGACCCCGCGCTGCACCTCTCCGTCACCCAGTCCCTGCCCCTGTGGCTGGCCCAGCGCCTCCTGGACGCCTACGGCCCCGAAACCGCCGCCGCCATCGCCGCCTACCGCCAGCGGGACGCGGGCATCACCCTGCGCCCCAACCTCACCTGCCTGGACCGCCCCGGCTTTGAAAAGCTTCTGGCGGGCAAGGTGTGGCAGTGGGAGAAGGGCCTGGCCCCGGACGCCTACATCATCCACGGCGCGGCGGATATCGCCCGGGACGCGGACTTCCAGGCCGGCCGCTTCAGCATCCAGAGCCAGAGCAGCATGTTCGCCGCCCTGGCCATCCAGACGCGGCCTGGCATGCAGGCGCTGGACGTGTGCGCCGCCCCCGGAGGCAAAACCTGCTACCTGGCCGAGCGGCTCAACGGCACCGGCCGGGTCCAATCCTGGGATCTGCATCCCCACCGGGTGAAGCTCATCGAGGCCCAGGCCCGCCGCCTGCGCCTGGATAACGTCCGCCCCATGGCCCGGGACGCCACCATCCTCCGCGAGGACCTAGCGGGGACCATGGACGCCGTGCTGCTGGACGCTCCCTGCTCGGGCACCGGCGTAATGGCCGGCAAGCCCGACGTGAAATACCGCGTCACCCCCCAGGACGTGGAGGCGCTGACCAAAACCCAGCAGGCCCTGCTGGAAACCTGCTGCCGCTACGTCCGCCCCGGGGGACAGCTGGTGTACAGCACCTGCTCCATCCTCCCGGAGGAAAACGCCCTGCAGCTGCGCCGCTTCCTGGACGGGCACCCGGAGTTCGCCCTGCTCCCCCTGCCGGAGAGCTTCCCCGACGCCCTGCGCCAGCGCTACGGCGAAAACGGCCTGCAGCTGCTGCCCCACCGGGATCATCTGGACGGGTTCTTCATCGCCCGCATGGGGAGGAAGCCATGACCGAGCTGATGAGCCTCACCCCCGCCGAGCTCAAGGACTGGTGCCTCTCGGCGGGGCTGCCCGGCTTTCGCGCCGGACAGCTTTTCGCCTGGCTGCACAAGGGCGCGCGCTTTTCGGAAATGTCCAACCTGCCCAAGCCCCTGCGGGAGCAGCTGCAAACCCAGGCCGTGGACCAGCCCGTGGAGATCCTCACCCACCGCCGCTCCAAGCTGGACGATACGGTGAAGTTTCTCTTCGGCCTCAGGGACGGCAACTGCGTGGAAGGGGTGCTGATGAAGTATCATTACGGGCGCACCCTGTGCATCTCCACCCAGGTGGGCTGCCGCATGGGCTGCACCTTCTGCGCCAGCACCCTTGACGGCTGCGTCCGCTCCCTGACCCCCGGGGAAATGCTGGGGGAAATCACCGCCGCCAACCGCTTCCTCGCCGATGGGGAGCGGGTGCACAACGTGGTGCTCATGGGCAGCGGCGAACCCCTTGATAACTACGACAACGTGATGAAGTTCCTCCGCCTGCTCCGGGAGCCCCAGGGGCTGTGCATCTCTCTGCGCAGCGTGTCCCTGTCCACCTGCGGGCTGGTGCCCCGCATCTATGACCTGGCCCAGGAGGACCTGCCCGTTACCCTCAGCGTCTCCCTCCACGCCCCCAACGACGAGATCCGCCGCCAGACCATGCCCATCGCCAAGGTCTACCCCATGGCGGATCTGCTGGAGGCCTGCCGGCACTACGTGCGCAAGACCGGCCGCCGGGTGGTGTTTGAATACGCCCTGGTGGGGGGCGTCAACTGCGAGGAGCGCCATGCCCGGGAGCTGGCCTCCCGCCTGCGGGGGCTGCAATGCCACGTGAACCTCATCCCCCTGAACGCCGTGAAGGAGCGCGACCTGCGCTCCGTGGACGAGGCCACCGTCCGTCGCTTCCTGCAAACCCTGGAAGCCTGCCACATCTCCGCCACCCGCCGCCGGGAGATGGGGGACGATATCGACGGCGCCTGCGGCCAGCTGCGCCGCAAAACCCTGGCGGAATCCGGCCGGATCCCTGCCCAGTAAAGGAGTGCGTGCCCATGATCTGCGTTACCCGAACCGATGTAGGAAAGCTCCGGACCAATAACCAGGATGCGCTGATCGTCCTGGAGGGTCTGTACGGGGTCGCCGACGGCATGGGCGGCCACAAGGGAGGCGAAGTGGCCTCCGCCGGCGCTCGGGACGGCCTGGAGAAATTCCTCAAGGGGAAGTCCCCCGACCTGCGGCTGCTGCGAACCGCCGTGGAGGCGGTGAACCGCCGCCTCTACCTGCGCCAGCGGGAGGAGGCGGAGCTCTCCGGCATGGGCACCACCCTCACCGTGCTCTGGGCTGCCCCTGGGGCGGTTTTCCTGGCCCATGTGGGGGACAGCCGCGCCTACCTGCTGCGGGAGGGCAAGCTCACCCAGGTCACCCGGGACCATTCCCTGGTGCAGGAGCTGGTGGAGCAGGGGGTCCTCACCCAGGAGCAGGCCGCCCATCATCCCATGCGCAACGTGATCACCCGGGCCGTGGGCACCGACGAAACCATCGACGTGGACCTGATTACCCAGGAGCGCTGCAAGGGCGATCTGTGGCTGATCTGCTCCGACGGCCTCTCCGGCATGGTGGAGGACGCGGAAATGGCCCGCATCCTGCGGGAAAACGCCCCCGAAGCCGCCGCCGACCAGCTCCTGCGCGCCGCCCTGGACCACGGCGGAAGGGATAACATCTCCTTTGTCATCGTCAAGGATGAGGAGGGGGCGCAATGAGCGAAAAAATCCTTGCCGACCGCTACCGTCTGGTGGAGCAGATCGGCCGGGGAGGCATGGCCATTGTGTACCGGGCCATTGACATGCGCACCGGGCACAGCGTGGCCGTGAAGGTCCTCCGGCCGGAGTTTAACCAGGATGCGGAATTTGTGGGCCGCTTCCAGCGGGAGGCCGAGGCCGCCAGCAAAATGACCCACCACAACATCGTCAACCTGCTGGACGTGGGCATGGACGGGGAAAACCGTTACCTGGTCATGGAATATGTCCAGGGGAAAACCCTCAAGGAGCTGATCCAGGAGAAGGGCCGGCTGAACCCCCAGGCGGCGGCCCAGGTGGCCATCCGCATCCTCTCCGCCCTTCAGCACGCCCATCAAAACGGCATCATTCACCGGGATATCAAGCCGCAAAACATCCTGGTCAACGCCGACGGCCATGTGAAGGTGGCGGACTTCGGCATCGCCCGCATGGCGGACAGCTCCACTCTCACCCGCGGGGACAGCGTCATGGGCTCCGTGCATTATTTCAGCCCCGAGCAGGCCTCCGGCCAACCCGCCGACGCCCGCAGCGATATTTACAGCTGCGGCGTGGTACTCTATGAAATGCTCACCGGGCGGGTGCCCTTCGACGGGGATAGCCCCGTGGCCGTGGCCATGCAGCACCTGCACGCCAAGCCCGCCCCCATTGAGTCCATCGCCCCCGACGTGCCCCAGGCCATCAGCCACGTGTGCATGATGGCCATGGAGAAAAACCCCAAGTACCGCTACCAGAGCGCCATGGAAATGGCCTCCGAGCTGCGCCTGGCCCTGGAGGGACGCACCGACCGCATGCAGCCCCGCCTGGTGGAGGCCATGCCCATCCCCGCGCCCCAGCCCCCCGAGCGGCGGCCCGGCGGCGCGGATTCCACCTCCCAGGCCCGCAAGGTCCCGCCCCGGCAGCGCTACCAGGTCCATCCCCACCGCACCGCCATGTGGACGCTGCTCAGCCTCATCATGGCCGGGCTGGTGTTCTACGGGCTGTACCTGGGCGGCGGCGCCATCTATGAGCGGGTGGTCACCAGCACCACCGTGCCCGACCTGATGGGGGCCGATGTGGTCACCGCCCAGCGCCTGGCTTCCCGGGCCGACCTGCAATTGGAGATCATCGAGGTGAACCATCCCACCGTTCCCGCGGGCACGGTGATCCTGCAAGCCCCGGAAATGGATACCACCCTGAAAAAGGGCGACACCGTGGTCATCACCGTCTCCAAGGGTCCCTCGGCCCAGCAGGTTCCCGCCATCACCGGGTCCACCACCGCCGAGGCCATTCCCATGCTCCAGGCCGCCGGCCTTACCCTGGCCGTGGTGGAAAAGGTGGTCTCCGATCAGCCCGTGGACACCATCCTCACCCAGACCCCCGATGCGGGCAGCACCTGCGCCTCCGGGGACATTGTGCAGGTCACCGTCTCCGGCGGCAGCGCCTATGTGCCCAACCTGGTGGGCAAGAGCCTCCAGGAGGCCCGGGAGCTGCTGGCCAGCGCCGGGCTCACCCTGAACACACAGATCCAATCCGTGGACTCCGCCGAGGCCAACCAGCACGGCATGGTCGCCCTGCAGCAGCCCGTGGCGGGCACCCAGGTGATCCAGGGCACCGCCGTATCCCTGTCGGTGTACCGGGTGGCCAGCCTGGTGCACACCGCCCTGGTGGATATCACCCTGCCTGAGAGCCAGCAGAGCATCAGCGTCCGGGTCACCCTGGTGGATGATAGCGGCGTGGAAGACGAGGTCTACGCCGCCACCCTGGACCCTGAAACGCCCCGGAGCACCACCGTCTCCATCGAAAGCACCCTGGCGGGCAGCTACGTCTGCCGGGTATACCTGGACGGCAGCTTCGCCTACCAGCGCACGGTAACCCTCGAATAAGCCGCAGAACAGGAGGCATCCCTACGGAAAAAACGCAAGGCATGCTGCAGGGCGTCATCGTCCGCGGCATGGGCGGGCTGTATACCGCCCGAACCCCCGCGGGGGAGGAGTTCGTCCTCCGCTGCAAAAAAAAGTTCCGCCGCCTGGGGCTTTCGCCCCTGGTGGGGGACGCCATCCGCTTTACCCCCGGGGCGGAGGAGGAGCATGGTTGGGTGGAGGACATCCTCCCCCGGAAGACCCAGTGCATCCGCCCTCCCGTGGCCAACGTGGAGCTGATGCTCATCGTGGCCGCGCCCGTCCCAGCCCCGGACCTGCTGCTGGTGGACCGGCTGCTGGTCCGCGCCCGGCAGCAGGGCATGGAAGCGGCCCTGGTGGTGAACAAGTGCGACCTGGACGGCGCACTGGCCGGGGAGCTGGCCCGGCAGTACGCCCGGGCGGAAGCCCCGGTCTATCCGGTGAGCGCCCGCACGGGCCAGGGGCTGGACGCCCTGCGCCAGGCCATGACCGGCCGCCTGTGCTGCTTTGCCGGGCTGTCCGGGGTGGGAAAGAGCACCCTGCTCAACGCCCTCACCGGCCTGGGGGTGGAAACCGGGGATATCAGCCAGAAGATCCAGCGGGGCAAAAACACCACCCGCCATGCGGAGCTGCTAGAGGCCCGCGGCCTGCGGGTGCTGGATACCGCCGGCTTCAGCCTGCTGGAAATGGAGGGCGGCATGGACCCCGTGACCCTCAAGGATGCCTACCCCGAGTTCGCCCCCTACGAAGGCTGCTGCCGCTTCGCCCCCTGTTATCATGATTCGGAGCCGGGTTGCGCCGTTACCGCCGCCGTGGCCGCCGGGGAGTTGGACCCCCTGCGGGTGGCGCGCTACCGGGAGCTGCTGGCCGATGTACGCAAGGCTTGGAGGGAACGCTATGATTAAGGTATCTCCGTCGATTCTCGCCGCCGATCCCCTGCGGCTGGGGGAGGAAGCCCAGCGGATGGTGGACGCGGGCTGCGACTGGCTCCATGTGGACATCATGGACGGCTGCTTCGTCCCCAACCTGAGCTATGGCCCCAGCCTGGTCCGGGCCCTGCGCGGCCGCTTCGACGTTCCCCTGGACGTGCATTTGATGATCGCCCACCCGGAGGACTACGCCGAGGCCTTTATCTCCGCCGGAGCCGCCTGGCTCACCGTTCACGCGGAAGCCGCCCGGGACCTGCCCGCCCTGCTAAGAGAGATCCGCCGCCTGGGCGCCCATCCCAGCGTGTCCCTGAAGCCCGCCACGGACGCGGAATGCATCCGGGAGGCGCTGCCCCTGTGCGATATGGTGCTGGTGATGACCGTGGAGCCGGGCTTTGGCGGCCAGCGCTTTATGACCGGGCAGGTGGAAAAGATTCGCCGCCTGCGCGCCATGGGCTATACCGGGCTCATCCAGGCGGACGGCGGCGTCAGCCTGGCCAACCTGCCCCTGCTCAAGGCCGCCGGGCTGGATGTGGCCGTGCTGGGCACCGCCCTGTATCGTGCCCCCGATCCCCAGGCGGATATCCAGCGGATACACGCCCTGCCCTGAGGGCATCCTATCCGGGAAAGGAGGCCGAAGCCATGCCCGCAACCAAGCGCCCTTCCCGGCTGTTCGTCCTGGAAAAGAAAAAAATCTCCCTGCGCAAACGCCCCGTGCAACACTAAACCACAAAATATGGTGGTTTTCGACAAACTTCTGTCCATATGCAGAAAAAACGTTTCATGCTCCCCAAATGGTGGTATACTTACCCTACAAAGGAGATGATGCGTGATGGCATGCCATGTGCAGGTCACCGGCGGCGAGCTGGAACAGCAGGAGATCAACGCCTACATTCAGCGCGCCAAGCAGAAATTTGGCAAAGAGCCCTTTGGCATTGACATCCATGTGGACGGGGATTATGTGGACCTGTCCTATGACTTCGGCAATCAGCCCTTCCAGCGCATCCGGCGGATTACCGGATATCTGGTGGGTACCCTGGACCGCTTCAACAACGCCAAGCGCGCTGAGGAACGGGACCGGGTGAAGCATGGTCTGGCCTGAGCGCCGCGGCCAAAGGTGCGCCTTCCCCAGTATCGGTTGCCCCTGCGCGGTCTGGAAAGCTTTTCCAGGCCGCGCTTTTTGCCTTGCGAAGCCTCTGCCCCGCCGTGAAAGCGGCCGCTTCCCTTGGAAACCTTTGGGGCGCATACCTGCTGCAAGTCTTGCGAGTTAGGCATCCGGGAGATTGATCCCATGATTCAGCCATCTGCGCGCCTTGATGCGTTGCTAACGCCAACGCCGGGGGCGTTTTTTATATAACATATATATTATATCTTTTCGCAAAGCAATTGACAAAATTATGCAGGGAATGATATGATAAGAAGGGTTTTTTAATCGTTCATATGGGGTTTCATGGCGAATGTCTGCATTTCTGCGAAGGAGGAAGGTACATGAAACGTGTTTTTGCTCTGCTCATCTCTGCCCTGCTGTTGCTTGGCGCTTTCAGTACGGCAAGCGCCGAAACCGTTGAGGAAGCGCTGGCCGCGGCCGCTTCCATGACCAATGAGGAGCTCTACGCCAAGGCGCAGGAGGAAATCGCCGCGGGCGCGCAGCTGAACTTCTACTCCACCACCAGCTTTGCCGAAAAGGCCGCGGAAAACTTCATGACCGATTACCCGGCCCTTGCAGGCAAAATCGTATACGCCGAGATCGACGACGGGGAAACCTACACCATACTGACCAACACCATCGGCAGCGGCGTGAAGGATTCCGCCGACATGGCCCTGACCCAGAACGGGCCCGACCTGAAGACCTTCCTGCTGGACGAAGGGCTGGCCTACGCCTACTTCCCCGACGCGCTGAAGGACGTGGTGGACAAAAAGAACCAGGACCCCGCCATCGTCACCTTCATCAATTCCCTGTTCATCTACCACAACGGCAACGGCCCCATCAACTTCAGCAACGTCTGGGAGCTGACCGAGGAAGCCTGGAAGGACCGCATCTTCTTCAAGGATCCCACCAAGGAGACAGTGAACCTGAACTTCCTGATCATGCTTACCAGCCCCGAGTGGACCGAGCGCCTGGCCGCCGCCTACGAGGCGCACTACGGGAAGGCCTGGGAATCCACCGAGTTTGAAAGCGCGGCCTACGAGTGGATCGACGGCTTCCTGAAAAATGTGAACTACACCTACACCTCCGCCTCCATGATGGCCACCGGCATCGCCAGCGGCTCCCCCGGCAACATGGGCCTGTTCGTTTTCTCCAAGCTGCGCAAGGTGGACGAGGCCGACCGCGGCAACCTGACCGTGGTGCAGTTTGAAAACGACGTGGACTGCTTCTCCGGCTTCATGTATCCCATCTACGCCACCGTGTGCAAGGATACCGAATGCCCCTACACCTGCGCGCTGTTCATCAACTATCTGCTGAGCCCGGAGGGCTTTGCCGGCGATAAGAGCTGGAACTCCAGCCAGGGCTACTACAGCGCCAACACCACCATCGAAAAGCCTGAGGACATCGAGGACGAAGCCTACGCCTACTGGGCGGACAAGCTGGTGTTCGAGGACCTCAACTACATCTACGATCACTACGTGGAAGTGTACGAGTTCATCGCGGTTCGCGTGGGTTGATCCACACCGTGTCATACTGATCTATACGGGGCAGAGGCAATCTCTGCCCCGTATTCGAAACGGGAGGTTGCTCTATGATCCAGCTCAACCGCGACCTGAGACATGAACCGCTGCGCTATCGCCTTCGCGCCTTTTTTTCAAAGCCCGCGAATCTGCTGCTCGTTCTGTTCCTTGCGGTGTTGGTAATGCTGTCGTTGCTGCCGATGCTTACCATGTTGTCCAACATGTTCACCATCCACATCGGCACAGAAAAAAAGATTACGCGCATGGCGGTAGGCTCCTGGACGCTCACCCACTTTGTGGATCTGTTTTCAGGGAACGATTGGAGCCGGGTCAACTTCTGGCAGCCGCTGCTGAATTCGCTGATCGTGGCCATCGGGAGCGGCGTGCTGGGCATTCTCATCGGCGGCTCGGTGGCGTGGTTCGTAACCCGGTCCGACCTGAAGTGCAAGCGGTTCATCTCCGCCGTGTTCGTGTTCCCTTACATGATGCCCGCCTGGACGCTGGCCCTGTTCTGGACCAACATGTTCCAAAACAGCAACGTGGGCGGCGGCAACATCGGCATGGTGCAGTCGCTGTTTGGCGTATGCATGCCGGAATGGTTCGTCTACGGCCTGTTCCCGATGATCATGGTCATCGGCCTGCATTATTCCCCCTTTGCCTACCTGCTCATCGGCGGCATACTGAAAAACATGGACGCCACGCTGGAGGAGAGCGCCACCATTCTCAAGGCTGACCGCGCCACCATCATCCGGCGCATTACGGTGCCCATTGTCATGCCGGCCATTCTCTCCACCTTCCTGCTGATTTTCTCCAGCGGCTTCAGCTCCTACACGGTGCCCGTGTTCCTGGGCTCGGCGGTGAAGTGCTACACGCTTTCCACCAAGATGCGCGCGCTGATCCAGGCGGGCTACCAGGGGCAGGGGTACATCATCGCCTTTGTATCCATCCTGCTGGGGTGCCTGATCCTGGGCATCAACCAATGGTTCACCGGCAAGCGCAAATCCTTCACCACGGTCACCGGCAAAAGCGGCCAGGTCTCCCTGGTGAAGCTGCGCAAGGCCAACTGGCCCATCTCCATTCTGCTGATCGTGTTCACGGTATTTTTCGCCATCGTTCCCTTGATCAGCTTCGCGCTGGAGAGCGTCATCCGTCAGCCCGGCAATTACAGCCTGTCCAACATGACGCTGCACTTCTGGATCGGCACGGAGGACAGCGCCTATGAAACCGGCATGATCGCCGGTATCCTGCTCAATCCCACCATGTGGAAGGCGGTGGGCCGGCAGGTGCTGCTGGCGCTGACCGTGGCGCTGATCGTGGGCACCTCGGGCATGCTGATCGGCTACGCCTGCGTGCGCCGCCGGGGAAGCCGCCTGGCCCGCTGGGTGGAAAGCCTGGCCTTCTTCCCCTATCTGATGCCGGCCATGGCCTTTGGCACCATCTATCTGGCGGTGGCCACCAGCGAAAATTTCAAGTTTCTCTACGGCACCTTCGGGCTGCTGGTGCTGGTTTCCGCCATCAAGTTCCTTCCCTTTGCCAGCCGCAGCGGCGTCAACAGCATGCTGCAAATCGCCCCCGAGATTGAGGAAGCCGCGGTCATCTTCGGCGTGCCGTGGCGCAAGCGCATGTCGCGCATCCTCTTCCCCATTCAAAAGAGCAGCATTCTCTCCGGCTACCTGCTGCCGGTGATTTCGGTTATGCGCGAGGTGGCGCTGTTCACGCTGCTGGTGCCCTACGCCCGCTACATGCTCACCACCATGCTGTTCTCCTTCAATGAAACGGGGTATGCGCAATATGGCAGCGCCGTAACGCTGCTGATCATACTGATTATCATCATCATCAACGCGGTGACCAACAAGCTGACCGGCGCGTCGTTTGACAAAGGGATCGGAGGCTGAGAACATGCCGGAAATCATACTGGAAAACGTAACCAAACGCTTTGACAAATTCGTCGCGGTGGACCACCTGAACCTGCGCATCAGCGACCGCGATTTCGTGACGCTGCTGGGCCCCTCCGGCTGCGGCAAAACCACCACCCTGCGCATGATCGCCGGCCTGGAAACGCCCACCGAGGGCGAGATCATCATCGACGGCAAAACCGTGTTCGACGCGCGGAAGGGCGTGAACATTCCCCCGAACAAGCGCGACATCGGTTTTCTGTTCCAGAACTACGCTCTGTGGCCGCACATGACCGTGTACGACAACATCGCCTTCGGCCTTGAAATGCTCAAATGGGACCGGCAGAAGATCCGCAACCGCGTGAATGAGCTAATGCAGCTGCTCAAAATTTCCCAGTACGAAAAGCGCTTCCCCGCGGAGCTCTCCGGCGGGCAGCAGCAGCGCGTGGCCATTGCCCGCACGCTTGCCCCCAGCCCCAAGGTGCTCTTCATGGACGAGCCGCTTTCCAACCTGGACGCCAAGCTGCGCCAGGAGATGCGCGCCGAGCTCAAGCGCCTGCACACCGACACCAACAGCACATTCGTCTACGTGACCCACGACCAGCTGGAAGCCATGACGCTGTCCACCCGGGTGTGCCTGATGGACGCGGGCGTGCTCCAGCAATACGCGCCGCCGCTGGCCATTTACGGCAACCCCGCCAACCTGTTCGTGGCCGAGTTTGTGGGCAATCCCACGATGAACTTCATCCCTGCGCAGGTGGTGCGCAAGGAGGGCAGCCGCGCCGAGCTTTCGCTGCTGGGCAAGAAAGCGGTGTTCAGCAGTCGCGCGCCCCTGGGGGACCTGGGTGGCAGCGCCGTGCTGGGGGTGCGCCCCGAGTTCCTGCCCATCCGCCAGGATGGTCCGGTGCAGGGAAAGATTTACTCCACCCTGCCCACCGGCATGGAAACCACCGTGCGGATCAGCAGCGGCGACGTCATGCTGACCAGCGTAGTCTTCGGCAGCGTGGACTACGACGTGGATGCGCCGGTGCGCATGGCCGTCACCGGCGAGAATATCGCGCTGTTTGACGCAAAGAGCCGCGCCAACGTGGGCATCGGCAGCGTGGCCTTCGCCTGAGCGCAGCGCATGCCGCCCCGGCGCGACCAGGGGGGCTTTTCAATCGTACCGCAACCTCAATCGTCGCGGCATTCTGCCGCTGGTTTCGGTTGGGGCAACTTTCCGGGCAGCAATGCCCGCCTTTCCCTTTGGAAACCTTCGGTGCCCATGCCTGTCACAGCTTTTGCAGGCCGGGGAACAGGAAGTTCCATTGCATTCAACAGTCTCCTGCCCCAGACAGTGGTGATTCCCCGCGGTTGTTCTGCCGGGCACAAATATGGTTTCCGGCAGAACCATCCTCGGATTCGTAAAACCACACGGTATGGAATATGCGCACGATTATCCATTGCTTGAAAAGAAAAACGCTATTTCGCAATGCTCGATTTCAACAAACTTGGTACAATCCAAAAGTGTGGGCGTTGCTTCAAAGCATTCATTCTCCCTAAGCACACGCTCCTCCAGCAAGGAACCATCCAGGTTGTAGATAGCGACTCGCCCCTGCTCCCCTTCGCATGCAGTAAAGCGATAGGTAACGCCGCAATAGCCCAGCGAAACCCTGGGAAATTGCAGGCCAACGAAGTACATGCCATTCCCGGCAAAGGAAAGCGCCCCGCTGCTTGCGGTAAATTCCGTTGCTGAACGCAGCTCTCCTCCCGATTGGATCATAACATCTGCGTTCTCCGGAATATAAAGCGTATAGAGCGCGGGCCCAACAGCATCAATCACTTTTCCATATGGTGTATCAGCGGTATCTATGCGCAACAATCCCGCCTGGCCTTCGGCCAACACATACGTATACAACCCTGCTTTGATATCCTCTCCAGCACGGTACCTACCCACAGGAATCATTACATCTTCGTTTAGGAACCAATCGGAAAGCATGACAACCTGCTGCACTTCGGCTTTGGGGATATAGTAATAGCGCTGTTCTTGCATCAAACGCACTTGAAACCATTCGCCTAAATCAGCAATCACCTCAAGTGGCCGTACCGGATAGAAATAGAACATTTCTATCCCTTCTTCCACAGGCGTTTCATAGGACGGATACGATCGGAGTATCGGCGTATTTTTTCGTTTTGGAAACAAATATCCTATCTCGGGCACTCCGCCATAAGGATTTGCAATAACGCTATCTTCTGCTAAATGCATGGCTTCACATAGCACAAAGCAAGTTCTGTCGCCATGATAAACGTGAAAAAAGTTCTTGTACTTCCCTATGATTTCTATTTTGCTTCCCTCGGGTAATCTGCTGATTTCCAGGGAATCCGAGTCCGGCCGCTCCCTGAGTACCGCTTTCGATTCGTTGATGACCGTGCCCACATGGATGTTCAGCGCTTCTCTGCTCATATCCAAGTCGGCAGATAAATCTCTGCTTTGCATGTACCCCTCAACGGATAGATATGCATCCCTTATCCGCACAAAGGAAAAATCGCCATACTGCGTTAAAATCTCCACTGGCAGATGATTGAAATAGTATCCAACCGCATCGCCGCTCCTAGCGGAATAAAGCGTTGTTCCCGCCTCCGTTTGACTATGGATCATCGCGATATGCTCCGCAAACGTTACAGCCGGACAAATCATCCCCATGGATAGCACAAGCATAAAAAACACTGAACGCATGCTTCGTATCTCGCCCAAGTGGCTTAACTGCCTACGACCATTTCTTTTGGCCTTCATCGTCTCTCGCACCGGCGCGCGCTCCGGCATAGCTCCGAATGAAAACGAGCGCGCAAGATTGCCCGTTTTCTGCAATGTCTTCCGCGAATCACTTCATCGGGTCAATGTCCTTTCACAAATTCCTAACGAAAAGAAATCCCCCTGGATTTCATCAGACTGTCAAAAAACCCTTAGAGGCGTCGGAGGGGCCGCAGCCCCTTCGACTTTCATTCGTGTAAGCCGGCTCCGCCGGCTTCGCGGGTGGTTGATTTTGCTTGCAAAATCAATTCCTTACAACTTCGGACGACCTCTG
>DBFBGQ010000016.1:0-11586 GCA_048201975.1 Candidatus Egerieenecus sp. | reverse complement strand
AGGTAAGGTTTTTTGAATATGGAGACGACCTTCAAACTCTTTTTTTATGGCAAAGGTTTCGCGCCCGCAAGGTTGAGAAACCCTGGCACGCATAGCCGCCACAGGCGGCTATGCTCCGTAACCCATAACAGTGGAGAGCGCATGTTCAGGGTTGCAGCCTGAACATGCGGCTCAGGGATTTTAATAGGCTTTGGCGAAGTACATGACCTTGTGGGCCTTTTTGCCGCAGCAGACGCAGGTGTCGCCGCACTTTTCGGCTTCCTGATCAAAGGGCATGTTTCTGCTGGAGGCGTTGAACTGCTCCTTGATCTGATCCTCGCAGGCCTGATCGCCGCACCACATGGCCTTGGCGAAACCGTTCTGTACTGCCTGGCCCAGCTCCTCCATGTTGTGGACCACCACGGTGCGCTGGTCGCGGAAGGCCTTGGCCTGGTTGTAGAGGGTCCGCTGAATGTCGTCCAGCAGGGCGGGGAGCTTCTGGGCAATCTCCGCCATGGGCACGGTGAACTTCTCGAGGGTATCCCGGCGGAAGGCCATGACCACGCCGTTTTCCAGATCCCGGGGACCGATCTCCAGGCGCACGGGGACGCCCTTCATCTCCCAGTCGTTGAACTTGTAGCCGGGGCTTACCGTGTCCCGGTCGTCCAGCTTCACGCGGAAGCCCTGGGCCTTGAGCTGATCCGCCAGCTGCTGGCAGGCCTCGTTTACGCCGGGCTTGTGGGCGGCCACGGGCACGATCACCACCTGAATGGGGGCGATCACCGGGGGCAGGCGCAATCCGCGCTCATCCCCGTGGGTCATGATGATGGCGCCGATGAGCCGGGTGCTCACGCCCCAGCTGGTTTCCTGGGCATAGGTGAGCTTGCCTTCCTTGTTCTGGAACTGGATATCGTAGGCCTCGGCAAAGTTGGTGCCGAAGTTGTGGCTGGTGCCCGCCTGAAGGGCCTTGCCATCCTGCATCATGGCCTCCATGGAATAGGTGGCCCGGGCGCCGGCGAACTTTTCCTTTTCGCTCTTGCGGCCCACGTAGACGGGCAGGGCCAGGGCGTTTTCCGCCACCTCCCGGTAGACCTCCAGCATGGTCAGCGTCTCCTCCTGGGCCTCTTCGGGAGTGGCGTGGAGGGTGTGGCCCTCCTGCCAGAGGAATTCGCTGGTGCGCAGGAAGGGACGGGTGGTCTTTTCCCAGCGCATGACGGAGCACCACTGGTTATACTTGATGGGCAGATCCCGCCAGGTTTGCACCCACTTGGCATACATGGTGCAGAAGATGGTCTCGCTGGTGGGGCGCACGGCCAGGCGCTCCTGGAGCTTTTCGCCGCCGCCCTGGGTGACCCATGCCACCTCCGGGGCGAAGCCCTCCACGTGCTCGGCCTCCTTGAGCAGCAGGCTTTCGGGGATCAGCATGGGGAAATAAACATTCTCGTGACCGGTGGCCTTGAAGCGGCGGTCCATCTCCTCCTGGATCCGCTCCCAGATGGCGTAGCCGTAGGGGCGGATGACCATGCAGCCCCGCACGGGGGCATAGTCGCACAGCTGCGTTTGGAGGATCACGTCGGTGTACCACTGGGAGAAATCCTCGCTGCGGGGGGTGATGTGGGTGACGAACTCCTGTTTCTTTTCCTTGGCCATGGGGAACAACCTCCTTCTTGGGCGGCGGGGCAGAAAAAAAGCCCCGTCGCTGCACGTCTTTGCAGGGACGAAGGCTGAACCTTCGCGGTACCACCCGGCTTAGGACGGACCATGCCGCCCTCACTCATTGCGCGTCCTTTCACGGGGACGAGGCGGCGGGGATTGGCCGCTGCTCCGGGCTGGGATACGCCGCGTCATCCATCGCGCCTTGCACCCCCGGCGCGCTCTCTGGACGGACGAGGGCGGCGCTTGCGCCCCTCATCGCATTTCTTTGAGGATTATAGCATGGGGGAGCGGCTTTTGCAAGGGGGGCGAAGGGGGAATTACGGGCGGTAAGCCACTTCAAACTCCTCGCAGACCACGGGCGTTTCCGGGGTAAAGGCCAGCCCCTCCCGGGCCAGGGCGCGGGTGAAAAAATCCGCGTGCACCCTGCGCCAGCTTTCCAGGGAGCGGTCGCCCTCGCCCTCCCTGCGGGCATGCTCCGCCGTCACCTGGTGAAAGGGGACCACATACACCCGGGTGGTGCGCAGCACGCACACCGCCCGGCCCGCGGCGTCCAGCAGCACGTCGCAGGCCCCCGCCCGGGGCAGGGGCTCCTGGCGCAGGGCATAGAGGGGATAGGCGGAGGAGGTGGCGGTCTTGATCCCGGCCAGCACCAGGCGGGCCAGGGCGTCGGCCTCCGCGCCAAAGGCCCACGCTTCGTAGGTTTCCGGCGCGTCCGGGCAGGCCGCGGCGAAGGCCGCCCACATCTGCGCGGGGGTCATGGGGAATTCCTCCTTTCTCGCGGCGGTCATTTTCTGCCCTCCGCCTCCATGCGGCGGCTGACCCGGTCCATCCACAGCGCCACCGCCAGCCCGCCCAGGAAGCAGGCGGCGTACAGCGCCCCCGTTCCCAGGCTCACCGGGCTGCCCAGGGGCAGAATCACCAGCGTGGAGGCCAGGGAGACCCCCAGCAGCACATGCATGGTGGGCCCGTAGCGATTGGCCAGCAGCCAGTTCATCCCCTTGGCCAGTGTCAGCACGCACAGCGCCAGCCCCAGGGCCATGGGCGCCAATACGGACATGGAAAGGTCCGCGATGCCCGCGGCCATGGGCTGGTACACCCCCATGAAAATGAACAGGGAGGAGGGGCTCATCCCCGGGGCGATGATGCCCACGCCCCACAGGACGCCGCACAGCAGCCACAGCCCGAAGCCGGGGGTTGCCGCCTGCATCCCCGCCCCCTGTATCCACAGCAAAAACAGCAGCATGATCCCAAAGGCTCCCGCGCCCCAGGCCAGGCAGGCGGGGCTGCGGCCCTCCTTGCCGCTCTCCCGCCACAGGGCGGGCAGGGTCCCGGCAATCAGGCCGATGAACAGCCACACCGCCGGCTCCTGGGAGGTGCGGAACAATAGCTCCACCAGCCGGGAAAGCCCCAGCACCCCCACCCCAAACCCCGCCAGCAGGGGCAGCAGCTCCTGCCAGCGGCGCTTCAGCTCCGTCAGCGGATGGGCCAGAAAGCTCATCACCAGCCCATAAATCCCCAACGCCACGCAGAGCACTCCGCCGCTGATCCCCGGCAAAATGGCTCCCACGCCAATGAGCGCCCCCTTGCAGGCATTGAGCAGCATCCGTTTGTTCATGCATTCCCTCCTTGGCTTATTCCTCGTATACGGCCCGGGAACCGCCCACATAGGGCAGGCGGCTGTAGGCCTGCACCAGGTTGGCCTCCCCCAGGCGGCGGAAGCGTCCCCGCAGGGGCACCGCCACCGGGCGGATGTGCATGCCCACCAGGGTATCGCCCACGTCGATGGCCGCCTCCGCCTGCACGGAGAGGGCCAGCGCCGGCTCCTTCATCAGCTTCCAGGCCGCGGCGGGGACGCTTCCCCCCGCCTTGGGCTGGGGAATGGCCTTCACCTGGGTGCAGCCGTAGTCCCGCAGGGTCTCCCGCTCCATGACCACGCAGCGGTTCAGGTGCTCGCAGCACTGGAAGGCCGCCCGCAGGCCCTCCGCCGCGCAGGCCTCCAGCATGGCCCGGGCGATGATCTCCCCCAGCTCCGGCACGCTGCCCTTGCCGATGTTCGCCCCGGACACCTCGCTGGTGGAGCATCCCAGCACAATCAGGCTCCCCGCAGGCAGGTCCCCCGCCTGCTTCAGCTCCTTCACGCAGGCGGAGAGAATCTCCCGCGCCTCCGCCGCCATATGATCCTTATCCATGAACGCTTCCTCCTATGCCACTTCCCCCGGCGGAGCGCTCCCGCCGGGCTTTTTCACATGCCGGGCCAGGCTTTCCCCAGGGTTTTTCCCTGTTATGCACAGCTCATGCCCAGGTTTTCCACAATTTACACAGCTTATACACAGTCCGGGAAAGCATTCTTTCCCGCGCCCTGGACTGCTTTTGGAGGTTTTCCCCGGGTTTTGCACAATTTCGGCCGGGTTCTCCACAAATTTTCCCCACTCCTGTGGAAAATTTGTACTGACTTTTCACATGCCGTCAGCCCTTGATCCGGACGAGCTCGTCCTCCAGGGCGGCGAGATGCGCGCCCTCCTCCCTGGCGATGTCCAGAAAGGCCTCCCGCACCGCCGGGTCGGCGCACTTGTTTGCGAATTCCCCGTAGGCGCGCACGGCCTCCGCCTCGCTATCCCTGGCGAAGGTATACAGCCCCTCCAGGCTGCACAGCCCCTGGGCCCTGGTCAGCTCCATGACGCCCCCGGGGAACAGCGCCTCCGCTCCCAGGGCGGCCATGAGCAGCCGGTCCTCCGGGGCGCCGCAGGCGCAGCAGCGCTCCCGCATGCCGCTGAAGCAGCGCAGATGCTCCCGCTCATCGGACAGTATCCGCCGGATGCCCGCCCGGACCTCCTCGCTTCCGGCCAGGGTCAGGGCCCGCTCATAAACCGCGATGGCCCGGCGTTCCATCTCGCAGGCGACGCACAGGGCCTCCCGTTGATCCTTGACGATCATGGTTTTTTCCCTCCTTTTCCACAGGGGTTATCCACTTTCTCCACATTCTTTCCACGAACGGTGGGGAAAAGCCGGGGATTGCGCCGGCCCGGGGTCGGATTTTCCACAGTATTCCCAGCTTATCCACAGGCTTTTCCACAAAGCCCATGAGAAAAGCGGGAGGCCCGGCTCATGACGGCCCGGCCCCCCCAGCGTTGCGTTATTCCTTTTCGGCAAAGTATTCGTTGAGCTGATGCACCAGCTCATCCACATTCGCCCCATGGGCCGCGCAAGCATCCTCCAGGGACTCCGCCGTGGCGTGGGGGCAGCCCAGGCAATGCATGCCAAACTCCATGAAAATGCGGGCCGTGCCCCGATCCGCCTGCAGCACCTGGCCCAGGCTCATGGTCTTCTCCACCTGCATATGATTTCACCCAGCCTTTCTACCGTGATGGCTGCTTCATCATACGTCAAAGCGCGGGGCTTGTCAAGGGGCGGCATGGGGGAGCGCTCACTCGTCCAGCTTCACGGGCAAATCGGTGTCGGAGAAGGGATCGCCGCTGTCGTAGCCATTCAGCTCCACGTTCCGCTGGGTATCCACCTCCAGGATGGGCAGCTCGTTGCCGCCCTGCCTGCCGGAGACCACCACCTCCGGGGGGGTGAGCAGATGCACGTCGATGTAGCCGTCCTCGGTGAAGTCCAGGCGAATCTGCTCCCCGAAGCGGGTGAGCGCCATGACCTCCGTCTGCCGGCAGCGGCTGCGCCGGGCAAACTCCGTGGCGATCTCCGCCCGGCCCCAGAAGTGCATGGGAATCAGCAGCCGGGGCTTGACGCACATCATGAAATAATTGGCCCCGGCGTCGTACATCAGGCCCTGCCGGGCGTCCACGGGGAAGAAGGCCAGGTCGATCTCCTCCTGGGCGATGGGCTCCACCGCCTGGCGGAAGGCGTCGTCCGCCTCCTCAATCTCCTTGACGGTGGATTCCTCCCGCCAGTGCCAGAAGTTCAGGTCCCCGGCGTGAAACACCTTGATGCCGCACAGGTCCACCAGGAAGGAGACCCCCAGGTCCGTGGAATCGAAGGCCTTGACCGTCACCTGCGGGGAGAGGGTCAGGGTATCCCCCGGAGCCATGCGCCTGCCCCGAGTGCCGATGGGCATGTCGGCGGAGACCACGTAGGTCACGGGCGCCTCCGTGCGCCAGGTGAACACCACCGGATCCATGTGGTCCGGGTGCTCATGGCTGATGAAGACGTACACCTGACGGAAGGAGCGGAGAAACTCCGGGGTAATGCGCTTCTCCTGGGGCAGTTCCCCCTGTTCCCCGGTCCAATAGTCGAAGATCAGCAGCACGTCCTCCATGGCCACGGAAAACCCGCTGTGGTGATAATAGGTGACTGTCAGCTTGCGGTCCACGAAGCAAGACACCTCCAGCGAAAGATACTCTTTTCAAGAGCGAATATCTATAGCTACGACCCCGCGGGCCGATGCTTTTTCCATCACAAGCTGCGCCGCCAGCCCGGACCCCCTTTGTATCGCATCGCGCCTATTATGGCACGAAAAACCCTTTTTGTCAATTTTTTCGCAATTTTCGCGCCTGAAAAACCCTTTTTCTATCAAAACAGGGGATTTTCGACCCTGAAAAACCACTTTTTGATATTTTTGCCGCGCTTCGCCCCGGATGTTTCACGTGAAACATTCGCCGGCGTCACGCCTTTTTCCGAAACATGGCGCTGTGATCCACCCCCTGGGCCTGGGGCAGCTCCACCCCCAGCAGCCCCGCCAGGGTGGGAGCCACGTCCCGCATGGGCATATCCGGCAGCCAGACCCCTTCCTTGATGCCCGGACCCCGCAGGGCAAAGAGGCAGTTTTCCGCGGGATGGCCGGGGCCGAAGCCGTGGGTGGCCTTCTCCCGCTTGGCCTGGGGGAGGCCGTCCTCGAACACCACGCCGGGCGCGGCTTCCACCGCCAGGGGTACATCCTTCACCGCGCCCATGGCCGACAGCTCCCGGGGCCCGTAGAGTTTGGACGCGCCCAGCTCCGCCAGGTGCTGGCGCAGAAAGGCCTCCAGCTCCGGCAAATGTTCCTCCCCATCCGCCTGCCGCAGGAACAAGTACGCGCTCATGCCGTTGCTCTGCACGGAAAACGCGCTGCCCAGGCCCAGCCGCTCCAGGACCTCCCCCAGGCACACGGTTTGCCGCACATCCCCCTGGCCATGGTCGCTGACCAGGCACAGCGCCGCGTCCTCCATGCCGGGGGTCAGGCGCATCACGTCCCAGACCTCCTTGGCCCGCCGGTCCAGACGCTTGATGGCCTGGCGGGTCTCCCGGTTGTTGACGCCGGTATGGTGCCGGGTATCGTCCAGGTCCACCAGGTGCGCCGCGGAAAGGTCCGGGGCGTGGGAGGCGATCACATCCTTCAACAGAATGGTGGCGTAATCGCTCAGGTGCGGCTCCCGCAGGGAGACCCGCTGGGAGCCATGGCGCAGCTCCATGCGCAGAATCCACAGGGGCGTGCCGTAGCGGAGCATCTTCCAGGTTTGATTTTCTCCGGGGAGGGCCAGCACCTCGGGAAAATTCCAGCGGATGGACTTCGTTTTGCCCGTCACCGGCCACAGGATGGAGGCGCACGCGCCCCCGGCCTCCTTCACCGCGTCAAAGAGGGAGGGGACCTTCACCTCCGCCGCCTCCCAGTACCAGGGGCGCATGGATGGCTCCAGCTCCGGCCGGTGGGGCTGATTTTGTCCGATGCCGTGCCGGCAGGGGTCCGTCCCGGTGATCAGCGTGGTATGGGCGGGGTAGGTGAGGGCGGGGAACACCGTGCGCACATGGAGGCAGCCGCTGGCATGGGCCAGAAACTCCCCGAAGAAGGGCTGCTCCCGCAGCAGGGGAAGGTCCTGGTCAAAGGCCGCGTCCAGGGAGAGCAGCACCACTTTCATCAGGCAGAAGCTCCTTTCCGAAAAACCTTTCAAAGCAAAGAAGCCCGCGGAACCTTCCGGGAGCGCGTCCCGGAAGCGTCAGGCGGCTTCTCCTGTTTCCCCGGCGCGCCGGGGATAGATCATTATACACCCGTGAGCTTTTCCGGTCAATTCCCCGCAAAGCGCCGGGCGTCCGCCTCCGGGGAAGGCGGGTCGCTTCGTGGCACGGCGTAGCAGCGGCCGTCCCCCACGGCATAAAGCCACAGCTCCCTCACCGGCAGGGCGGTGATCTCCTCCAGGGCCTGGGCGTAAAGCCGCAGCTGAGGGGCGTGCCGGGCCACAAAGGCCGCTCCGTCCGTCACCCGGTCGGTTTTGTAATCCAGCAGGATCCAGCCTTCCCCTTCCCGGAAGGCGCAGTCGATGACCCCCTGGAGCAGCGTCTGCTTCTCGTGGGAGAGGCGGAAGTTGAAGCTCCACTCCCGGCGGACCTCCGGGCTGGCCAGCATCCGCGCCCCCAGCGGGCTTTCGTAAAAGGCGGCCAGGTCCTCCGGGCGCAGCAGCTTCGCCTCCTCGGGGGTGAAGAGCTGCCGGGCGATCCATTCCTCCCGCTGGGCGGCCAGGCATTGCAAGCGCCGGGCGTGGGAAAGGGAGCGCAGCGCCTTCCAATCCACCAGGGAGAGGGCCTTGTGCACCAGCGATCCCCGCTGCGCCCCGGTGACCGCCGCCTCCCGCAAAAAGGCGGGCAGGGCTGGCAGCTCCTCCATGAGCAGCGGCGCGACCCCGCTTTCCTGCCGCTTCTCCGCGGGGGTTTCCTCCTGGGGAGCGTCCAGCAGGGAGAGGCGTTCCCGCTCCCCACGCACCAGGGAGGATACGGAGGTTTTCAGGGGCAGGCCATCGCCAGACTCATACATATGCTCCCAACGTTTCCCCAATTTATCCCCAGCGCCCTCCGAAACCCATGTCTCCAGCTGTGTAAAAAGGTTGTGGAAAACTTTCGCTTTTTGCACAACCTGCGGGGGATAAGCTGGCAAAACGCTGATTTTCCAAGGGCTTTCGCCCTGTGGAAAACCTGTTGGAACTGTGGAAACGCCCAGCCTGCGCTGCTCCTGCCCGGTGAGCTGCGCCAGGTAAGCCTCCCGCAACTCCTCCTGGTCCATGAGGGCGCACATGATCCAATCCAGCATGGACTGCCCCTGCCAGATGCGGGCATCCCCCTGGGGGGCGAACCACAGCCCCCGGGTGACATCCCCCATGGAGGCAAAGAGCAGCAGCCTTTCCCTGGCCCGGGTCATGGCCACATAGAGCAGGCGGGCCCGCTCGGAGATTTCATCGGCGCGCTTGCGCAGGGTGAAGGCCTGATCCCCCAGGGTGGTGCGGCGGATGCGCAGGGGCTTGTTCACATAGGGGAGGCAGACGCCCAGCTCGTTGTGGCAGCGCAGGAAGCCGCGGGGGGGCTGGAAGGCCCGCTGCTCCAGCCCCAGCACGAACACCACCGGAAATTCCAGCCCCTTGCTTTTGTGGATGGTCATGATGCGCACCAGGTCCTCCTCCTCCCCCAGGAGGGTGGCGGAGCGGCTCTCCCCGCCGGCGCGCAGTTCCTCGGCGGTTTGCAGGAAGCCCTGCAGGCTGCCGTCGCCTGTCTGCTCATACTCCGCCGCCCGCTGGCACAGCAGGCGCAGGTTCGCCTGCCGGGTTTGCCCCTCGGGCAGGGCGCCCGCCGCGGCGTAATAGCCCGTTTCCTCCATGATCTCCCACAAGAAAGCGGAAAGGGGCCGGGCGCTGAGCACAAAGCGCCAGCGCTCCAGGCTGGTCCAGATCTCCCGGCAGCGGCGGCCCAGGGCCGTAGGGGCCTCCATGGCCTTGCGGAAGGCCTGGTGAAAGGGCACGTTCCGCCCGCTGTCCATGAGGCGGATGTCCGCCAGGTCCCCGTCGGAGAGGCGGAAGCCCGGCATTTTCAGCGTGGAGAGCAGGGGAATATCCTGCAGGGGATTGTCCAGGGTTTGCAGCAGGTAGAGCATGGCGCGTATTTCCGGCAGGTCGAAGTAGGCCCCCTTCATGTCGCAATACACGGGGATGCCCATGTCCGTGAGCAATTCCGCCACCCGCTGGGCCACGTTGCGCACCTTGGGCATGAGGATCACCATCTCCCGGTAGGCATAGGCGCGGCCGTCCTCCCCCTGATGCATCCGGCGGATGCGCTCCCCGCAGCGCAGGGCCTGCAGCTCGATGGCGGCGGCCAGGGCGGCGTCCTCCGGCGCGTCCTCCTCCGTGGGGGCGCGGAGCAGGCAAAGCTCCGACGGGGCGCCGGCGGGGCGGTCCGGGGCGGGGATCAGCTCGTCCTCCCGGGCGTAATCCAGCTCGGTGACGCCGCGGCGCAGGAGCTTGCGGAACACCACGTTGACGCTCTCCAGCACCCGGGCGTCGGAGCGGAAGTTCATCTGCAGGGTGATGCGGCGCTCACGGGCGCTCTCCTCCCGGCTGAAGCTGCGCATACGGCCCAGGAACAGCGTGGGGTCCGCCAGGCGAAAGCGGTAGATGCTCTGCTTCACGTCCCCCACCATGAACAGGCTGTTCCCCTTCCCGTGGACGCTTTGCAGTATGGCGTCCTGTATGGCGGAAACGTCCTGGCACTCGTCCACGAAGATATGGTCCCAGCCGCCTTGGAGTTTCTCCCGCACCTGCGCGTTTTCCAGGGCGGTCAGTGTCATCTGCTCCAGGTCGCTGAAGTCCAGCAGGTTCCGCCGGCGCTTTTCCTGCTGGAAAACCAGATGGGCGGCCTGGACGTATTCGCCCAGCCCCCGGGCCAGGCGCTGCACCTGGGCCAGCTCCTCCCCCAGGGATTCGGGAGAGACCAGTAGCCGCTCCCGCAGTTCTTTGACCTGTTTTTTCATTGCATCCCGTAGAGCCAGGTAGCCGTCCTTCCAGTCCTTTTCCGCCTGGGTGAGTCCCCGCGGGGCGGGGGCGCGGCAGAAGCTCAGCGCCTGGAGGGCCAGGGGCAGGGTATCCAGGGAAGCCTGGATCAGGGAAAGGAGCTGCAGCCGGTCGCTCTCCAGGGCGGCGCGGTAGGCGTCCACGGCGTCGGGGGCATCGAAGCAGGCCCGCTGCCGCTCCCACAGGCTCATCAGCCCGTTCACTTCCACCGGGGCCATGCGAAGCAGCTCCCGGTACCAGGGGTGCTCCTGGAGCTCACAATCCAGGGGAATGCGGCGCAGCTGTTCCTCCAGCCATGAAAAGGGGTGGGGGAGGGACATCAAGAAGCGCTCCAGTTCCTGGCACATATCGAACAGCTGCTCCTGGGAGAAGCATTCCATCAACAGCTGAAAATCCTGCGAACCCTCCTGGCACAGCCGGTTCATGGCGTCCTTCATGGCCTGCTGGTACAGCGCCTGCCCGGTGGCCTCGTTGCAGATGCGCGCCAGGGGGTCGATGCCCGCGGCCTGGAAATCCCCCCGCAGCACATTTTGGCAAAAGCCATGGATGGTGGAGATCTGCGCCTGGGGAAGCAGGTCCAGTTGACGGGACCATCCCGGTTCCCGGGCCGCCTCCTGGCACAGCCGCCGGTGGAGGCGCTGGCGCATTTCCGCCGCCGCCGCGCGGGTGAAGGTAACGATGAGCATCCGGTCCAGGGACGCCCCCTCCCGCAGCAATGCCAGTATGCGCTCCACCAGCACCGCTGTTTTTCCCGATCCCGCCGCCGCGCTAATCAGCAGGGTTGCATTCCGCGCCTGGATGGCCTGCTGTTGCTGCTCTGTCCACTTGGTCATGCTTCCGCCCCTCTTCACAGAGATGCCTTTATTGTACATCACAATGGGAAAATTGAAAAGCGCACCAAGCGGGGATGCTTGCGACGGCTGGGGCTACATACGCGATGGAGCAAGAGGCGCGGTTGCCGCCAGGGGCAACAAGGTTCCCAACCTTGTGAGAAATAGTGAAACTTTCGGTTTCCTAACCTGCAAAAGCTCCATCGCGTATGGGGCCCGAAGGGGTCCAGGGGGCGCGTTGCAGAAAGCAACTTCTGCGGCACGCCCATTTTGCAAACAAATCAAGAGAAAAACGGCGGCATAGCGTCAAAAAACAACCAGCCAAAGCGAAAAGAGGCATGAGAAACCAGGGCTGTCGAAAA
>DBFBGQ010000015.1:0-6111 GCA_048201975.1 Candidatus Egerieenecus sp. | reverse complement strand
TTCCTTGCCATCCAGAAAAAGTCATGCTTTTTCCATTTTGATCCTCTGCCTGACGCTGATCGCCTTGCTGGGCGTCGCGCTGTTGGTGTATGGTAGTGCAACCTGGGAGCCGGCGATAACCACTTCTCTGCCGGCGCTGCTGAGCCGATGGGAGGCCATTTGCCGTGTGTGACACCCTTTTCCAGCGTCTTCGAGGTGAATTGCGCCCCAAGGAATCCGGCGATGTTACCTTCTGGCAGTATCGGGATGTGTTTTCCCACCTGCCACCCCTGGAAACCCCGCGGCTATTGCTTCGCCCCTTGAAAATGAGCGACAGTCAGGATGTGTTCGCCTATTCCCGGGATCCGGAGGTGGCCAGGCACGTGCTGTGGGACGCCCACGAGACCATCGGTCAGACCAGGGCGTATTTGCGCTACATTTTGAAGCAATACCGCAACGGGGAACCCAGCACTTATGGCATTGTGCTGAAGGATACCGGCCGGGTGGTTGGCACCATCGGCTTCATGTGGCTGAATACGGAAAACAGGAGCACAGAAATCGGCTACAGCCTGGCCCGCAGCTGTTGGAACCGCGGGCTGATGACCGAAGCGGTTCGCGCAGTGCTGGGCGTGGCCTTTGGCACGCTGAAGCTCCACCGGGTGGAGGCCCAGCACGAAACGGACAATCCCGCCAGCGGTCGGGTTATGCTCAAAGCGGGCATGCGCCGGGAGGGAACCATGCGGGGAAGACTCTGGAATAAAGGCAAATTTGTGGATGTGGAAGTTTACGCCATCTTACGGGAGGATTGGCATGCCTCCCGCTGAAAATCAAGCGCCATGCCGGGGCATCTTCCCCCGGACATGGCGCTCTTCTTTTCTCTGTGATATAGTTGTCTTACGCTGGCAATCGGGGCAGATCAATGCCCAGTTCCCGGGCTGCCTCCTCCAGCTTGTCCAACGCTTCGACAATCTGCTCGGGATGATGCGCCGCGGTAACGCAGAAGCGTAAGCGGGCCTGATCCCTGGGTACGGCGGGGTAGACCGCCGGGGGCACGAAAACGCCCTTGTTCCGCAGATGATTGGACAGCGCCCAGGCGTCCGCATCCGGACCCACCAGCACGGGCAGTATGGCGGTCTTTCCAGCCAGGCCGATGTCCAGGCGGCGCTTGCGCGCTTCCTGGGCAAAGCACGCCACATTGCGCCGCATGTTTTCCATCACGGAAGGATCCGTCCGCATCAGCCGCACAGCGCACAGCGCGGCCGCAGCCAGCGCCGGGGAAATCCCCACGGAAAAGACAAACCCGGGCAGGCTATACCGCAGGTAGTCAATCAGGTGGGCGGACCCAGCCAGGTATCCGCCGCAGGCGCCCAACCCCTTGGACAGGGTGCCCATTTTGATGTCGATATCCTCCGGCGCCAGGCCGAAATACTCGTCCACGCCGCCTCCGGTCTCGCCGATCACGCATGTGGAGTGCGCTTCATCCACCATCAGGAAACAACCGAACTGCTTCTTGATGCGCACGAATTCCGGCACCGGGGCAATGTCGCCGTCCATGGAATACACGCCCTCCACGCAGATCAATACCTTCTGGAACTTGTCCCGCCGGCGCTCCAGAATGCGCTCCAGGGCCTGCCAGTCATTGTGCGGGAAGGGACGGGCCGTAGCGTGCGCCAGGCGGCAGCCCTCGGCGACGGAGTTGTGGATCAGCGCGTCGTAAAGGATCAGGTCTCCATCGTGGCAAAAATTGCCCACGAAGGTCACGTTGGTGGAGTGACCGCCCACCAGTACCAGGGCGTCCTCCGCATGCTTCCACTGTGCTATGGCCCGCTCCAGCTCCCGGTCCAGGGTCTTCTCACCGGCCAGCAGCCGGCTGCCCGAGGCAGAGGTTCCGTACCGGCGGATGGCCTCGATGGCTGCGTCGGATACCTCTTGCCGGCCGGACATGCCTGCATAGTTGTAGCTGCCAAAGTTGAGCACCCACTGTCCGTCCATGAGGCTTCGATCCGTCAGCGGAGAATCGTGGGCAATGAAATAGGGATTGCCTGTTTCGGAGAGCAGCGCCTCCTTTCGCGCCAGAAATTGCTGGTACTCCGGCGTCTGTTCAAATTGGGTGATCCGTTCTGCCTGTTGGAATGGTGCATCCATGGTTGATCCATGCTCCTTTCATGCCGCCCGGCAAGGCCGGCAAGGAAGGACGCGCCAGCATACCGCAGGGTGAATGATGGCGGAAATGAAAAGGATATACGGACATCCTGCGCGCATCGGCGTGGCGCTCCTCCACTTTTCCGGCGAACGGGCGCGCGATCTTGGGCGGATGCAGGCGCTTTGCCATGGGCGCGGCCTGCTCCGGCCTTTTCCACGATACCATGAAGCGGCGAAAAAATCCAGAAAAATTTCTCCATGCCTGATCTCTACAGGCGCTTTGCCCATAAAAAAGCGCCTGCAGGGCCTTGAGCCCGGCAGGCGCCGGCATATGCGCGGTTCGGTTTATTTGTCGTAATTCACAACCAGGGAGAAGTCAGGCGCCTTCAGCGACGCGCCGCCAATCAGGCCGCCGTCAATCTCCGGCTGCGCCATCAGGCCCTTGACATTCTTGGGATTCATGCTCCCGCCGTACTGAATGCGGATCTTGTCGGCAATTTCCTGGCCATACTTCCGGGCAATAGCCTTGCGGATCACGCCGATGGTCTCGTTTGCCTGCTCGTCGGTGGCGGTCAAGCCGGTGCCGATGGCCCACACGGGCTCGTAAGCAATCACCACATCCGCCACCTGCTCGCCGGTCAGACCGGTAAGGGCAATCAGCGTCTGGTATTCCACCAGGGCGTCGGTATAGCCAGCCTCGCGTTCAGCCTTCATCTCGCCCACGCACAGGATGACCTTCAGCCCCGCCTGCACCGCGGCCAGCACGCGCTGATTCACCGTGGCGTCGGTCTCCCCGAAGTACTGGCGGCGCTCACTGTGGCCGATGATCACATATTCCACCCCGGAGGCCTTGAGCATCTCGGCGCTCAGCTCGCCGGTATAGGCGCCGGACTCCTTCCAATGGACGTTCTGCGCGCCCAGGTGGATGTTGCTGCCGGCGGCGGCTTCCTTCACGGCGGCGAAATCCACCGCGGGAACGCATACCACCACGTCGCAGATGGCGTCCTTCACCAGGGGTTTGAGCTCTTCCACCAGGGCGGCCGCCTCGGCGGGAGTTTTGTTCATTTTCCAGTTACCGGCAATAATTGCCTTACGCATGATCCCATTCCTCTTTCCTTGTAAAGTTGACGCTCCGGTCAGAAAATCGCAGGAGGCGGCCTTCTACGGGAAGGCCGTCCCCTGCGCGAATGCTTATTTCTCGTCCAGGCAGGCAACGCCGGGCAGGGTCTTGCCTTCCAGGAACTCCAGGGAAGCGCCGCCGCCGGTGGACACATGGGTTACCTTGTCGGCAAAGCCCATCTGCTCGATAGCCGCCGCGCTGTCGCCGCCGCCGATGATGGTTACGCCCTGGCACTCCGCCATGGCCTTGGCAATGGCGCGGGTACCCACAGCGAAGTTGTCAAACTCGAACACGCCCATGGGGCCGTTCCAGACCACCGTGCCGGCGTTGACCACTTCGTTGGCGAAGATCACCCGGGTCTTGGGGCCAATGTCCATGCCTTCGAAGTTTTCAGGGATTTCCTTGGAGTGCACGGTGATGCGCATGCAATCGTTGGAGAAGCTGTCGCCGGCCTCGTTGTCCACGGGCAGGAGCAGCTTGACCTTCTTGGCCTTGGCCTTTTCCATCAGTTCCTTGGCCAGCTCCACCTTATCCTGCTCCAGCAGGGACTTGCCCACATGGCCGCCCAGAGCCACCTGGAAGGTGTAGCTCATGCCGCCGCCGATGATCAGGGTGTCCACCTTCTCCAGCAGGTTGTTGATCACGCCGATCTTGTCGGAGACCTTCGCGCCGCCCAGCACCGCCACGAAGGGACGGGCCGGATCCTCCAGCGCCTTGCCCATGATGGACAGCTCCTTGCCGATCAGGTAGCCGGCAACGCAGGGAGAGAGGAACTTGGTCACGCCCTCGGTGGAGCAGTGCGCCCGGTGGCAGGAGCCGAAGGCGTCATCCACGTAGCAATCCGCCAGGGAAGCGAGCTCCTTGGAGAATTCCTCCACGTTCTTGGTCTCTTCCTTGCGGAAGCGGGTATTCTGCAGCAGCACCACGTCGCCGTCCTTCATGGCGGCCACGGCAGCCTTGGCTTTTTCGCCCACCACGTTATCGTCATCGGCAAACACAACGGGCTTATCCAGGTAGTCGGAGAGACGCTCCGCCACGGGCGCAAGGGAGAACTTAGCCTCCGGGCCGTTCTTGGGCTTGCCCAGGTGGCTGCACAGAATCACCTTGCCGCCGTCGGCGATCAGCTTCTTGATGGTGGGCAGCGCCGCCACGATGCGCTTGTCGCTGGTGATTTTTCCATCCTGCATGGGGACGTTGAAATCGCAGCGAACCAGAACCCGCTTGCCGGCAACCTGAATGTCATCAATCGTCTTCTTGGCCATGGTGCACACTCCTTTGATTTCTGTTACTTCCTGTGAATTCTATTGCCAACGGCCCCGGAGCGCGACGCTCCGAAAAAGCCGTGCAATCAACCGCTTATGTTCATCAGGCGAAGCATTTCCTGGGCTGCGCCCTCGTCAGTGATCAGCATGGCGTGCTGATAACGCTGGAGCACCGCCAGCATGGCCTGCCCTTTTCTGCGCCCGGCAGCCACCGCCACCATCTGGCAGGAAGGCGGGAGCCGGTTAAGGTCCACCCCCACGCTGGAGGCGGAATAAAGGCAATTGCCCTGCTGGTCGAAGTAATAGCCAAAGGCCTCGGCCACCGCGCCCTTTTCCATAAGCTGCTTGAGCTGCGGCATGGACATCTGCCTGTCCCGGGCCATGTCGTCCGCACGGCCGATGCCGTGCAGCAGCACGTCCGCACGCTGCAGGCGCTCCAGCGCCTCTTTGATTTCCGGCAGCTTGCACATTTCCTGCATGGCCGCCGCGTCCATGTGGTCCGGCAAATGCATCAGCCGGTGATGCCCGCCGATTCTCCGGGCGATCTCGGCCGCCAGGGTATTGGCCTGTGTCTCCACGGCGCGGCCCATGCCGCCCCGAGCGGGAACCACCATCACATTCATGGGCGTTGGCGACTGCATGAAATGCGCCACCTGCGCCATGGTCGCCCCGCCGGTCACCGCCAGGGTGCTTCCGCTTTGCAGCAGCGTGCGCACCCGCTGCGCCGCCACGCGGCCCACATCCTGGAGCACCCGGTCATCCTGGTCAAAATCCCCCGCTACCACGTAAACGCGGCCGATATGCAGCGCCGCGGCCAGCTGCGTTTCCAGCGCGGTCAATCCCCGCATGGCGCGGCTGAATTCCCGCGCGCTGGGAAGGACGCTCTCCGCCTTCGGCGTAAGCGTCATGCCTGCGGCGTCCAGGTTTATGAAGCCTTCATCCTTGAGAAAGGTTGCCACGGAGCGGATCTCCCGCTCCGGCAGATTCAGCCGGGCAGCCAACTGCCGCCTGCCCACGGGCGAAAGCGCGGCAATGCGTTCCAGCACCAATGCCCGGCGGGCCATTTCCGCAGCAAGATCCGGGCCGAGCTGCCGCATCAGCGCCAGGAAATCCTCCTGCATGGAAATTCTCCTCCCCCCGCGGGCCATCGCGCGCCCCACTGGTCCATTTACGTCCCGATTATTTTACCATATTCCAGCAGGTTCCGCAAGTCCCGGGGATAGGTTTGTGAAATTTCTGCTTTTTCGGGGTATACGCCAGCGCGGGCGCATAGGGTAATGTCAGGAGGGGATGTGCGATGGTCCAGGTGAATTTGCGGTTGGTGGCCCTGCTGGCGGCGGTGGCGGCAGCCCTCTATCTGCTCAGCCGGTTTTACCGCCCGGACACCCTGGCGGCGCGAACCATGGAGCGGCTTCTACTGGGGCTGGCCCTGCTGCTTTGCTGGAACGGCGCGTTCTCCGCGCAACGCCTCGGCGTCAATCTGTTCTCCATGTACGCGGCCGGCTCCCTGGGGCTGCCGGGGGCCTGCATGCTGCTGGTGCTCCAGCTGCTTTAGACCTGCACGATTTCCGTGCCTTCCACCGCTTCGGCAATCAATGCCTCCAGGTC
>DBFBGQ010000014.1:0-29183 GCA_048201975.1 Candidatus Egerieenecus sp. | reverse complement strand
TCTTTGACCTCCCTAGGCATGAAAACCTTGCGTTGAAGAAAAGGATTCTTATATGGTGGATGCAGGCGGTCGTATGGCTGGCTGCATTTGTATTTAGAATCTCCAGGATGTAAGTAACATCAAAAACGGGGGTATTCGCGCTGAATACCCTTTGAATACCCCAACCCTGAAATCGTTACTTGTATCATTTTTCAAGCGCAGACAGGACACCGATATGGATACCATGTCGGTGTCCTTTCTTTTTGCATTTTGGGGTTTGGAAATTGCAGATAAGAGCCATATTCCGTGCAATGCAGCTTGAGAAAAATCATGGCATATATACTCAAGCCCAGAGGAAATAGCAAATTTATGCCACCATACATTCCGTTGTCATCCGATTCGATGCTTGTCCGTCTGCGCTGCACATGGTACAATCAAACCCGGACAGGAGCTGGAAAGGATTGATGTCATGGAACTGCGTGTGCTTCGGTATTTCCTGATGATTGCCCGGGAGGAAAACATCACCCATGCGGCGCAGCTTCTGCATGTAACGCAGCCCACGCTGTCCCGTCAGATTCAGGATCTGGAGGAGGAACTGGGCACGAAGCTGTTTGTGCGTAGTAACCACCGCATTATCCTGACGCCGGACGGTCTGCTTCTGCGGCGCAGAGCGCAGGAAATCGTCGATCTGGCGGATCGTACACAGCGGGATTTTGCGGCCAGGGAAGAAGAAATGACCGGCGAAATTGCGATTGGCAGCGGCGAGGCACGCAGCGTGTCCGTACTTGCCGAGATGCTTGCCACATACCGTCAACGGTATCCCAGGGTGAGCTACCGCTTTTATAGTGGCAATGCGGATCAGATCAAGGAGCGCATTGAGAATGGCACGTTGGATGTGGGGTTGCTGCTGGAACCGGTGGATATTTCCCGATATGCGTTTTTGCGCGTGCCCATCCAGGAGGAATGGGGCGTCCTGACGCGGAAGGATTCGCCCCTGGGTGCGCTCGAGTCCGTTCATCCGGAAGATCTTGCGCAGCGTCCGCTGATGCTCCCCGGCCGGACGCTGGTGCAAAATGAGTTGGCCAACTGGTTTGGAGGCAGCGTGGATCAGCTCCATATTCCCATTCGCTACAACCTCCTGTATAACGCCGCCATGCTGGTGAAAAGCGGCTTTGGCGATGCGCTGACCATACGGCTGGACTGCGTTTATCCGGGCCTCCGATTTGTTCCGCTGAATCCGCCCATTCGGTGTGGCTCCGTTCTGGTCTGGAAAAAGCAGCAGGTGACTTCTCCTGCGGTGGAGGCGTGGATTCATCATGCAAAGCAATGCCTGCAAAGCATTCAGACTGTTGAAAAAAGCCTATTTTCTCACACCAGTATGGAAAAATGAAACTTGTGGCTCCCTAACTTGCAAAAGTTTCATCAAGTATGGGGTCCGAAGGTTTCCAAAGGGCGATCGGAAAGCCCTTTGGTCGCGCCCGCAGGCGCGACATCCCCTGCGCTTGCAAGAATGCAATGTAAAACTTGCAAGGATCTCGCGATCAAATGCTTTGTAAACGCTTTGAATGCTTGCAAAGCATTTCTAATGATACAAGATAAGCATTAGACATTGCCTGGGGAGATGCACTACAATAAGGGCGCCCGATTCGGGTGCCCTTTTCCATTTGAAAAGCGCATGGTGCGCTGGAGAATACGGAGCAAGAGAAGGAATTGTATGATGACCAAGGAAGAAGCAAGCAAACGCTACCAGATTCCCATCGGGATTCTGGATGAATATGAAAGCTGGGGCCTGTGCTCTGCCGTCAAGCAGGTCATGGGCGTGTGGCAGTACGACGACCAGGACCTGGAACGCCTGAGCACCATCATGGCGCTGCACGACATGGGCTTTGCTGTGGAGGAGGTGGAGCGCTATATGCGGCTGCTGCTTTCGGATGCGGACACTACCCGGGAGCGCCTACGCATGCTGGAGCGCCGGCGGAATGCGGCGCTGGATGAAATCCATCTGAAGGAAAAGCAGCTGCAAAGACTGGACTACCTGCGCTATCAGATGCGCGGACAGAAGGCGTAAATCCATACGCCGGAAAGGAACCACGATGCAATACACCAAGCTGGGAAAATCAGACCTGCATGTTTCCCGGGTGTGCCTGGGCTGCATGGGCTTTGGGGACGCAGCCCACGGCCAGCACAGCTGGACGCTGGATGAGGAAGCGTCCCGGAGCGTTATCCGCCGGGCGCTGGAGCTGGGCGTCAATTTCTTTGACACGGCCATCGTATACCAGAATGGCACCAGCGAGCAGTACCTGGGGCGAGCCTTGAAGGACTTTGCCCGCCGGGAGGACGTGGTGGTAGCCACCAAGTTTCCTGTGCGCAGTCAGGCGGAAATTGACGCGGGCGTCAGCGGTCAGGAGCATGTGCGCCGGATGCTGGACAGGAGCCTGCAAAATCTGGGCATGGACCATGTGGACCTGTACATCTATCACATGTGGGACTACCGCACGCCGCTTGACGAGATCATGGAGGGCCTGAACAACGCCGTCAAGGCGGGCAAGGCGCGCTACATCGGCATTTCGAACTGCTTTGCCTGGCAGCTTTGCAAGGCCAACGAGCTGGCCCGGCGGGAGGGCTTCGCGCCCTTTGTCAGCGTGCAGGGGCACTACAACCTGATCTTCCGGGAGGAGGAGCGGGAAATGATTCCCTACTGCCGGGAGGAAGGCATCGCCGTTACGCCTTACAGCGCGCTGGCCGGGGGCCGGCTGTCAAGGCTGCCGGGGGAGAGCTCCAAGCGCCTTGAACAGGACGAATACGCCAGGGGCAAGTATGACGCCACCGCGGCGCAGGACGCCCGCATCATCGAGCGCGTGGCGGAGCTGGCACGGTTCCATGACGTGTCCATGACAGAAATCGCGTTGGCCTGGTTGATGGGCAAAGGCGCCATCCCTGTGGCTGGAGCGACCAAGCTCAGCCATGTGGAGGGCGCGGCACGGGCCGCGGAACTGGCGCTCACCGCAGAGGAAAGCGCCTATCTGGAAGCCTGCTACACGCCCCACGCACTGGTGGGCGTGATGGCGCAGAACACCCGGGAAACGGCGAACAAGCCGCAAGTATGGTCATCCAACATACCCAACGTCTGAAACAGAAAGGAGCATTTGCCATGAAAACACTTGTCGCTTACTTTTCCGCCAGCGGGGAAACCGCCCGCCTGGCCAAAACCATCGCGCAGGTCGCCGGAGCGGATCTCCATGAGATTCGGCCGGCGCAGCCCTACACCGCCGCGGACCTCAATTGGCACGACGATCAAAGCCGTTCCTCTGTGGAGATGAGGGACCCGGCCTGCCGCCCGGCAATCGCCGGGGACGCGCCGGACCTGACGGACTATGATGCGGTCTTTGTGGGCTTTCCCATCTGGTGGTATCAGGCCCCGCGCATCATCGAGACGTTCCTGGCCTCCTGCGATTTTTCCGGCAAGCGCGTGGTGCCCTTTGCCACCTCCGGCGGCAGCGGCATGGGGCGCACGGAGGAGATTCTGCAAAAATCCTGCCCCACCAAAGCCGTCTTTCTGCCCGGCAGGCGGCTGAGCAGCAGCGCAAGCGTCGGAACGATCCGAAACTGGCTGACTGAGCTAAAAAACATAGAACCATGAACAGCGCACAAGGAGGAAACCATGAAAAAGTTGCTTGTCCTTGCCCTTGCCCTGATGATGAGCCTGACCTTTGCCTGCGCCGAGGAAGAAACGACGGCTTTCATACCCACTGACTCCACCGTGCTGGTGGCCTGCTTCTCGGCTACGGGCAACACCTGGCCGCTGGCGGAGTACGCCGCAGAATACCTCAACGCCGACCTCTTCCGCATTGAGCCGGCAATGCCCTATACGGAGGCCGACCTGAACTACAGCGACAGCAACTGCCGCGCCAATCAGGAGATGAACGACGAGGCAAGCCGCCCGGCGCTGGCCGCGACGGTGGAAAACATGGAGCAATACGACACGGTGGTGCTGGCGTTCCCCATCTGGTGGGGGCAGGCGCCACGGCTCATCGAAACCTTTGTGGAGGCCCACGACCTGAGCGGCAAGACCGTGCTGACCTTCTGCACCTCCGCCAGCAGCGGCTACGGGCGCACCGGCGAGATCCTCGCCGCGCTGACCGATGGGACGGTCAACTGGATCGAGGGCGCGCGCTTCCCGGCCTCCACCGCGGCGGAGGAAATGCAGGCATGGCTTGCGGAAAAAGGCATCGCATCCTATACGGCGGAGTAACCCTCAATTGAGATGGATGAAAGGAGACACAATCATGTCTGTCAAACAAACCGCGGGGCGCGACGCCCTGGGGGCTTTCGCCCCGAAATTTGCCGAGCTCAACGATGACGTGCTCTTCGGACAGGTCTGGAACCGCATCGACAGGCTCTCTCTGCGGGACCGTTCGCTGGTGACGGTCACGGCGCTGATGGCGCAGGGACTGACGGACTCGTCCTTCCGCTATCACCTGACCACGGCCCGGCAAAACGGCATCACCAAGGAGGAAATCGCGGAAATTTTAACCCACGCGGCCTTCTACGCGGGCTGGCCCAAGGCATGGGCGGCGTTCAACATGGCCAAGGAGGTCTGGGCGGAGGATGCCGCGCCTGCGCAGGACGCCATGCAGGCGCACGCCGCCTCGATGGTGTTTCCTATCGGCGCGCCCAACGACGGCTTCGCGCAGTATTTCAGCGGACGCAGCTACCTTGCGTCGCTTTCCACCGCGCAGGTGGGCATCTTCAACGTGACCTTTGAACCCGGCTGCCGCAACAACTGGCACATCCACCATGCGCAGGCGGGCGGCGGACAGATTCTCGTGTGCGTGGCGGGGCGCGGTTGGTATCAGGAATGGGGCAAGGCCGCGCAGGTGCTCACTCCTGGCGACGTGGTGAACATCCCCGCAGGGGTCAAGCACTGGCATGGCGCAGCGCAGGACAGCTGGTTCAGCCACCTGGCGGTGGAGGCGCCCGGCACGGATACCCGCAACGAGTGGCTGGAGCCGGTTAATGACGGGCAGTATGAGGCGCTGGTATGAAAATCCTCGTCCTGATGGGCAGCCCGAACCTGCAGATGACGGCCCCTGCGCAGAACTAGACGGCTTCGCGCAAGGCCGAAGATCAGACGAGCCTGGCCGAGTATTTTCGCGTGAGCGCGGCGTCGGGCAGGTCTGCGGGGTGGGCATCGTCCGGGAGGTCATCGCCGTTCATGCGGCCGCCGTCCATGCGGTCCATGCGGCCCATGCCGCCGCGGGTCATCCCGCCGGAGACCGAGGCGGTGTACGGGAAGGTCGTGCCCTCCAGAAAGTTGTTCAGCGAGCGCTCCACCAGCGCGGTCAACGCATCCACATAGCTGCCGGTATCCTGTACCCCCAGGGCGCTGCCGTCCAGCGCGAGCACGTTGCCCTCCGCATCGGTAAGCGCCAGCGCGTTGATCGTGTCCACATACGATGCCGCCAGCGCGTCGGACAGCGCCTGCATCTCCGCATCCAGCCCGTCGCGGGCGACGCCCATGTTCCATTCATACGCGGCGTCGGCGGTGTCCAGATTGGTGATTGGGCACCAGCACATGGCGCCATAGACGGCGTCGCTGTAACCCTCCACCGCGCCGATGGCCGCCAGATAAGGGGCATAGAGCTCGCTGTCGCCGGTCGCGCCCATCAATGCGCTCTGCGCGCCGCCGCCGCTCATGCCGAAGGTGAAGATGCGCTCGATGTCGCCGGGCAGCAGCTCCGTCACGCTGCGATAGAAGCGAATGGCCGCCTTCAGGTCCGTGACGCCCGCAGGAGCGCCCGCGTCGCGGCCCCGGCAACCGGCATACAGATAGACAAAGCCCGCGTCCGTATAGCTGGCCGCGCCGCTCACATACCCGGTGGGCGCGGCCATCGCCGCATAGCCGGGCGTCTCGACGGGCATGACGATAGGCGCGGTCGCGGCCGTGTAGCCATGCTGCTCACCCGTGGAACGGACCGTGCAGGTATAGGTGCCGTCGCCGTTGTCCACGCCGTCCATGTACGCCTCCGGCACGAAGATGCCCAGCGTCTCATACGTCAAATCGGCGGGATTGGCGCAGTAGACGATGCCCACCTGCCAGTAGACGCCGTCTTCGGCATTGTACTGCCATTTGGACATGTCCACGGTAAGCGCCGTCTCTTCCTGCGCCAGCGCAAGCGGAAGCACAGAGCAAAGCACACAGAGCATGAATAGCGCCCACAAAAGCTGTTTCATGAAAAAAAAACTCCTGCAGATGCCGCAGCGTATGTCCAGCCTGCGGCCGATTCGTCTGGACTTACGCATACTGCTGCACGACGTCGGTCTAATTGTAGCACGGGGAATGTCATGCCCGTTTGAACAAAAAAGAAGGTTTTGTGAACAATTCTCCGCCGGGAGGAGACGGGACCCGCCTGCTAGGCGCCAGCAGCGCTTTTGTGCCTGCGCCCGCGCCGGAAGATCTCACAGGGGCGCTGTTTTGCGCGGCAATCCGGGCTGAAATGTGGCAAATTTTTCCTTTACTTCGTGAAAAGGGGGTTTTACTTCGTGAATGTTGCTTCCATTTTGCCCCCAATGTTGGTATACTTAAGGTGTGCCGTTGCGTACCAACCGGCTCGCAATCTTCCGGGCCGGAAAGTATTATATTGGTAAAAATTTTTTGCAAGGGGTTGACAGCGATGGAAATCGCGGCTATGCGCAAGCAAGCAAACAAGCAAGGGATAAGTCTGCCCTTTTTTGGACATTTGAGAGAGATCTCAGGTTTTACGCCTGAGGTCTCTCTTTTTCTATCCAAATGCCCCGGCAGCTCCGTGCTGGAATGGAGCGAAAGAGAAGGAGAGGAACAATGATGGCGCATCAGTGGAAAAGAATGCTTTGTGTGGTGCTGTGCCTGTGCATGACCTTCGGAGGGCCGGTGTCGGCGGAATCGCTGCCGACGCAGGCCGACGAAGCGACAGCCGAAGCCACGGTAGAGGCGATCGCGCAGGCGACGGTGGAGGCCACCGCCGAGCCCACGGCGGAAGCGACGGCCGAGGCCACCGCGGAGCCCACGACGGAGGCGACGGTGGAGGCCACCGCGGAGCCCACGGCGGAGGCGACGGCCGAGCCCACCGCGGAGCCCACGGCGGAACCGACTGCAGTACCGACCGCGGAGCCCACGGCTGAACCGACCGCAGTACCGACCGCGGAACCCACGGCTGAACCGACCGCGGAACCCACCGCCGAGCCCACGGCTGAACCGGAACAGACCATCGTCGGTTTTGAACCGGCGACGTATGTCCTGACGGCGGAATACGGCGCGGCGCTGGAAGAACTGGGCCTGCCCGCGGAGGTCACGGCGCTGCTCAGCGACGGAACCACCGCGCAGCTGGCGGTGACCTGGACCTGCGTCGGCGACGGGCTGGGCGGCACGGCGTACATCCCCGAGCACGAGAACCCGCTGGAGGCGGCGTATACCTTCCAGGCGGCGCTGGCGGACGGCTCCGCCTGCCCCGTGGCGCTGCCCACGGCCACGGTGACCTACGCCATGCCGCCGCTCATGCTCATGGCCAATGGCGAGACGGAGTCCGGCGATGAGACGAATTTCCCCTATAAGGGCGATTTTGTCAGGAACGGCGAATCTGCCAATGTATGGCTGAGCTGGGAACGGGTGCCGGGCGAATCCCTGACCGTGACCGTCAAAAGCGGTTCCGACGTGATCCTAACAAAACTCTCTGTGTACGAGGAGGAGAACCTGACGCTGATCGTGGAGCGCAACGCGGACCTCACGATCAAGTCGGGCATCAATTGCCCGTATACGGTGATCAATTCCGGCGACGTTTATGTAGGAAGCGACAGAGAAAGCAGTGCTTCCTGCACGATCAATAACGCGAATGGTGAGAACGTCTATGTGTATGAACGCAGCGAAGCGACGCTCATTGGCGGAACGTCAGGCAGAGTTGCGGTTTCCGGCGTCCTGCACGCGGAAGGCATAACATTCATGGGCGTTCCTACCGGGCATGACGGATCCACCCTGTATCTGAAGAATGCAGTGATAAAATCTGGCATTAAGATTTCATCCGGCTGTGATGTCTATGGAGATATTACCATGGATAATTATTGGGGTGAAGTGAGTATGTCTGGCAGCACCTTTGAAGGCGCCATGCGCAAAGGCATTATCAAAGTTGCATCAGGCTACCTGTGGCTTACGGGAAATCCTTCTTGTATCGTTGAGTTGCAGGGGGATGCATCGAATATAACGGTAAGTCTCGATGCTTTGGCTTCAGATGCGAATGTACAGGTAAGAGTACCCCAGCATGTGCTGGACGAGGTGGTCAGTGGCAAAAGTGTTAACATCCTGAATATGATCAGGGGTGACGTTTCCTATCACATGGAAGAAATAGACTTATCGTCTGCCGTCAACACAGATTTCTCCCTCAACGAAATAGGGAAGAATGCGTTCTGCGTGGAAAGCCTTGGCTTTGCCGGCTCGGCGGAGAAATTCGCAAAGATACCGGCGGGGGAAGAGGCGCCCATCGTCGTGAACGTCAAACTGGAAGGAGAGAACGCCCGCTTCTACTCCTTTTATGAAAACGAAGATACCACGCGCGCCCAGTCCGTCCTCTACGCGACGGTCCAGAAGCTGTCCCTGAACGCGACCAGTTTTGCGTTTGAGGCGGTTTACAACGGCAACGACGCGTTTGACAATGTCCGGATTACGCGGATGCAAATGGCCAGTCGAAACCTTATTGACCAAAACAGTCCGTATCTGCTGGACCCGGTCGGCATGGGCATCACCGCCAATGTGAATCTGAGCCCCCAGTTGGAAGAGAAAATCAGCGTGACGTGGGGAGAGGATGGCAAGCCCGCTTCGGTGCGAAACACCTGGCCGGAATCCGCGTATACCCTCGTGCCCACGGGCGAGGGCGCGGAGAATTACACGTTCTCCGCGAGCTCTGACACAAACGTCGACTATACCATTCTGCCCAAAGAAGTGACGGTTTCCGGCGAGATCCGCTTTACCACCGAAAGCCGCCCCAACGCCTGGAACGCCCTGGGCCAGAGCAGTGTGAAATTCAGCGGCTTCATCGGCGGCGACTATTATGGCGGCATCCGCGGCAGCGTCACCAGCCTTAAACTGCTGGACGCGAAGGGCAACGACCTTACGAAGGCCGAGCCGAGCGTCTATCAGGTGGCCAGCATCACCTCCGTGGGCAGCAACTACTGCTTCAAACCCGATAACCTCACCGTGACGGTGCTCATGGTGGGCGACGGCTCCGTGACCATGGAAAGCTGGACCGAGGGCGAAACGCCCGCCGAGCCGGTGGCCGTTTCCGACACGCACACAGAACAGGCCGCGGTCATCACCTATGCGGCGCAGGGCACGGATGCGGGCAACGACGCCCTCTGGAGCGACCAAAAGCCCACCGCGCCGGGCGCGTATACCGTGCGCGCGGTGTGGCCCGAGCAGCTGGGCTACGACCGGCTGGTGCGCACCGCCAACTTCTCCATCGCGAGCAGCGTGGACTGGTCGGCCGTGCACTGGAACTACGACCCGCTCAACCCCACCCGGACCACCATCACGCTGGAGGGCCTGCCGGACTATTTGGCGCAGGACGCCGTCTATTCCAATAACACCGCGCTGTATCTGGACGATACGGGAAAATACCGGACGGCCACGGTGGAATTTCCCCGCTATCCGAACCTGACCGTGCCCGATGAGATCAAGAGCATCGAATGGTATTGCAAAAAGAGCGGCCGCTACGGCACCTACACCCTGCGCCTGAAGGCCGTGAACTGCGATGTGACCTTCACGCCCCGCACCGCCCAGCCGGGCCAGACCCTCAGCGCCGGCGCGAAGATCTACTCCAACCAGGAGATCTATATCGACGTGAGCATGCCGGAGGGCTACAAGCTGGTCGCCCTGGCGCTGACCAATTCCAGCTTTACGCAGGTCGTTGAAAACAAGGACGAGTCGCTGAAGCAGGACGGCGCGCGCTACAAGCTGACCGCGCCCAACGACACCAAATCCTATGATCTGTACGTGCTGGCCTTCGCCATGCCGGAGGACGGCATCGACCTTTCCCAGGGCAGTACGGCGCCGCTGATCTATTACGACCCCTCGCCGGACGGAAAGCGCCCCGGGTACAGCGAGACGCTGGATTTGACGGAGTACTTTGACCTGGCGCCCGATGTGAAATGCGAGTTCACCAGCTCCGGCAGCAACAATGGGAAGTTTTCCCTGAACGGGTCGATCCTCTCCTGGACCAGCGGCGACGTTACCTCCGCCGGCCGCGATTTCCAGGTCAAGCAGGGCATCACCTGGGAAAGGTGGTCCTCGCAGGCTTCCGTGGCCATCGGCGATCAGACCATCTCCTCCAACGCCTCGCTCAAGGTGGTGCAGGAGCATGTCAGCCAGCCCGACTTCAACGGCACGGTCACCCTGCCCGAGCAGGTGGACGTGGGCGATACCATCCAGCCCGTGGTGGAGAACTTCACGGATCTGGACTATGCCGAGGTGCGCTGGCAGTGGCAGCGCAATCTGCTGGGCGCGTGGACGGACATCGAGGGCGCGACGGAGATGACCTACACGGTCACGGAGGGGGACGAACATGCCTCCCTGCGGTTGCGCTACAACGTCGGCGCGAGCACGGATGTCTATTATATGTATACCAACGAGGCCAAATGCGGCGTTGTGTGGACGTATTCTGTGGGCATGACCGCCGATCGCACCACCATGGAAAAGGACGAGCAGATTGCGCTGAGCGTCGCCGTCCGCCGCAATGACGGCGCGACCGGCGAGGGTATGGCGCAGCTGTATCTGGATGGCGCGGCCTATGGCGAACCGGCGGCGGTGACGGCGGGCATGGCGCAGTTCACGCTGCCCGGCGCGGACATGAGCGTCGGTACGCACAAGGTGTATGCGACCTATCAGAGCGAATACGGCGGCAACCTGAAAAGCAACGAGGTGACGGTCACCGTCAACAAGGCCGACCTGTCCGACCTGCTGCTCACCAACGTGCCCACGGATATGTCGGCATACTACAGCGGCACTACGGCCGGAACGCGCAACAGCATCGCCGTGACCTACGACAAGGAAAAGTGGCCGCAGGGGCTGGACTTCTCCAAGTGCGTAAACGTCACCGTGTATTACAACGGCAAGGAGGATGCGGATCAGAAGAGCAGGCTCGTAACCGTATCCAGTGACGGGGCGGTCTATTCCATATGCCGCCTGGCCAGCTATGCCATGAAGGTCGAGATCAACAGCGACAGTTACTGCGGCTCGATCACGACGGGCACGCTGACCATCACGAAGTCCCCCGTTACCATCAAGCCCAAGGACCTCTATTTCGCGCCGGGAGAACAAATCCTGCTGAAACCGGACATCCTCAATGACGGGTTCACCAGCTTTGGCCTGCGCGGCAACGATTATTGGGATGTATGGGCGAAATATGTGGTGAAGGATGCGCAGGACACGGTTGTGTTTAAAGGCGCCACCAATCTGCCGAAGGATATGAACCTGCTGGCAGGGGAATACGAGGTGTCCATCGTGTACGAGCCGGACATGATTATGTGCTACGATGAATACAAGACCGATAAAGAGCTCCTTCTGAATATGTACGACGTTACGCTTCTCCCCGGCAAGCTGGTGATCACGGAGGAGCCGTATGTCAACCCCACCGCCGTATCCCGCAGCGGCGACTATCTGGACATCGACGTGGAAAATTGGAACCTGGATACCTGCCCCTATGCCGGATATGACTTTGATACGTCGGCGCTCCCGGCGGACTTCAGCATGGACGATCTGGATTTCGTCGTCACCTACAACGGCGAAGTGACGACCAATCTGGACCTGGTCTGCACCGAGGCGATCCTGAAAAATGTGGCCGCGCTGAAAATCGACGAGAAACAGGGAACCGTTCGGCTGTATCCCCTCTGGCAGGGCACTTACACGATCACGGCGCAGCTCAAGCAGGGCGCCACAGGCTACCAGTTCAACGCCCAAACCGCAACGGTGCATGTGGGTACGGTGCCTTCGGTGATAAGCATCTACGTGGAGGAGCCTGACAAAATCTACCATCCCGGCGACGAACTGGTGGTTATCGTCGATGAAACGGGAGAAGCTCGCCGTCACGACGGCACACCGTTTTGGTGGACGTCGGATCAGACGGTCACCTTTACCGTCGGCGAACAGTCCATCAAGGGAAAGTATACGTTATTGAACTATCCCATGCGCTGTGTCCTGACATTGCCCGACGATTTCCAACCGGGTCAGTACGAGATCACCATGGACCCTGGCTACTATACATATGGCATGGCGCCGGAGGGACAGTACGGCTATGAGCCGGTGACGCCGGTGAGCTTCCGGGTGGAGAACCTCGAGTATATCGTGACCATTCCCGCGTCGGTCACCATGGACGAAACGGGCAAGGCCAGCCTGCCGCTGAGCTGCAGCCAGCTTGAGGGCGGCAGCCGGCTGACGGTGACGGTGGACTCGGCCAACGACATGAAGCTGCAGGGCGAGACCGGAACCATCGCCTACACGCTGACTGCGCAAAACGGCATGGCCATCTTTGACGGCAATACCGCCGCCACGTTTACCGGCACGGGCGAAACGACCCTGAGCCTGAACGTGGCCGAGGGCCAGGATCTTGCGCCCGGCCAATATACCGACACGTTGACGTTCACCGCCAGCGCGGAATAAGAGGAAAAGCGCGGGGCGCGGACAAGGGCCACGCTGACCTTGGGGCGGAACGTGGCTGACTCCGAGGAATTGACGAACCTGTTAAAAACGATGGGAATTCGCCGGACATGGAAAAGGGGGGTATTCCACGTGAAAAAATTGCTTTGCATGCTGCTGACCCTGAGCCTGACCTTCTGCGCCGCTGCGCTGGCCGAAGACGCCTATAATCAGGACGATAAGACCGCGTACACCACGCTGACTATCATCATCAAAGGCCCGGACGCGCCGACCTATACCATCATCATCCCCCCCACGCTGGAGATTGCGCCCAACGCCAACGAAACCAAGCTGGAGGTGCAGCTCACGGAGATGACGAACGCCCAATCGGTCACGGTCACCACAGCTGCAAGCGGCAGCATGACGAACGGCAGCAGCGGGAGCATTGCCTATACCGTGACGGACAATACGCTTTTGTGGGACTCCCCTTCAGAGAGCTGGATGACCATCAAAATCACCGATGAGGAGTGGCAGCAGGCTGCGCCGGGCACCTATACCGGCACGATGAGCTTCACCATTTCAGCGGAATAAGCGGATGGCGGAAACAACTTGCGGGGAGGCATGGAGCACTTGAGAAAACATCTTGCGCGGATTCTGGCGGCGCTGTGCGCGCTGCTGCCCGCAGCGGGGCTGGCGACGGAGAACCGCGATACCCAGCTGACCACTACGCTGCCCCGTGAGCACACGATTGAGGTAGTGTGCGCCGCGGGCGGCTCGGTGCGTGTGGAGGGGACGGTTTATACGGGCACGCGCACGTTTACCGTGGATCGCCTGGACGCTTTTGAATTGGAGGCCGTGCCGGACGAGGGATACCGCCTGAGCCAGGTGAAAGCGCAGCCCAGCGGCGGCGTGAGTATATCGGGTAATACGGTGCGTATCGGCAGCGTGTACGAGGACAAGACGTTGACGCTGAGCTTTGTTCGCGAGGAGGCGAACCCGACGCCTACGCCCACACCGACGCCTACGCCCACGGCTTCAGCTGCGACGCCCACGGCGAGCCCGACGCCCAGCCCGACGCCCGCAGCTGAGGAAGAGGACGAAGAAACGGACGAAAGCGACGCTTCGACCGCTTTTGATTTGCCGCATGTCATCTCAAAGGGTAATGTGCTTTATGATCGTTACCTGGGTACGGGCAGCGGTTTGAGCGAGCTGGGCATCGTGTACGATGAAGCCTACGAGCTGGACGAATATGAATTGCTGGCTGTGCTGCACGAGGAAGATCAGGCGGAGGAGAACATGCTGCTGGTCATCGCGCAGCCGGGCGAGGACGGAGCCTATGCGCAGCGCAGCTTGGTGCTGTCGGGGCTGCAACTGGCGCGGCTGTGGCAGGAGCAAAAGATCCAGTGGATCGAACTGCGCAGCGGCGACGCCAGCGCCCTTGTGCGCCTAGAGGAACTGCTGAGCGGCGATGCGGCAAAGCTGATCGCCTGGGCGCTCAGCGATCCGCAGGGGGCGCAGCCGGACGGCGTAAAGGCCCTGCCCGAGGTGAAGCTGACGGTGGCCGAACTGACAAGGATACGGCTTGAAGTGCGCGTTACCCCGGTGGAGGCGGATGGCTACCAGATCGGGGTATACGCATGGTATGACGGCAAGCAGACAGCCATCAGCGAGCTGGCGCCGTCCTTGACGATTGGCCTGAACGCGGGAGAGCAGGGAGACGAAGCGGAACGCGCCGGGTATGTTGCCACCCATCGCCTCAGCGCGACCGACGCATCGGGCGCGACGGCAAGCTTGACAGGAACGCTTCAAGAGCTTCCCCGGAGCGAAGGTGAGGAACATACCGGAGGGAGCGAGCACTTCAACGTGAGCCTGGAAGCCGGGGACAACCTCATGACGCTGTACGACCCGGAGATGCCGCTGGACAGCTACCGCCGGTGGGCGCTGTGCGCAGGCTGGGCAGGCGACGCGACATATCGTCTGGCGACGCTGGAGTAAAAACAATCATCAGCAGCAGAATAACGACGAGCGCCGTCCGCGCCAAAGATGCGGACGGCGCTTTCTATGGGATGAGGAGCGTTCTTTCCGCAGAATCCATTCCATGATTTTCTATTCCTAAGGGAAGCGCCATCCTGCAGTGCCCTATGCAAATGGATAATGCGTTGCGGAGCTTGGGGCGCAGTCCACGCAGCGGGTTTGCGGTTTAGTTTTTTGCAGGGTGCGCAGTGCAAGCTTGCATGCGCAAGGGTTTTGCGCATGCGAGGTTGAGCTTTTCCCGAAGGGCCGCTTCGCAGCCAAAGGGCTTTCCACTCTATTTTGTGCGTGGCTGACTTTGATCCGTTCGTTCGGCTCGGTAATGCTTGCGCAACTTTTGCAACTCATCTTGAAATGCAGGTTTACGCGGATAAGCCTGCTGCAATTCGTGAATCAGCGCGATGGCTGAGGACTTCCCGCAGACTTTGCCGACGATGCGAACATGGCGGCACACGTTTTGATATGCCTTTCTGTCGGTAGCTTGAGAAGCTAGTATCTTCATTGCAGAAAGAAAAAGATTCTGAATTTCGTTGGCGTAATCGGGCAACAGGCGGTCATAGAAATGGAAAACGGCGGTGGGATGGAGGCGCACATATGCAATCAAGCGCAGCCTATCGTCTTCCGCCAAGATCGTTTCAAGATACGTATGTTGATGGCGCTGATACAGCTGATCGAGCAATTCAGCCCGCTTCAGGGGCCATGCGTCGGGACTGTATAAGCCTTTCAAGAGAGGATAGAATTCGCCTTCGCCTTCCATGAGCAGAGCTTCAGCCAACTGCCTCTGCTCATCTTGACGGTTGGACAGCGCATAAACGGCGTACCGGCGTTTTTGCCATTGACGGTAGAGACCGGGGCAGGAGACGCATGCTTTTTCTGCCTGCAGACAAAGATCGATGGCTTTGTCAGACTCCTTTTGCCGCAGGTAGTCTTCGTAAAAATAAATGCGGAACGAATCATGTTCCATATGTTTCGCTGCAAAAGCATGAGCGGCATCCTCTTCTCCCCATCGGGAGAGTAGGGTGAAATAGGCTTCTTGCGCTTGCTGTTGTTCAAATTGGCCGATGTAGTCTTCCGCGTCCTCCATGGGCTCCATTTTCTTCAGCTGATATCGCAACAGCTCTTCACGCAACGATGGAAGCTGATCGGCAATTCGTATGCACTGTTCCATCAATTGTCTGTTCCAGGAATCCCAGCCGCGAAACAAGGGGGATTGAATCACTGCCATAAGGCGTTGGTAATATTTCTGCTGGATGTCTGCATCCTCCTGAAGGACGCGCTGGAGGAGATGCTGTTCGAGGGTATCCAAGCAGGAAAAGATGATCTCGCCTGCGCCGCCATCGGAATCATCGCCGCTGTTCATGATGGATAGCGTCTCCTCCGCAAGCATGAGAGCGAAATCCAGCGTCTGCAGGACGTCGTCAGAAGAGAGGAGTTTCTCCTCGAGACGAGCCAGAGCTTCTTCTGCGCCGCGCAGAGCGTAGCCCATATCCCGGTAGCGAATAAAATGGTCATGCAGGTAGACGCCGGCAATCTGACGGATTGTATGCCTGTAAGACGCTATTTCGTCTTCTGGAGGACTGATGCGGGCTTGTAACCAGCTTTGGGAAGGCGGGAAAGCGGACGTAATCTCCAGAAGCAGAGAGACAAGCTTTTCTTTCGATAAACCGGACAGCAGCGCGTCCATCGGCGCTTCCTTGGGCTGCGATGCCTTTTCTGGCGCGGGTTCGGTTTGGATTGATCTTGCTTGGAGGGCAAGCAAAACTGCTACGACATGCTTGCAAAATGGCGCGTTCCAATAAGGACAATCGCAATCAAAAGCATACTGACTATTGGGTCCCAGCGTAACGGAAACCGTGTAATCCTCAGAGCCGCGGACAGTGGCTTGATACTCGCCGGAGAATAGCTCTTGCAGGTCGACCACGCGGCCTTCGTGATAATAGCGCTCACCGCGCTCGATGATGCGATCATCAAACTCTTCCAGGACTTTTGCAACATCGAACATGAAATCACCGCTCCTTATAGGGTGCAGAACGAGGCAAAGCAGGTGCTCACACTGCTTTTCAGCATTGGGCAAATCCACAGATGAAAACAACGTTTCCCTCTATGGGGTAGGGTCAGCAAAATCAATGAATTCCGATGGGGAAGATGGAAATCGAAGGATTTCATGGCTTGGGCAGCATTGCGGTGGGAGCAGGAATTCCGCACAGGATCCGGACCGCTGCGGAAGCTATGGAGATTCTTTGTGGACAATCGCGTCCTAACTTTCATGAGAGTGCCTTTGCCGGTATTCGCCTGGCGTCAGGGATGCAAACTTTTTGAATACCCGTGAAAAATGGCTGGAGGAGGAGAAGCCGAGGTATTGCCCGATGGCAGTCAGCGATTTGTCCGAATAACGGAGAAGGCGTTTGGCTTCCTCCGTTTTTTCTTTGAGGATGAAGTCGGTCAGCGTTTCACCCGATTCCGCTTTGAACCTTCTGGATAGATAGGAACGGCTGAGGAACAGCTCCTTTGCCATGGCGTCGACAGAAATCGTCTCCGACATGTGATGCTGAATGTAATTGGAAACCGCAATGGTCAGCTGCGTGGGATGCTTTCCGCGCCGCAGGTGTTCTACCCTTTGGGTAAAATCCAGCACCATATGGTATTGCAGATTGGTCAGCTGATCGGAGCTGTCCATTAGCTCACAGGTTTGAATATAGGAATCGCTGAGGGTAAAGGCGTCCTCTTCGGACAGACCGCCCCGGATGGCGGCGCGGGAGGCCAGGGTCGCCGTTACGATGAAGGTGTTCTTCCTTTGACGAAGCTGATCGGGCGCCAGCACGCCGCCACGGATCGCCGGTGCGTGCGCAATCCATGCCTGAAGGGCCGCTGTATCGCCTTTGCGAATCATGTTCATCAGCGCCTGCTCGGTGTCGTAAGTGTTGTGCGGACTGCGTACTGACGCCTGGGCGCCATAGAGAAACGCCTGTTGCGAATGCTGCTGCTCCTGCAGTGAGGTGATCTGCTGCTGGAGAGAATCCTGAATGGCGATGTCGCCCAGCGTCTTTTTTTCATCGTTGAGCATGTAGTTGATGGTGCAGAGCATCTGCATAACGCTTTCCAGCGGCATTTGAACGATGCGCTTCATGCCTGCGATGAAGCTGTCGACATCGTCCGGCGCCACGTCCGCCTGAAATGCCAGTTCGCGGAGCTCCTGCTCGCGCGGCGGAATCTGCCGCGTGGGACCGATGACGATCCGCGTATGCTGCGCACAGACGATTCCATAGAAAAAGAAATGCTCTGCGGCATAGTAACTGATGTGCTCCTCCATTTGCAGCGCCTTGGCCTGATGCACGATAAACGGATCAACCGGCAGCGCGACGGCCGAATGGTAGAAGATGCGCTTCGTCCCCTCAAAGATGCGCACGGGAATGCCGCAGAGATTTCCAATCATGGTGCACAGATAGAAAAGATCCATATCCTTCATGCAACACCTCTAAAGCATGACACAATTATACTAAATAAAGCACATAAATGCAAGAATGCTGCCTGTAAATCTGCTATGATACAGACAACGGCATTTCACATCCGCAAACGGGAGGAAAAGACGATGGAAAGGAACAAACGATGGTCTTGCAAGGCGCTACAGAGTTGCATTCGCACAAAGGACGTGAGCAGGGCGGAAAAGTGGCTGGGATATCTGCTCGGTCCGGCTGGGGCGCTGCTGCTGAACGCGGTGCTTGCCACCTATCTGAACGTGTACTACACGGACGTGCTCAAGCTGACCACGGTTTGGGGCGGAGCCTTCCTTGTGGTATTTCCCATTGCATCCAAGATCGTGGACGCCATCACCAATGTGGTGATGGGCTACATCATCGACCGCACCCATACCCCGGAGGGAAAGGCGCGCCCGTGGCTGCTGCTCTCCGCGCCGCTGCTGGCCATTACAGGCGTTTTGCTTTTCACTGTGCCCAATGCGTCGCAGACTGTGCAGGCCATTTGGGTCATGGTGTCCTATAACCTGTTCTATTCCTTTGCGTACACCATTTTTAACATGAGCCATAGCCTGATGGTGCCGCTATCCACCCGGAATACCACGCAGCGCGGCGAGCTTTCCGTGTTCAATCAGATTGCCACCATTATGATGAGCGGCATCCTGGTGGCGCTCATCTTTCCGATGGTCATCATGCCTGCGATTGGCGTGGACAAGGGCAAGTGGATTGCGCTGATGAGCCTGCTGTCCGTTCTTGCCCTTCCGCTGACGCTGCTGGAGTATTACTTTACCAAGGAGCGCGTGACGCTGGAGAACCGTGAAACGGTGGCGATGGATTCCGTACCCTTTGTCAGGCAGCTCAAGGCTATTTTTACCGACAAGTACATGCTTATCATTTATGTGTATTTTTTCATCTATACTGCGGGCATGAGCATCAAGAACCTGAGCCTTGTGTATTTTTGCAACTACGTGCTGGGCACCTACAACGACGGCTTTACCCAGACCATGCTCTCGGTCATTGGCGGCATCCCCATGGGGATCGGTATCTTCGCCGTATGGCCGCTGGCGAAAAAGTTTGGCAAGCGCAACGTGACCCTGGCCGGGTTCATACTCTACGCGATCGGCGGCGCGATCTGCTGGCTGTTCCCCACAAGCATGCCCATCATGCTCGTAGGCCAATTCATCAAAAACATCGGCGGCCTTCCCTGCGCCTATGTATTCATGGCGCTGTTTGCGGATGTACTGGATCACATGGAGTGGAAAACCGGCTTCCGCAGCGACGGAATCGCCATGTCTGTCTATAACATCATCGCCGTGGCGCTGGTGGGCATCTGCACGGGTGTTTTCAACGGACTGCTGAGTAACGCAGGCTACGTTGCTCCCGAGATGGTGAATGGCGTGACCGTAGCCGCCGCGCAGAGCGAGGCGGTCAAGGGCATGATCACCTTCGGCTTCGTCGGCCTTGAGGTATTCACGGGCATCGTGCTGGCAGGATTGCTGCTGTTTCTGAATGTGGAGAAGGACATTGGCAAGAAGCAGGCGGAAATCAAAGCCCGCCAGGCAAAGTGAGGAGTGCAAACCATGCAGGCTGTTCATTTACGATGTGAGCATTTGAACAATCCCATCGGGATCGATGTACGGCGGCCCCAGCTTTTCTGGCACTGCGAAGGCGGAATCTGCCAAACAGCCTGGCGGATACTGGCCCGGACCGACAGCGGCGCAACGCTTTGGGACAGCGGCAAGGTGAAAAGCTGCGCCATGCGCGCGACCCTTCCAACGAATGTGCCGCCGCAAAGTCGCGTGGTTTGGCAGGTTCGCCTATGGGATGAAAACGACAGGGCGGGCGATTGGGCTGAAGCGTTTTTTGAAACCGGCATGGGCCATTGGCAGGCGAAGTGGATTACCGGCAATTACCGGGTGAACAAAAAGCGGCGGTATCCCGTGGACTGCTTTGGCAAAACGTTTGCCGTCGAAAATGTGAAAAAGGCCCGGCTGTACATCACCGCCTGCGGACTGTACGAAGCGCGGCTTAACGGTTCGCGGGTGGGGGATTTCGTTCTGGCGCCAGGCATCACCGATTACCGCAAACGGGTACAGGCACAAACCTATGACGTGAAGGCGCTGCTGCGGCAGGGGAAAAATCTGCTAACCGTGCAGCTGGCCGATGGCTGGTACCGCGGCAGCTGCGGCGCCTGGGGCAAAAAAAACCAGTATGGCGCACAGACCAAGCTTCTGGCGCAGTTGGAAATCACCCGCGCCGACGGCGCCGTGGAGATCATTTGCACCGATGAAAGCTGGGACTGGTGCAACGACGGCCCCATCCGTTTCGCTGATAACAAGGATGGCGAAGTTGTGGATGCCCGCATGTCTCCCTCCTATGCAGGCAAGGCCAAGGCGACCGTGCATCCAGTCATCCCGACGGCCTCGAATAATGTCCCCGTCACGGAGCATGAACGATTAAAGCCGCGCCTGATGGTCACGCCTTCCGGCAAAACCGTGCTGGACTTCGGGCAAAACATCGCAGGCTATGCCCAGTTCGCCGTGAAGGCGCATGCGGGCCAGCGCATTTTCCTGCGCTTTGGCGAGCTGATGGACGAAAACGGGGAGTTTACGCAAAAGAACATCCAGTGCGCAAGCAAAAGGGTCACCACGCCGCTTCAGCAGGTGGAATACTTTTGCAAAGAGGGCCTAAACGCCTATCAGACCACCTTTGCGATCTTCGGCTTTCAATACGTGCTGGTGGAAACCGATGTCCCCTTTGCGCCGGAGGATTTTACGGCGATTGCGGTCTATTCGGATATGGAGCGCACCGGCTGGTTTGAAAGCTCCAATCCGCTGCTGAATCAGTTCGTTGAGAATACCGTTTGGAGCGCCAAGAATAACCATGCGGATCTGCCCACCGACTGTCCCACGCGAGAGCGTCACGGTTGGAGCGGCGACGCGCAGATTTTCTGTCCCACTGCTTGCTTTCTGTTTGACTATGCGCCCATGGCAGAGAAATATCTCAATGACATGTACGACTGGCAGAAGCCCAATGGAAAGCTGCCTCAAATTGCGCCCGAAGGCGGCGTGGACAGCTATATGGCTGTGATGAACGGCAGCGTGGGCTGGGCGGACGCCGGCGTCATCATCCCCTATGCGCTGTATAAGCAGTATGGTGACAAGCGCATTCTGGAGCGCCGCTATGCCGGCATGAAGCGCTATGCCCGCTTTATGATGAACCGCTGCGGGAAGTGGGGCGGACCCTACGCCAAGCGGGTGGACGTGCCGGGGGAAGCAAAAAGGTATGTGGTGAATTGCGGGCAGAGCTATGGCGAATGGGCGGAGCCGGAAGACTTTTCTATCATGCACTGGTATGACTTCGCCCAACCGCATCCCGAAGTATCCACCGCCTATACGAGCTACATCATGGCGCTGATGGCGAAAATTGCCGGGATCCTTCAAAAGGATGCGGATATTCCACAATACGTCCAATACCGGGATGGCTGCAAGCGCGCCTATCAGGCCATGGCAAAAACCGAAAAATTCACGCTGGACACGGACCGCCAGGCCCGCCTGGTGCGCCCGCTGGCCTTTGGCCTGCTGGATAGGTAGCAGACGGAGTATGCGAAGAAACGCCTGATCCAGGCGCTGGAGCACTACGGCTGGCGACTGAGCACGGGCTTTCTCTCCACGCCGCTGATTCTCGATGTGTTGGCGGCATACGATCTGGACGCCGCCTATCGGGTGCTGGAAAATGAAGAGCTGCCCGGCTGGCTGTCCATGCCCAAAAACGAGGCGACCACCATCTGGGAAGCCTGGGAAGGGCCCAAGAGCGCGCATGGCGGCATAGGTTCGTTGAATCATTACTCCAAAGGCGCCGTGTGCCGGTGGCTGTTTGACACCATGTGCGGCATCCACGTGGACGGGGAGAATCATTTCACGCTTGCGCCTCGACCCGGCGGCCGCTTCACCCGCGCCAAGGCGGCGTATGAAAGCGTCTATGGTCTGGTGGAATGCGGCTGGGAGCAGAACAACGGCAGCTTTTGCTTCACGGCGGTTATCCCCGCAAACTGTACGGCAACGCTGATCCTGCCGGACGGCGCCCGGGAAACGCTTGCGCCTGGCCGCCATACATACAGGAGGTAACGCATGGACATTGCAAAGACGCTGGCGCAGATGACGCTGGAAGACAGGATCGCCCTTTGCTCAGGCGTCAATTTCTGGGAAACAAAAGCATTTGCATCATACGGCGTTCCGTCCATGTTCATGTGCGACGGTCCTCACGGCCTGCGCAAGCAGGAGGATACCGCGGACATGCTGGGCGTGCACAAATCCCGCCCGGCAACCTGCTTTCCGGCGGAGGTGACGACAGCCGGAAGCTGGGATTCGGCGCTGCTGGAGCGAATTGGCGCGGCCATCGCAGAAGAAGCCGTGGAGCAGGGGGTGGGGCTGGTGCTCGGCCCCGGCGCAAACCTCAAGCGAAACCCGCTGTGCGGGCGCAGCTTCGAGTATTTCAGCGAGGACCCGCTGCTGGCGGGCAAGCTGGCGGCAGGCTTTATCCGCGGCGCGGAGGCGAAGGGCGTCGGTACCAGCCTGAAGCATTTTGCTGCCAATTCGCAGGAAAGCTGCCGCTTCACCTCGGACAGTGTGCTGGATGAACGCACCCTGCGGGAGATGTACCTGACTGCCTTTGAAATTGCGGTGAAGGAAGGCAAGCCCTCCACCGTCATGTGCGCGTATCCCAAGCTCAACGGGATCCATTGCAGCGACCATCAGGAGCTGCTGACCGGTATTCTGCGCAACGAATGGGACTTTGACGGCCTGGTGGTTACGGACTGGGGCGCGATGAACAACCGCATCGAGGGCTTCCGCGCCGGATGCGACCTGAGCATGCCGGGCGGAAGCAACTTCATGGAAAAAGAAGTCCTGGAGGCTGTGAAGAGCGGACAGCTGCCCCAGAGCGCGATCGACGCCTCTGCGCGCCGGGTCCTTGCGCTGGTCAACCGGGCGGCAAAAACGTCCCCAACGGACGCGAGCTGCGATGACGAAGCGCATCACGCGCTGGCCAGGGAAGCAGCCGAGCAGGGTGCGGTATTGCTCCGCAACGAGGACGGCATTCTTCCCCTGCGGCCGGGGACAAAGATCGCTGTGATTGGCGCTATGGCAAAATCCATGCGCTTTCAGGGCGCGGGATCCAGCCACATCAACCCCAAGCGGATCAGCCAGCCCCTCGCGTTTCTGCCCGGGGCCGCCTATGCGCCCGGCTGTGATGAACGCGGCGATACCACGGACGCGCTGCTTTCCGAGGCGGTCAAAGCCGCGCAAGCCGCCCAGATCGCTGTGGTATTTGCCGGCCTGCCTGACCGCTATGAGTCGGAAGGGTTTGACCGGGAGGATATGCGCATGCCGGAAGGGCATCTGCGAATGATTCGCGCGGTAGCGCAGGCCAACCCCAACACGGTGGTGGTGCTGTTGTGCGGCTGCGCGGTGGAATGCCCCTGGGCGGACATGGTCAAGGGTATCCTTTACATGGGCCTGCCCGGACAGGCGGGCGGAGAAGCGATTGCCAATCTGCTCTACGGCAGGGCCAATCCCAGCGGAAGGCTGGCGGAAAGCTGGCCGCTTGTTTACGCGGATGTTCCATCCTCCGAAATCTACGGAAAAACGAAGGATGCGCTGTACGAAGAGGGCCTCTATATAGGCTATCGCTATTATGAGAAAGCCGGACTGCCGGTGCGCTGGCCCTTCGGTTTCGGGCTGAGCTATACCACCTTTGCCTATTCCGATCTGCAGGTGCAGGGGAAAACCGTTGCCGTAACCGTGAGCAACACAGGGCATATGCCTGGCGCGGAGGTGGTGCAGCTGTATGTGTATGCGCCGCAGAGCGGATTGCATCGTCCCCTGCGGGAACTTAAGGGCTTTCAAAAGGTCGTCCTGCAACCGGGAGCGTGTCAAACCGTGCGGTTTGAACTGGATGACCGCGCCTTTGCCGTCTGGCAGAAGGGCTGGAAGGTTCCCGGCGGTACATACATGGTCAGCGTCGGCGGATTGAACGCAAAGGTCGTTGTCCCCGGCGCGCAGCTTACTGCGCCCGCCTGGCAGAAGGGGGCGTGGGTCGAGCGCTGCGCAGGCAAGCCGGCGCGGGAGGAATGGGAAGCCATGCTGGGCAGAAGCTACATCGCGCCGGTGCTCAGAAAGGGCTCGTTCACCATGGACAACACCGTCGAGGAAATGAGAGCTTACTCCCTGGTGATGAAGCTCATGTACAAGGCGACGGAATCCGTGATCGCCAAGGGATTTGGTGGAAAAAAGGACTATGAGAACCCGAAGTTTCGCATGATGATGGCCGCCTCTGTGGGATCGCCGCTGCGCAGCATGCAAATTTCCGGCGGCATGAAGGACGGATTGATGCAGCGATTGCTGGATATAGCCAACGGACATATGCTTCGCGGCATCGTGAAGATGATACGGGGCTGAGAGGAAAAGCGGATATGATGAAGCGCGGCAAGCGTTTTTGATCATTGGGGAAGGATGGCCATCGGCTTATGCTACGCTCCGCACCATCCAGTATGCGCATAGGAATCCCGCACCCTGGGAGAGGGATCGCGGGATGCTTGTGTTTTGGTTCCAGGAGCGTTTATGTTTTTTGCAGATTAGAAGGAAAGTCTGGGATCGTGGCTGCGTCATTTGCGCAAAAAGCATGCTCTCCAAAAGCAAAAAATGACAAGTCAAAAGTAAAATGGAGATATTGCGTCTATTTTTGGCCATATGATACAATTCAATCGAGAGATGAGGGGGCGATCCATTGAAGTTGACATTGCTGGGAACCAGCGCAGGAGAAGGCTATCCGGGCTTTTGGTGCGAATGCCCCAACTGCACGGCGGCACGGCGTCTGGGGGGAAAGAACGTCCGCGGAAACGGCTGCGCCATGCTGGACCGGGACGTGCTCATCGACATGAACGAGCATTTCTTTGAGATGACGCCGCGTATGGATATCCATCCATCGCAAATTGATACCTTGCTGGTAACGCATCCTCACCGGGATCACTTCACGCCCGTGTTGCTGACGCAGCGGGCAATGCCTGCCGAATGCGTGGGCATGAGCGACGAGCAGCTTCATTCATATATCAGTCCCTGCTTCACCTGGCTGCCGGAAATGCATATTTACGGCAACCGGTTTGTGGAGGAAGCCATGCGCGCGGTGCCCGGATTGATGGAAAGCGCGCAGCGCTGCCGGTTCGTCTTCCACCGGTTGGAGGCGGGCAAGGAAGTGCGCGTCAAGGAGAATCTGTCGGTGCTTCCCCTGGAGAGCATTCACACGGATGTACCCGGCTATGCGTTCAACTACATCCTCCGGCGGGATGGCAAGACCATCCTGTACGCCTCGGATACCGGCGGCTATTCCCCGGAGATGCTGGAGATCCTCCTGGCGCAAAAGTACGACTGCGTGGTGATGGAGGGCACCTTCGGCCTGGGCGCGGAGTGCGAGGGACATATGTGCCTGAGCAAGAATATCCGCATGCGGGATCTGCTCACCGAGCGTGGGTGCTGGGCAGGGGAACCCAAGATCCATCTGACGCACATCTGTCCCCACTGGGCTCCGCCCCATGACGAATACGCTGCAATGGTCGCAGAGGAAGGGATGGAATTGGGCTATGACGGTCAGTCTATCGAAATCTAAGGTATCCTTGGGAACGCGGTTTGTGCGCGCCATCACCAAGTACTGGCAGCTGTACCTGCTGTTTCTGCCGGTGCTGGTGTGGTACATCGTGTTCTGCTACGCGCCCATGGGAGGCATTTCCATCGCTTTCCGCAAGTTTTCGGTGATACGCGGCATCGCGGGCAGTCCGTGGGTAGGCTGGGCCAACTTCGAGCAAATGTTCGCAGCGCCCATGTTCTGGCGGGCCTTCCGCAATACGCTGATCATCAGCTTCCAGAACCTGGTGATCGGTTTCCCCATCCCGATTATCTTCGCGCTGCTGGTCAATGAGATCCGGCATGCGGGATTCAAAAAAGCGGTGCAGACCATCAGCTACCTGCCGCATTTCATTTCCTGGTCCGTGGTGGGCGGCCTGGTGTACATGCTGCTGAGCCTGAACACCGGCACGGTGAACAACGTGATCGCCGCCCTGGGCGGAACGCCGCAGAACTTCACCGGCATGAACGCCTACTTTCGAGGCATCGTGGTGGTGTCCGGCATCTGGAAGAGCATGGGCTGGTCGGCCATCGTGTACCTGGCCGCCATTACCGGCGTGGACGAGGAGCTGTACGAAGCGGCCTATATCGACGGCGCCAACCGCTTCAACCGCCTGTGGCACATCACTCTGCCGGGGATCCGTACCACGATTTCCGTGATGCTGATCCTCCAGGTGGGCAATCTGCTGAGCGTGAACTTTGACCAGATCTATATCCTGATCAACGATATGGTGCTGGAGACCGGCGAAACCCTGGACTATTATGTCTACCGGGTGGGCCTGTACTCCACCAACAACTTCAGCCAGGCCACAGCCGTGGGCCTGATCAAATCCCTGATTGGCTTTGTGCTGGTGATTACCACCAACATCATTACGAAAAAAATGACCGACGGAGAGGGGGGTATCTGGTGAGCCAGCATATTGTTATCAGCAAGAAGGAGCGCGTATTCGACTGGGTGAATACGCTGATCATGCTGCTGGTTATCGTCCTGACACTGTATCCCTTCTGGTACGTGATTGTGGCGTCCGTTTCCTCCATTAGCCACGTGACCAACAGCGTGGTGCTGATGTGGCCGGACGGGCTGCATTGGGACGCATATCAACAAGTGTTCCGCAACAACCTGGTGCCCACCGCCTATGGAAACACCATCTTCATTACCCTGGTGGGCACGGTGATCAGCATGCTGCTGACCTGTACCAGTGCCTTTGTGCTCTCCCGCAAGGAGCTGCCCGGACGCAAGCTCCTGACGCTGTTTGTGGTATTCACCATGCTGTTTAACGCCGGTCTGGTGCCGTTCTACCTGCTGGTGCGGGATGTGGGGCTGCTGAACACCCGCTGGTCGCTGATTCTGCCCTTTGCGGTGAGCACCTACAACACCATCATCATGCGCAACTTCTTCCAGGGCGTGCCCAACGCGCTCTACGAGGCTGCCTCCATTGACGGCTGCTCCTACTTCAAGTATTTCCTGCAGATTCTGCTGCCGATTTCCCTGCCCTCCATTGCTACTATTACGCTGTTCTACGCGGTGAGCTACTGGAACGCATACTTCTACAGCATTCTGTTCATCACCGACCGGGTCAAGTACCCCATTCAGGCCATTCTGCGCCAGATCCTCATGTCCAGCGAGTTCAATACCCTGCTCTATGATGACGCGGCGCAGTCCATGCCCTCGGAAATGCTCAAGTGCGCCATGATCGTGATTACCGCGTTGCCCATCATCTGCGTGTATCCCTTCCTGCAGCGCTACTTCGTCAAGGGCGTCATGGTTGGTTCCCTGAAGGGTTAAACGGAGCTCAATGGGCTGGCAGCCCGTTGACAATAAAAAAGGAGGTATTTCAATGAAGAAGATTCTTTCCTTCCTGCTGGTTGCAGCGATGGCGCTGTCCATGCTCAGCGTTTCGGCGCTGGCGGAGGAGCCTGTCAAGGTGGACATGTTCTATCAGTCTTCCCGCCCCATGAATGAATTCACCGAGCTGACCCGTCAAAAGGTCATTGAGGAAGTGGGCGTGGACATGAACCTGATCCAGGGCGGCGACAACTGGAAGCAGCAGCTGGCCCTGTACATCACCGGCGGCGATGTGCCGGATCTGGTGGCTTTCATGGACGCCAGCACCTTCCAGGGCTATGCTGCTGAGGGCGCTTTCTATGACTTGACCGATCTGATCGGCAACTATCCCAACATCATGGAATACCTGTCCTCCGTCAGCGGCTATACCGCCGAGGATATGCTGAAGCGGACCAGCATCGACGGCCGTATCTACGGCATTCCCAGCGTGACCATCGCCCGCTCCTACTACACGGAGAACATCCGCACCGACTGGCTGGAGAACCTGGGCCTGGAGATGCCCGTCACCCTGGAGGACTGGACCAATGTGATGCGGGCCTTCACCAACGATGATCCCGATGGCGACGGCCAGAACAATACCTATGGCTTTAGCGGCAGCCGCACCTATAACTCCCTGACTCCCTTCTTCGGCGCTTTCGGCGCTCGCCCCGACCAGTGCTACTTCCTTAACGAGGACGGCACCGTGGTTACCAACGTGCTCAGCGCCGACTATAAGGAAGCGCTGACTTACCTGCGGGATATCTATGCCGAAGGCCTGATCGACCCCGAGATGTTCACCGCCAACGACCAGCAGACCTATGAGAAGTGGGTGCGCGGCGAGTTCGGCGTGTGGAACAGCTGGTGGAGCGGCGCGGGCAACTCTGTGGCTCGTTACGCCTACACGGAAACCAACCCCGAGGACTCCATCGCCATTATTGATCCGCCTGTGGGCGAGGATGGCAAGACCGGCGTGATTGCCCAGGATCCCTGCGAGAATTACTTCGCCATTGGCTACAACACCGAGAATGTGGAAGCCGTGCTGGAGCTGATTGACTACGCTTGCTCTTTGGAAGGTCATCGTACCTTGATGTGGGGCGTGGAAGGCCAGTTCTGGACCCAGGATGAAAACGGCGACATCGACTGGTACTTCGGCATTGATGGCAAGGATGCCAAGGGCAACGAAGTCAGCGATATGCAGTGCTACCGTTTCTTCTACAACATTCCCGTGGAAAACTCTGTTCGTACTCTCAGCGACACCATGGACAGCCGCCTGTATCAGGCTTCCATTGATTGCTACACCGATGTGGCGGTGTACTCCGACCTGTTCATGGGCTTGACTTCCGAGGCTTATGTGTCTTACAATAGCGACCTGGAGTCCTATGTGAAGGAAGCCGGGATCAAGTTCATCACCGGTGAGATGGACCTGGACAAGGATTGGGATACCTACGTGAGCACCTACCTGTCCATAGGCGGCGAAGAAGTGCGCACTTCTCTGCTGCAGGCCTACAATGAACTGAACGGCACCAGCTATACCTTCGCCGAGT
>DBFBGQ010000013.1:0-23494 GCA_048201975.1 Candidatus Egerieenecus sp. | reverse complement strand
CTATGTGCTCACGCCGCTGTTCACCTGCTTTTTGCCCAGCCGGGAGCGGCTGAACCAGGTAAGCTACCAGCGGGGCAGCCGGGTGAGCTATGTGCGGCGCGGGTTCGCCTTTCTGGTGGACGCCGGGATTCATCTGCTGGTTGTGACGCCTCTGTGGCTTGCGATGCCCCTGGGGCGGCGCTCGAGCCTCCTGGCGGCGGCGTTGGGCGCGTCAATTCTTTACCAGGGGTTGCTCCCCGCCCTGTGGCATGGCCAGACACTGGGCAAGGCGCTGGTCAAGATTCGCCTGACGGATTGCCGGAAGCGGCAGGATACGTTCTTCTGGCGCTGCCTGCTGCGGGGCGCGCTGCTCTGGGGCGTGCTGCTGCAAGCGTTCGCGCTGCCCATTACCCTGCCGGTTCTCCTGTGCTGCGCCGCCTACAACGGCATCCGCAACCGTCCGCAAATGTTTTACGAGACCTGGCTGGGTCTGATACAGGTGAGCACCGTAACCGCCGCGGAAAAAAAGCCGGAAAAAACCGCCGGCGCGGATTGACGCTGCCGGCAGCATTGGGTACAATAGGCTACGGAGCCGCCCGGAATCCCCCGGCGGCTCCCAAGATGCAAAAGCGGAGGCGAGGGTGCCTTGACAAGGAGCGATCTGGGCGGCCGGCTGGCGCTGCTGCTGGCGGCCATGATCTGGGGCAGCGCTTTTTTCGTGATGAAAAACGCTGTGGACGTCATCCCCACCTGGATGCTGCTGGGCATTCGCTTTACCATGGGCGCGGGGGTGCTGGCGCTGCTGTTCTGCCGGAGGCTGCGGCATCTGCGCCGGTCCACCTGGCTGCGCGGGGCGGCCCTGGGGCTGATGCTCTGCGCCGCCTACGGTGTGCAGACCTTCGGACTGATGGAAACCACGCCGGGGAAAAACGCCTTTTTAACCGCCGTCTACTGCATTCTGGTACCTTTCCTGAACTGGGCCGTATGCGGCAAACGCCCCACGGCCTATAACGCCCTGGCGGCATGCCTGTGCCTGGGCGGCGTGGGCTTGGTGTCCCTGACGGGGGATTTTTCCATGGGCCGGGGCGATCTGCTCACCCTGGTCAGCGGCGGCATTTACGCGGCGCATATCCTGGCGCTGGCCCGCTTCAGCCAGGGGGAGGACGCCGGGCTGCTGACCCTGACGCAGTTCGCCTTCGCGGCGCTGATGGCATGGGCGCTGAGCCTGGCCGCCGAGACGCCGCCCGCCGCGCTGCCCGCGGACGCCCTGGGCGAGCTTGCCTACCTGGGCATATTCTCCACGGCGGTGGCGCTGCTGATGCAAAGCGTGGGACAAAAACGCACGCCCCCCGCTCCCGCGGCCATTCTGCTGAGCCTGGAGAGCGTGTTCGGCGTGCTGTTTTCCGTGCTGTTCTACGGGGAAGTGGTGACGCCCCGGCTGGGCGCGGGCTTTGCGCTGATCTTTCTTTCCGTGGTCGTCAGCGAAACGCAGCTATCCTTCCTGCGGCGCCGGAGTTCGGCGCCCCAGACCTCCTGAGCCCTCAGCTCTCCGCGTTTTCCAGCCAGCGCTCCAACTCATCCACGGAGTCAAAGCCCTTGCCCTGGCGCAGTTCCTCCTGCAGGCTTTCCGGCAGGGAGGACAGAGGCGTGTCCAGGGAACGCACCAGCGCCAGTGCGTCCCCATAACGGTTTTCAAAAATGCACAGCACCCCGGAAGCGTCGGGCATGAGCACCTGATGCTCCGGGCAATAGAGATCCACCGTCTGCTCCATGGCCAGCTCCGTTGCGCTGAAGGAGGTAATCTGCCACAGGTCATAGGCGGCTTCCGCCTCCGCCCGGGTCTTGCCCACCAGCTCCTGGGGCAGCGGCTGCCGCCGGGTCAGCTCATGCCCGCAGGGCGTATACGTCAGGTGCTGCACCACCTGGCAATCCGCCGCCAGGGTAACCCCCGCGGCGCTGTCCACCTGGGCGGCGCTGGGCTCCTGCTCCGGGGCGGACGCCTGGTCCGGCTTGAGCCCCACCGCCAGCAGCACCGCCAGCGCCCCCAGCACGCCCAGGCCCAGCAGCAGCTGCCGGCCGTTGAGCATCATTTTCACGGGATCCGATTTTCTTTCCTGATCCTTCATTGCTTCCATGCCCCCTGCTTTTACGTATTGGCATAAGCAGTATGGACCGGGCACAGGCGAATTATACGGAGGAATGCGTTATGCACACCATACAAGCCGCGCTTTTCGATCTGGACGGCACGCTGACGGACACCCTGCAGGACATCGCCGACGCCATGAACCGGGCGTTGACGCTGCACGGCCTGCCCACCTGGACCACGGAGGAATACAAGTACCTGGTGGGGGACGGGGTGAAAATTCTGGCCCAGCGGGCGGTGCGGGACCGGCAGGACCTGCGGGACGCCGTCCGCGAAACCTATCAGGCCTGGTACGGAACCCACAGCCAGGTGACCACCCGCCCCTACGCGCTCGTGCCGGAAATGCTGGCCGCCCTGTCATCCCGGGGCGTGCGCCTGGCCGTGCTCTCCAACAAGCCCCACCAGGACACTTTGCGGGTGGTGGCCCACTACTTCCCCGGCGTATGCTTTGACCAGGTATGCGGCCAGCGGGAGGGCATTCCCGTGAAGCCCGACCCCACCGGCGCGCTGGCGGTGGCCCGGGCCATGGACGTGCCGCCGGACGCCTTTGTTTACCTGGGGGATACCTCCGTGGACATGCGCTGCGCCTGCCGGGCGGGGATGCATCCGGTGGGCGTCCTGTGGGGCTTCCGGCCGGAGGCCGAGCTGCGGGAAAGCGGCGCGGAAGCGGTGATTCGCCAGCCCATGGAGCTGCTTTCCCTGCTGGGGGAGGGCAACAAGCTGATCCTTTGACGGCGGCCTTGCCGCTGTCAAGCTGCTGAAAAAAGCCTATTTCTTTACGCCAGCATAAAATTACTGAAATTTCCGGTTCCTTGGCTGGCAGAAGTTTCATCGCGTAGGGGCCCGAAGGTTTCCAAGATCAATACTTTGCCAACGTGCTGCGCCCACGCCCCTGATCGGGAGCGTGGGCCGCTTTTTGTCCGCCATTGCCCGGCTATTCTTCCCGGGCAATGGATTCGGACAGCCGGGCGAAGGCGTCCAGCAGCCCGGCCATGGTCGCCTGCTGGGCGGCATAGCGTTGCTCCACAGTCAATCCCCCCGCGTCATACACCAGCCCGAGCACGCTTCCCTGCGAAACGGTAAGCGAGGGAACCGCAGCCTGATAGGAAAGGACCGCCCTTGAGAAAATGTGCCAGCGCTTCGCCTCCATCTGGTCCAGCGCGGCCTGCGCCTCCTCCAGGGAATCCGTCATGCTGGGGCGAGCCCTGCGCTCCCTCCAAAGCGGTTTACAGGCGAAGCGCCTCCTGCTGGTAGGCTTCCGCCTGCTGGCGGTAATCGGGATTCTCCACGGGCTCCGCGCGGGCGGGCCAGAGAAGCAGCGCCGTTTCGGGTTCCATTTCCTGCAGCACGCTCTTCAGATAGGCCGCCGCCTCCTGGATGTAGCCGTTCAGCGCCAGGCGGTACAGCATGGCGCGCTCCTGATGCAGATCGTTCAGCCAGAAATCATCCAGCCGGCCCTCTGCGATCCACGCAAGGATGCAGTCCAGCAATTCGTCCGTGCTGGAGGGCAGATCGCTGATGGATACGCCCAGCGCGTCAAAAGTGCTCTGGGAACAGCCCAGCGTATCGAAGCTGCCAAACACAACCCCGTAGGGAATTCCCCGCAGCTTACCGTCCACGGTCACCGCCTCCGCAAAGCGGCCCAGCAGCTCCTCCACCTGGCGGACCAGACCCTCCTCCCCGGAGAGATCCGCGCAGAAGCCTTTTTCCAGCAATGCCCGGCAACCGGCAGCATTGGTCCGGATGAGATAAATGTCCACCGAGCTGTCCAGCATGCGGATGCTTTGCGCAATGGCCGCTGGGTGCGTTCATCGCTTTCCAGCCTTCTGGTGATCACGGAGACTTCCGGATGAGCGGAGCGATCATGTACTGTAAAGCTCTTTTCCATTCCCAGCTGCCCCGGCGCGTAGGGCAGTTCCCGAATGGTCTGCGCCATTTGCGCCGTAACACTCACCTGCACCAGTTCCTCCCTTCCGTTGACGATGCGCGAAGCCACAATTCTTCCGCCGCCGGAAGCTATTACCCGGTAATCAGGGCCGATCAGCCGGCCGGTTTCCTTGGTTGCCGCGTTCCAATAGCAGCTTTGACAGCAGCAAGAGGCCGGACCGGTCCGCCAGGTACACGGCATCCGCGCCGGGAAGCACGGCCGTGACGGGTGCGGCGGCTTCGCCCTGGGCGACGCGGAAAATTTCCGTGTTGTCGATCAGCACCAGCGCGCCATCCCCGCATGCCGCCAGGGCATGCACCCTGTCCGGCAGCTCATAGGCGTCTGCCTGCGCAGTCTGTCCCAGCGCCAGAAGCAGCAATGCCAGGAAAACGTGAACGATGCACTTTTTCAATGTACCCGTCCCTCTGATTGGTCCAGACGTCATACCCATGCGCTGATGAAGCCGCCGCCGCTTTGCCGGAGCTTCCGCGAGGCACGGACAGAAAATTGGACAGGCTATGCCAATGATCATAATCATTCCGGCAGATCTGCATACGTTTTGCTCCCGGCGCAGCTTATGCAGGCACTTTCCTTTGCGCTTGCCCAAGCCCCAAGCATTGCCCTGCATGGGGCGGAGCTCTTCCCCGAAGGAAGCGCCTCCTTTGCGCCCCTTTTTCTTTCAGGCAAAACCTTCCGGCATTTTCGTTTAGCGGTTCTCCATGGTTATCATATAGAGAATGCGATTAAGCGTGCCGATCATTTCCACGCTGTTGATCGCGCCTTCCAAATCCCCTTGGACACATTGCGACACGGGCGTTGTTTCATTTTCGACCAGACGTAGTTGGGAATCCAGTGTAGATACTTGCAAGGCGTATGGACGTCCGGAAGCCGTGCTGGACATCCGGATGTGCGAAATAAATGTCCGCTCCAACTTTTCCAAGCCGTGGAGCGTCTAATTCTATGTCGGGGAAAACCGATCCACCATGCCATCAGGAGGAAGCGGCTATGATGCGAATCGTCATCTGCGAGGAAGAATGTTATGACCAGCTAGAGATTTGTAACGCAATCCAGGGCTGGATGGAAAACACAAACCGGCAAGATGTGTCATATGCATGTTTTGGCTCCTCAGAAGATTTGCTGCAGCGCTGGGAAAATGGCTTGGCGGTGGATTTGCTGTTTCTGGGCATACAGTTTCCCGGTGAAATGGATGGAATGAAGCTAGCACAGAGAATCCGCGCGAAGGATCCGAACGTCTCCATGGTGTTTGCCACCAGCTATGCCGGCTATGTCTATGAAGGCTATTTGGTGAACGCGCTTCGATACTTGAAAAAGCCCATTCAAAAGGAGCATATTTGGGACTGCCTGGAGATTGCATACCGGAGATTTTCCTTTCTCGCCCAGGATAGCATCGTGGTAAACGCCAGAGGGCAGCGGCTTGTTTTGCGGTATTCAGATTTAATCTACATGGAGGCGCAATCCCATTACCTGCAGCTGCACCTAACCCATTCGGAAGAAGCCGTGGAAGTTCGAATGCGCCTGCGAGACTTCGCCGCGCAACTGCCGCAAAATCTCTTTGTTCAATGCCATCGCGGCTGCATCGTGAACCTGGAGCATATTCGGAGGTTCAGCAAAAACACGTTGACAATGTCCAACCATCACATGGTCCCCATTTCGCGGACGCATTCCTCGTTGCTCGAAAACGCATGGAACGAGTACTTCTCCCCTATGAAAGGCGTAAGGTCTTACATAGGAAGGGCGCAAGACATGGAAAAAGAAAATGTGACATGGCTGATCTGGTAGAGGACATGAAAAAGCTGAATGCCGCTTTGCTGGGGCATTTAGCAGCGATTGTATAAAGAAATGACAGACAGCAAACAGACTGTTGACAAAGTTATTTGACCTCACAATTTTTGCAAGTTATAGAATGCATTCTTGCAAGCGCAGGGATTTCGCGCCTGCAAGGTTGGGCGCGTTGCAAAACACCCCCAACCTTCCTGGCGGCAATGCCCGTCTTTCCCTTTGGGAACCTTCGGTCCCCATACGTGATGAAACTGCTGCAGGTTAGGAAGTCGAAAGTTTCATTTTTTCATACTGGTGTGTAAAAACATGCTTTTTTTGCAGTCTGAGCAAATCATTTCATCGATGCAAAAAGGCCAGGGAGAAGCGCAACAAAACTCCAGCCTGCCTCCTGCATGCTTTTCACGGCCCCGAAGCATCGTCAAGCCAGCGCGCCGGCGATACAGTGTGGATGCAGTGGAATGTCTCAATCGTCATATCACCGCATGCACTGATCCCAGACGCTTATGCCCGCAACGCCTTCTCTTCCTGAGCCTGCGACATGGTCTTCGGCTTTCACTTGCGTGGATCAATTTGGCATGGGCCGCAGGTTCACTTTGCTCCCATTCCGCTTTCCCAAGCTTCGTAAGTCCTTCTTCCATCTCAGGAAAAACTTTGGGGAATGGTTTGCTCGCCGGGCCTTTTTTCGTATGCGCTTGACGTCCGCTCGATCAGCGTTGCCGGCGCCTTTTTCCTTTCGCATTTTGTCCCGGAAGCGATCGCTGACACTCTTTGCAATCCAGCCCATCCGGTTTGGACGTTGTTTGAAATCATTACGTTGGATGATGGCGCTGCTGAACGCATCCTGGATGCCATTTTTGATCCAGGGAGAACGTCGGTGAGAAGGCGCATGCCCGTTCAGGAGCGGCTGCCATGTTCCGCCACCGGGCGCACCGCATGACGGAAACCGGCAAAGTTGCAAGAAGGAGCGCTATGATCAACATGCCATAGGAGAAAACGGTTGCCGTCATAAAAATTTTTTGCGGAAATGGAGCATTTTGGTTTGTTTCCACATTGTATCTAGTAGGAAGCAAGCCGTAATCGGGAGCGCTGGACAAGCCCCGATGGCTTGGCAAAGGAGAGAGAACGAGCAAAAGGGAGGAAGAAGGGGGAACGGTTGTGAAGAAGACGTGCTTCATTCTGCTGATTTGGACGCTGGGGCTGTTCTGCGCAGGGGCATTGGCTGACGGTGTTTCCGCGCAAGGCGTGGAGAACATGCCCCAGGAAATTGTTGATTTTTTGAACGAAAGCCGGTGGAGCAGCTGGGAGACGACCGGTTGGGTCCATCCGGAGGGAAACCGGAGCAGCAGCGCCTGCGCCTTTACCGCCGTCAAGCGTGGGCGTGAAAACGTGCTGGTTGCCTTTGGCTGGAAAGACGGCGAATGGGTCTACAAGTCCTAACCGACGACCCCCTTGCTTCGCAAGCAACCGTCGCCGTGCTGCCGGCAGGAAGCACGGTCACGTGGCTGTCCTCCATGGGGGAATGGGCCTATGTGGAATATGCAGGAGCGCAGCTTCTGCGAGGCTTTGTACGGGAGGAGACACTGGTATTTCAAAAGTAAGCCGGCAAGGGCGCGCTGACTGGGCGAAGCAAAAATGTCACGCGCCGGAATCCGGCTTTCCCATGGCGGTGGAGCAGACGAGGCTTGAAAACTGACCGTGTTTCACGGAAAGCTGGCTTGTATGCTCCCATGATCTGCCAGCCTTGCAAGTTGGCGCAGAAGCATGCAGGCAGATCGGCAACGGTTCAGATCAAAGCCATCCAAACAACGCTTTGGCTTTTGCACGCTGGGCGCCTGAAACGCGGTTGCAGTTCCGCGCCCCATTGGCTTGAAACGGAGGGAATTGAATTGACACGCAAACGGAACCCGTACGCCAGCATGGCGCTTTATGGAAACAGGCTGGTTCTACTCATTCTTTGCATGCAGCTGCTTATGGCCAATGTAGCAGCCGCATCGTCCCTAGCCATCGGCGAAGGCTACATGAATCAGGGTGGGACGAAAGACGTCTACAGCCTTCCGGATAAGAATTCCGATATCCTCGCTGCGCTTGCCGTAGGAGCACCCTGCGATATTCTTTCTGTCTCCGGCGACTGGGTTGAAATCAGGATGTATACAGAAATACTTGGTTTTTTTACCGGATGGGTAACAGCGGACAACATTGTGAAAGCCGGAGCCGGGGACCCGGTGCTCCCCGAAGACGATTCTGCCGTCCTCATCACACCGACGCCCGTTGCTGCAACCCCATCCAAGACCGATGAGAAAACATCTGCTCCGCAGGCAACGCCCCCATCGGGGACGGCGCAGTGGACTTCGCCCCAGCCAGGGTATACCGCCTATTGCAGCGCCGTAGTCAAAAATCCCAATGGCCAACGCCTGCACCTTCGGAGCGCGCCCTCCACACAGGCCGCATCGCTGGGGCTGTATTACACCGGGGCTGAAGCCGTCTGCTATAGCGATCCTTCGCAGGAATGGGTCTATGTCTCCGTGGGAAATCGGTTCGGCTACATGAAAACGGAATTTTTGTATTTTGGCGACAGCCCTGAAAGCGTTCCTCCGCAGACGCCCATTGCGTATGTGACCAATCAGTCGCAGTATGCGTGGCTGAATCTGCGCAGTCAGCCCTCCACGCAGGCGGAGGTGCTTGGCAAGTATGCCAATGGCGACAGGGTGACCGTAATCGGAAAGGTGGATGATTGGTATCATGTGAAAGCAACTGATACCTATGGCTTTATGCTTTCTGATTATTTGGCCCTCACCGACATGGCCCCATCGGCACAGGCTGGGACGCTGCGCCAGTATTCGACCACGCAGTATATCCTTAGAGGATACACCCTTGAAGCAAGCATGACCGAAACCCAAAAGAATTCATTTGACGTATGGGTTCAGCTTGTGCTGGATCCCAGTGTAAAGCTGAACTCCTACCCTTGTGGTTTTCATCTCTATATCAACGGCAAAATGGCCTGCAGCATAGGCACGGCGCAAAACGCCGCTGTCGTAAGCATTCCCACGCAGTTTTCAGGCCGCGTCGCGTTTGCGTATGATATTTCCCTCATTCAGCTTGTCCCCATTGACAGCGACGGAAGCGAGAACTTTGATGAAGCGGTGTACCTCAGGTAGCGTCACGGACATATTGGAAAAGCCTGCCTACGGCATGCGCCGTTGGGTAGGAAAGCTGCGCATCAGCACGCCTGGCAGAGAAAACGCGCGCAAAACCATTTCCGACCGCATGCCCCCGCTATCACCGCCGGCAGCAGTTTTCCTATTGCCATGGATTCATGCAAGCTTTCTGATTGGAAAATATAGATAGCTCTTTCCGCTTGCCGGGTCTGTATACTCATGAACTGCTCCGGCCAAAGGAATATCTTTTTCTTTCATTTGCTCAATGGTTTCTCCAAACGCGCCGCAACAGTTTTCCACAACGATATATTCATAGCTTGGTATGACCCACTTCGTCCATCCGTCCGGCGCTTGCGCGGTATCGTAGCATTCTACCCCTGCCAGATACAAACCTTTTCGAAAGCCGTCTTCCCATGGTTTCCATGCGCGGGAAAGGTCGCTCATGGCGCCCCATATTCCCACAAGATTTCCGTTTGCGTCTCGCTTTGCCAAATGGGCCACTTCATCAAAATGACCGTTTGCGTCATTCCACAGCTTCTGAATAAATCCTTCCCCATCCAGGGTTGAGCCTTCTTTGCCAATCACAACGAATGTCTCCTTGATCAACTGAAGCATTCGATCGCTCCTTCCGTTCATGTTGCCGATGGCATGGATTATATCGCCTGGGTATACCCTTGTCAATTCATTCCCCAGCCTGGAGGGCAAGGCTGGCCGTCAGCAAATCCTATCTGCATGGCGCTTGCATTTGATCGCCTGATTTGCAAGTTGCGTATTGCATTCTTGCAAACGGAGGGATTTCGCGCCTGCAAGGCGGACCCTTCTTCGAAATGTCAAGTCGCCATGCGACGCTGACTGCTAAAATATCATAATTCTAAGGCGCACTGAGCGTCGCGCGCCGCAGCCCTGCCTTTCTGCAATGCGCCTTCTTCGCGTCGTCCGCCTCCTCCGCGGATTGCAAATGGCGCCATAAAGTTCTATAATAGAATAGAAGCATTGCGCGTCAAGGAGATGATTTTGCTTGCCCGTTGAGATGAAGGAGCTGATTGCCGAAGCTGCGCGGACACTTTTGATGGACCGTCATGTGAAAAAGCTGACCGTCAAGGATATTGTGGAGCAATGCCACATTACCCGGCAGGCGTTTTACTATCATTTTGAGGATATTCCGGAGCTGTTCCGCTGGATGATTGAAAAAGAAACCGACCGGATGCTGCAGAAGGTGCTTTCCCAGGGAAGCGCCGAGGACGGGCTGCGCTGCTTTTTTGTTATGGCGACCAACATGCTCCCCAGCATCAAGCGCGGCATGGACAGCAATTACCGGGCGGAGCTGGAGCAGCTCATGCGCCACTATATGCAGGAATTCTTCGCCCAGGCAGCGGAAATGAAGAACTTCTACGATTCACGTTCCCATGCGGAGGGCAGATTCATTCTGCGCTACCACAGCAATGCGGTTCTTGGCCTGCTGCGGGAGTGGACGGAGGCGGACTCAGAACACCTGGATGAAATCGTCCATACGGTTTATTGCCTGATGACGAGGGATACCCAAACGCAAAGCGAAAAATAACTTTGCCGGTTTCAGCGCGTTGACAAAGCGAGGCGCTTTGTTCAGGCTGTCGAAAACCTCATGGGAGGCGTCGGAGGGGCAACGGCCCCTCCGGTTTTCATTTCTTACAACTTCGGACAACCTCTGGTAGATCGGACTCGCTTTCTCGAAAAAGCAGCTTTAATGGATGAACAGTTTCGCCGGAATGTAAAGCTCTTTTACATTCCGGCGCTTTTGTCTATACACATTGCCATGACTGCAAATGGACACATCCGCTTCCGCGCCTTACAATCAAGACAATCAAACAGAAAGGATGGAATCCATGATGAAACAGGCTGTTTGTAAAGCAATCAATATACTCCTTGCAATTTTGATGGCGCTCCTGGCGGTTTTGCAGTTTTGCCCCTACTGGCAGAGCGAGGGGATCAACGTATCCATCCAGGGCTATGTGTGGTTCCCCACGGAAAACGATGCGCTCACGACCTACCTGGAGGAAAGCGTAGGAGAGTTCAGCCTCAACAGCGTCATCGGCATGCCCATACTGGTTTTGGTTCTGGCCGTAGCCGCCATCGCCTGCTGTGTCAAGCTGGCGAAGTATCCGGTGATTCCCATCATGGGCATCGTCATGGGGATCTCCGGGCTGTGGGGCTATCTGGGCTGCAGCGTGTACCGCGTGGGCGCGTACTTCGGGCTGCATGTGGCTTTGTGCGCGGTCATCCTGCTGCTGGGGCTGGCAGGCCTGGCAATCTTTCTCCGGGCGCACGCGCCCAAGGAAAGCTCCTATGGGGCTTGAGAAAGGAAGGAACAGCGTGGCACATGAGATTCTGTCTGTCAAACTCTGCGAATTGGATGATCAGCTTTCCCGGCTAAGCAGCCGCATCCATCTCAGCGAGACGGCCGGCCATGAGCAGCTTCGGAAGGAGATCAGCGCCTTGTCCAAGGAATGCGCGGAGACGGAGCTGACCCTGCAAAAGAAACTGCAGCTGTCCCGAGCGGAAGTTGTCGCAACGCTGGCCAATACCTACGAAGAGATTGAACAGATCATCCAAAAGGCCAAAGCGGGGCTTGAGGCGCAGGCGGTGGACCGCGAGGACGCGGACTACCGGGCGGAGGAAAAGATCCTCCTGGCAGAGTACGCCCTGGACTTTGCCGTGCAGGCAGCCAATCGGGCGCTGCTGCTCGCCATGGAAGCCATCGACGCCCAGCTAACCGACCGGGAATAAAGGAAGGAGACCCGCATGAAAGAAGTACAATCGCCCAAGAAACCTTTGCTCTATTACTATGGCATCGTTCTACTGATCATTCTGCTGTTCAATCTGCTGATCACGCCTCTATTCACCCAGAGCCAGGTGGTAGAGGTGGGCTACGGCACCTTTATGGACATGATCGACGACCAGACCATCGGCGTGGTGCAGGTGGAGGACACCCAGATTCTGTTCACCGACAAAACCGGAAACATCGTCTACAAGACTACGCCCATGGAGGATCCCACGCTTACGGCGCGGCTCTACCAGGCTGGCGCGGAGTTTACCCGCGTGATTGAGGAGCCCATTTCGCCCATCTGGAATTTTGTGCTGACGTTTGTGCTGCCGGTGCTCATCTTTGTGGGCCTGGGGCAATACATGAGCAAGAAGCTCATGGAGCAGGCCGGCGGCAAAAACTCCATGGCCTTCGGCATGGGGAAGAGCAACGCCAAGGTCTACGTCCAATCCACCAAGGGCATTAAATTTGCCGATGTAGCCGGCGAGGAAGAGGCCAAGGAGAGTTTGAAGGAGATCGTGGACTATCTCCACAACCCCAAGAAGTACACCGAGGCTGGCGCGTCCATGCCCAAGGGCGTCCTGCTGGTGGGCCCCCCAGGCACCGGCAAGACCATGCTGGCCAAGGCGGTGGCAGGGGAAGCCAACGTGCCCTTCTTCTCCATGTCCGGTTCGGAGTTTGTGGAAATGTTTGTTGGCATGGGCGCGTCCAAGGTTCGGGATCTGTTCAAGCAGGCCAAGGAGAAGGCCCCCTGCATCGTGTTCATTGACGAGATCGACGCCATCGGCCAGAAGCGCAACTCCGGCAGCGGCTATGGCGGCAACGACGAGCGGGAGCAGACGCTGAACCAGCTGCTCACGGAAATGGACGGCTTTGAGGAAAACACCGGCGTCATCATCCTGGCCGCCACCAACCGGCCCGAGTCCCTGGATCCCGCGCTCACCCGTCCTGGCCGGTTTGACCGGCGGGTACCCGTGGAGCTGCCCGACCTGGCAGGCCGGGAGGCTATCCTGAAGGTTCACGCCAAGAAGATCAAGACTGCCGCGGACGTGGATCTCCACACCATCGCCCGCATGGCTTCCGGCGCCTCCGGCGCGGAGCTGGCCAACATCATCAACGAGGCCGCCCTTCGCGCGGTGCGCAACGGGCGCACCATCGTCAACCAGGCCGACCTGGAAGAGAGCATCGAGGTGGTCATCGCCGGCTATCAGAAGAAAAACGCCGTGCTCTCCGACCATGAGAAGCGGGTGGTGGCTTACCACGAGATCGGCCACGCGCTGGTGGCGGCAAAGCAAGACAATTCCGCTCCGGTGCAGAAGATCACCATCATTCCCCGCACCTCCGGCGCGCTGGGCTACACCATGCAGGTGGACAGCGGGGACAAGTACCTGCTGACAAAGGAAGAGATCGAGAACAAGATCGCCACATTCACCGGCGGCCGGGCTGCCGAGGAGGTCGTCTTCGGCTCCTACACCACCGGCGCCTCCAACGATATCGAGCAGGCCACCAAGCTGGCCCGGGCCATGATTACCCGCTATGGCATGAGCGAGGACTTTGACATGGTAGCCATGGAGACCGTCAACAACCAGTACCTGGGCGGCGATACTTCCCTGGCCTGCTCCCCTGAAACCCAGCGGGAGATTGACCGGAAGGTGGTGGAGCTGGTGAAGCGCCAGCATGAAAAGGCCAAAAAGCTCCTGGAAAGCAACCGGGCGAAGCTCGACGAGTTGGCCAAGTTCCTCTATGAAAAGGAAACCATCACCGGCGAGGAGTTCATGTCGATCCTGACGGGAGGCGAAAAGCAATGAGCAGGCGTTCGGGATTTGGCTGGCTGGAGCTGGCCATTGGCATCATACTGATTGTGCTGGGGGTACTGGCGTTTGCGCAGCCGGATCTTGCCCTGACCAGCCTGGTGTTTGCCTACGGGGTGGCCGCCGTGGTCATGGGCATAGCGGACATCATCCTGTATATTCAGGTGGAGCGGTACACGGGCTTCGGTCCCGTTCTGTCCCTGATCGCCGGGATACTGAGCGTCATGTCCGGCATCATCCTGGTGATCTACCCCCGCACAGGGGTTCTGGTGCTGACCGTGCTGTTCCCCATCTGGTTCATCGCCCACTGCATCTCCCGCCTTACCCAGCTGAACCATGTTCGCTATGTGGCGGGCAACGGCGTTTACTACTTCACGCTGATATTGAATATCATCGGCCTGGTCCTGGGCTTCCTGATGTGCCTGCGGCCGGTGTTCACGCTTGCAACGCTGCGCTTTTTCGCGAGCTCCTACCTCATTTTGCTGGGCATCGACGCGGTGGTCATGGCGGCCAGCCGCATGGGAACGCGGCGCTAAAGGGGCGCCTGGATTCGCTTGGCGAAAAGGCCCTGTGCTGAAACAGAGGACGTCTTCATGCCCGGAACGGAAGAACCGCCGACAGGGAGGGGCGCGCGTATGGATTCAATTTTCCTTTTGACCACGCTGGACCAGAACTATCTTCCCCAGCTTCAGGTGCTGCTCACCTCCCTATGGGTGAACAACCCGCAGGAGACCTTTGGCCTCGCGCTGCTCCACAGCGGCATCCCGGAGGCGGCCCTGGACGGAGTTCGCCGGCAGTGCGATGCATACGGGTATGCGTTGATGCCGGTCCGGGTGGAGGACGGCCTGTTCCAGGGAGCCCCCGTCACCCGGCAGTATCCCAAGGAGATGTACTACCGTCTGCTGGCCCCCCATCTGCTCTCCGTGGAGCTCCGGCGGGTTCTCTATCTGGACCCGGACACCCTGGTCATCAACCCCCTCCGGCCCCTGTGGGAGACGGACCTGCAGGGCAATCTCTTTGCCGCCGCCGCCCACACGGGCAAAACGGAGCTTGCCAGCAGCGTCAACCAGCTGCGCTTGGGAACCGAGCAGGATTACTTCAACTCCGGCGTGCTGCTGATGGATCTGGAGGCCGGGCGGCGGGAGATCGTTCCCCGGCAGATCTTTCGGTATGTGGAGCAGCACCGCCGGGAGCTGATCCTGCCGGACCAGGACATCCTCAACGCCATGTACAGCCAGCGGATTCTCCCCCTGGAAGACGTGCTGTGGAACTATGACGCCCGCAATTACAGCAGTTACCTGGTCCGTAGCAGCGGCCGCTGGGACATGTCCTGGGTGATGCAGCACACGGCCATCCTCCACTTCTGCGGCAAGGAGAAGCCCTGGAAGCCCAAGTACATCCACCGCTTCGGCATCCTCTACCAGCACTATGCCCAGCTGACCCGCCGCGACTGGCAAATCGCCCTGTGACCCACCCGCAGGCGCGAAGCGCCGGCGGCCGGGCGGAGGTGCTGGCGGAAGCGCCTTTCTCCCGGCGTGCAGCTGCCGGCTTCGGTTGAAAAAGCCGGGCGCATCCAGCCGCAAGGCTGGTTGCCTCCCTTTTCCTCCGAAAGTCTTCGAGCCCCCTGCCTGCTGAACCTTTTGCAGGCTGGGAAGCCGGAAATTTCGTCCCTGGAATCCCATCCAAAAATTCATGCCTTTCCCATATGCCACAACGCCTCCCGGAGCGCAGCGCGTTCCGGGAGGCGTCAGGTTGCCGGCAAAGTATTTGACCTCACAATTTCTGCAAGCTCCATAATGCATTCTTGCAAGTGCAGAAGGTTGATCCTCTGCGGAGGCGACCAAAAGGCTTTCCGATCGTTCCGCAACCTCAATCGTCGCGGCGTACCGCCGCTCGTTTCGGTTGAGAAAGGCGGGCATGCACTGCCGCGAGGCTGGTTGCCTGCGCCTTGCGCAGCCAACCAGTCCGCCGTAGGCGGATTGCCTTTTCCGGTGGAAAAGGCAACCTTCCTGGCGGCTATGCCCGCCTTTCCCTTTGGAAACCTTCGGGTCCCATACGTTAGGGAAAGAAGAAAAGGTTTTTTGAATAAGGGGACGTTCTTCAAACTCTTTTTTGTTTGTAGCAAGGAGTTTCTTTCCATTATGGCAAGGAGGATACTTCCATGGTTTCTCTATTGTTGGGTATCATCTATCTAGCGTTTATCAGCCTGGGCCTGCCGGACGCGCTGCTGGGGGCGGCCTGGCCGGTGATGTATCAGGAATTCGCGGTGCCGGTGTCCTATTCCGGGGGTATTTCGATGATCATCACCGCGGGGACCATCGTATCCAGCCTGCTCAGCGACCGGGCGACCCGGCGCTTCGGCACGGGACTGACCACGGCGGTGAGCGTGCTGCTCACGGTGGTGGCCCTGGGCGGCTTTTCCCTGAGCCATAGCTACCTGGCGCTGTGCCTGTGGGCCATTCCCTACGGGCTGGGGGCTGGGAGCGTGGACGCCTCCCTGAACAATTACGTGGCCCTGCACTACGCCAGCCGGCACATGAGCTGGCTGCACTGCATGTGGGGGATCGGCGCGTCCCTGGGGCCGTATATCATGGGCTACACCCTCACCGGGGGACAGAGCTGGAACATGGGCTACCGCACCATCGCCTTGATGCAGATGGCGCTCACGGCGCTGCTGTTCCTGAGCCTGCCCCTGTGGAAGCGCCATGCCGCCCCCGCCGGGGTGGAGGAAAACGGCGGCAAGCCCATGCCCCTGCGGCAGGTGGTGCGCATCCCCGGGGCCCGGGAGGTCATGGTGGCCTTCTTCTGCTACTGCGCCCTGGAGCTTACCGCCAGCCTGTGGGCCAGCAGCTACCTGGTGCTGAACCGGGGCGTCAGCGAGGAGGCCGCGGCGGGCTTTGCCAGCCTGTTCTTCCTGGGCATTACCGCGGGGCGCTTCGTCTGCGGCTTTCTCACCCTGAAGCTCAACGACCGGCAGATGATCCGCCTGGGGGAGTGCGTGATCCTGCTGGGCATCCTGGTGCTGGGGCTGCCCCTGGGCGGGACGGCGGCCTGCTGGGGCCTGGCCGTCATCGGCCTGGGCTGCGCCCCCGTCTACCCCTCCATTATCCACAGCACCCCGGAGCACTTTGGCCCGGAGCGCTCCCAGGCCATGATCGGCGTGCAGATGGCCAGCGCCTACACCGGTTCCTGCCTGATGCCCCCGGCCTTCGGCCTGCTGGCCAACCATGTGGACATCGCGCTGCTGCCGGTCTACCTGCTGGCGGTGCTGCTGCTCATGGCCGTGATGTACGAGCGGCTGCTGATCCGCACCCATGCCGCCGGCGCGCTCCGCCGGGCTACTTGACCTCCTGCCCGCCAGCGCGCCTGACCCTGCGCACAGGAATGCGCAGGGTCAGCTCCACATAATCCCCGAAGCGGGTCTGGCTCACCTCCGGGGAGATGCCCGCCTCCCGCATCTGGGCAATAATGGACTGGATGGCGTTGAGATACAGCCGGTGGTCCCGCATCAGGGAAATGGTGCGGCCGCGGATGGGCGGGGGTACGGGCAGGCGGGCAATGGCGGCGGTCACCAGCAGCTCCAGGTCCCGGACGCAGAGCTTTTGCGCCAGGGCCTTCCGCGCCAGGGCCATGCGCCCGGCTTTGTCGGGGAGCTTCGAAAGCGCCCGGGCGTGGCCCTCGGGGAGGTTGTTCTCCACCAGAAAGGCCCGCAGCTCCGGCTCCAGGGCGGCCAAGCGCAGCTTCTGGGCCACCTGGGCGGAGGTCTTGCCCAGGCAGCGGGCCAGCTGCTCCTTGGTGAAGCCGTCCTCGGCCAGCCGGTGGCAGATATCCGCCTCCTCCAGGTAATGCAGATGCTCCCGGGTCAGGCGCTCCAGCAGGGCGCGGTCGGTGCAGTCGGGCCCGACGGCGGGCAGCACAATGGCGTCCACGTGGGTGTAGCCCGCCATGCGGCAGGCCAGGTACCGCCTGTTCCCGGACACGATGACGTACCTGCCCAGCCCCTGCGCCTGCACCGTAATGGGATTTTGTAGCCCGTAGCGCTGAATGGATGCGGTCAGCTCCTGCAGGGAACGGCTCTCTTCTTGACCGAAGGCGTGATCGGTCCGGGGGGTAATGCTGCTCATGGGCAGCCAGCATACCTGCCGGCTGCACAGCGCCGTTTCCGAAAACTGCACGAAAGCGCCGCCTCCTCTCCCGCGCAATGCGCGGCGTGGATTGGGAGCGGCGCCTTTCCGACCCCCGACGGCCTCCCCCTGCCGCGAGGGCGGAAAGCGCGCCGCTCTTGCAACAGGATTTCGCCCCCGCAAAGCAAACCCCTGCCGGCCCGCGAAAGGAATCGTTCGCCTTTCTTCGGGACGCGGCAGGGGAAAAAGGGGGCGTTATTTTGCTTTTCAGGGAGAATCGGGCCGGGTTTTGTCCGTTGATCCCAGGGGCGAGCGGCCGGGCGTGCCGGCTTTTCGCGGATATTGGCGAAGGGTTTTTTCGCATTTGCGAATGGGCAGGAGCAGGTGCTCCCAGTCCCGGCCGGGAAAGGTCACGGGGAGGGGCTCCTCCACCCGGCCCCCCAGCAGCCTAGCGGCGGCTCTGCCGGCCTCCAGCTCCTGGCGCAGGGCGGGGCCCTTCCAGCAAAGGGCCATGCCCCCCACCCGTACATAGGGCAGCAGGTACTCCGCCAGCACGGGCAGGGCGGCCACCGCCCGTGCCACGGCCACGTCGAACCTCTCCCGCAGGGCGGGGTTGCGCCCGCCGTCCTCGGCGCGGCTGTGGCACAGGGTCACGTTGGTGAGCCCCAGCTCCCGGACCACCGCCTCCAGAAAGTTCAGGCGCTTCTGCTGGGCGTCCAATAGCGTCACCTGAAGGCCGGGACAGGCCAGGGCCAGGGGCAGGCCGGGAAAGCCCGCACCGGTGCCCACGTCGATGAGCGAGCCCGTCCGGGGCAGCAGACCGGGCCGGGCCAGGGGGGAGAGGGCGTCCACATAGTGGCGGTCCAGCATCTCGTCCTCCTGGGTAACGGCGGTAAGGTCCATGCGTGCGTTCCAGTCCAGGAGCAGGCGGTGGTAAACCCCCAGCCCCTGGGCCAGCTCCTCCGTGGCGGGAATGCCGCACTGGGCCAGGCGTTCATAGATTTGCTTGCTTTCCATAGCGCTCCCATTTCACTCCAGGGGCAGGTGCAGGTACTTCTGGCCCCAGTATTTCAGCCAGCTCAGCGCCTCCCGGAAGTAATTTTTAATCCAGTACTGGGGGAAGGTGGCGCTGCCGATGCCCGACGCCTGCAGCCCCTGGTCCCTGGCCAGGGCCATCGCCCGGGGCAGGTGGTAGTCGCTGGTGACGATGAGCACGCTTTCCACCGGATAATCCTGGAGCAGCGCCGCGGCGTTTTCAATGTTTTGCCGGGTGTTGTAGGAGGTGGTCTCCGCCAGCACCTGCTCCGCGGGAATCCCGCGGCCGATGAGGTATTCCCGCATCACCTGCCCCTCGGGGGCGGGCTCGTTTTCCCCCTGGGCGCCGCAGGTCACCACCAGGCAGGGGGCTTTCTCCCAGGCGTCATAGGCGGCGTCCAGCCGCTGCTGCAGCTGCACGGACAGCTCTCCGTCCGCCTTCACCTGCGCTCCCAGCACCACAATGGCGTCATAGGGCATATCCTGGGGCACATGATTTTGCAGCCAGCACACGTGCCCCACCACCCCCAGAATCAGGATGAGCCCAGTTAGCAGCAGTATCCATAGCAGCATCAGCAGCCGGTATCCCCTTCCATGCGGTTTCTTCATGGTACCTTATTCCTCCGATGCAGGATTGATGCGTTTCTTCTTTCGCGGGAGCAGCCGCCCGGTGCTGTCCGCGGCCACCAGGGTGCGCACCCCTATGGGCAGGCGGCTGAGCAGCGCATCAGCATTCAGGTCCCCCTGGAGCATCATGCTGTAGGTCTGCCCGTCGGCCACGATGATGTGGTCCAGCACCGCGATGCCCATGGGCTCCAATATGCTCTGCAGCAGCAGGGTGGTCTGGATATCGTCCGCCGATGGCTGCACCGAGCCGCCGGGATGGTTGTGGCAGAATACCACGCTGTGGGCGTTGTGGTTCAGGGCGGCCTCCACCACCGCCCGGGGATAGGCGCTGACCTCCGTCAGGCTGCCCTGGGCGATGAGCCGGGTGCCCATCAGCTCCATGTCCGCGTTCAGGCTCAGCAGATAAAAGCGCTCGGTGCGCCAGCCGGAAAGCAAAGCCAGGCAATAGGCCATGGCCTGGCTGCGGTTCTGGATCCGCTTCCGGTCGGCGCAGACGCTCTGCTGATAGCGCCGGAACACCGGCAGCAGGGACGAGAGATGCACCGCCGTGCGCTCGCCCACGCCGGGCACGGTCATCAGCTGCTCCACCCGCGCCTCCAGCACGCCATGCAGGGAGCCGAACGTCTCCAGCAGCTCATGAGCCAGGGGATTCACGTTCCGCGCAGGGATGCAGTCGAAGAGCAGCAATTCCAGCACCTCGTGATCCGCAAAGCCCTCCAGACCTTCCCGGCGGAACCGCTCCCGCATACGCTGCCGGTGTCCCTCATGCACGTTCATGCCGCGCCCCCTTGTCTTCGGTAAAATAACGGTTTTATTGTAACAAATCTTCCGCGCTTTGTCATCGGGTTGCGCAAAAAAGGGCTTTCTGCCTGCTTCCCTGGGGACGCTTTCCGGATCGTTCCGCAGCTTTCATTGTCGCGGCGCTTGGCCGCTTGTTTCGGCTGAGAAGGGCCGGCATGCGCAGCCACCCCGGGCGATGCTTGAAGGGCCGCGCACCCCGGCAAAAGGAGTGCGCGGCCCTCTGCATAGCGCCTGTGTTACGCCTCTTCATCCTCCGGGGGTTCCACCCGGAAGGCGTAAATGGTGGTGGTGTCGTACTTCTCCCCAGGGCGGAGCACCGTGGAGGGGAAGGCGGGATGGTTGGGGGAGTCGGGGTAGCACTGGGTCTCCAGGCACAGCGCGCAGTGGGGGCCGTAGTGCGCGCCGCCCTTGCCGCCGGAGATGTCGGTGGTGTTGGCGGTGTAGAGCTGCACGCCGGGCAGGTCGGTGAGGCACTCCATGGAGCGGCCGGATTCCGGGTGGTACAGGGTGGCGAAGGCGCCCATGGCCCGGCCCTTGTGCAGCACGAAGTTGTGGTCATAGCCGCCGGGGCCCGCCATGGGCGGGAAGTCCGCCGCCTGGTCCAGGCCGTCGCCCACCAGCATGCCGTCCCGCAGGTCAAAGGGCGTGCCCGCCACCGGCAGATAGCTTCCCGTGGGGATCAGCCCCGCGTCCGTGGCGGTGACGCAGTCGCTGTCGATATACAGCACATGGTCCCGAATGGTGCCATGGTCATGCCCCGCCAGGTTGAAATAGGTGTGGTTGGTCAGGTTGCAGTGGGTGGCCTTGTCCGTCACGGCCTCGTAGTGGATCATCAGGTCGCAGGCGTCGGTCCAGGTGTAGGTCACGTCCACGGTCAGCGTGCCGGGATAGTTTTCGTCCCCGTCGGGGCTCACCAGGTGGAAGCGGACGCTGTCCTGCCCCTCGCCCTCCGTGGCCGTGCCCTGCCACACCTTGGCGCTGAAGCCTACCAGGCCCCCGTGCAGGTGGTTCTCCCCGTTGTTGATGGCCAGCTGATAGGTCACCCCGTCCAGGGTGAAGCGTCCCTTGGCGATGCGGTTGCCGTACCGGCCGATGGTGTCCCCCATGCTGCCGTGGGGCTTCAGGTAGCCCTCGAGGGTGTCAAAGCCCGTTACCACGTCCGCCAGCTTGCCCTCCCGGTCCGGTACCGTCAGGCTGGTCAGGTTTGCGCCATAGTTGATCAGCTTCACCGTGGCGCCGGCGCGGTTGGTCAGAATGTATTGGGTTACCGTTTCGCCCTGGGCCGTTTGCCCAAAGGCCCGCGTGGTGATGCTCATGGGTGTGTGCCTCCTTTGCTTTTCCTGGGTCTTTCTGCCTTTTATTGTACCCGCTTCCCCGCGTCTGTCAAGGGGGCGCGGCTTGACTTCCCCCTTCTGGGAAGTTATAATACGAGGAGAAGAATGTGCCCGGACACGCAGCCCAGATGCAACAGGGCGGGCGGGGGCAACGCGCAGACAAGAGCGACATAACGGGAGGCAACGCGGCAATGAAATACGTATTGGGCATTGACTTAGGCACATCGGGCACAAAAACGGTGCTGTTCGACCAGGCGGGGCGGGCCATGGCCTCGGCCACGGTGGAGTATCCCATGGCGCAGCCGCAGAACGGCTGGGCGGAGCAGGACCCGGCGGACTGGTGGCGCGCGGCGGTGGAAACCATCCGCGGGGTGCTGGGCAAGAGCGGAGTGGACGCGGGGGACGTGGCGGCCCTGGGCATTTCCGGGCAGATGCACGGCCTGGTGATGCTGGACGAGGCGGGGGAGGTGCTGCGGCCCTCCATCATCTGGTGCGACCAGCGCACCCAGGCGGAGTGCGACGAAATGACCCGCCGGGTGGGGGCGGAGCGGCTCATTGAGATCACCGCCAACCCGGCGCTAACGGGCTTCACCGCCAGCAAGATCCTGTGGGTGCGCAACCACCAGCCGGAGATCTACGCCCGGTGCCGGCATATCCTGCTGCCCAAGGATTACGTGCGCTACAAGCTCACCGGGGACTACGCCACCGAGGTTTCCGACGCCAGCGGCATGCAGCTGCTGGATGTGCCTCACCGCTGCTGGAGCGCGGAAATGCTGGAGAAGCTGGAGATCGACCCCGGGCTGCTGGCCAAGGTCTATGAATCCTGCGAGGTCACCGGCCACGTGAACGCGGAGGCGGCGGCCCTCACCGGCCTGACGGAGCGCACCGTGGTGGTGGGCGGCGCGGGGGACAACGCCGCCGCAGCCGTGGGCACCGGCGTGGTGGAGGACGGCAAGGCCTTCACCACCATTGGCACCAGCGGCGTGGTGTTCGCCCACACCAGTCAGCTGTCCATCGACCCCCAGGGCCGTGTGCACACCTTCTGCTGCGCCGTGCCCGGCGCCTGGCATGTCATGGGCGTGACCCAGGCCGCGGGCTTCTCCCTGAAGTGGTTCCGGGATAACTTCTGCGCCGCCGAGAAGGAAGCCGCCGCTTCCATGGGCGTGGACGCTTACGACCTCATGAATCAGGAGGCCGCCCAGAGCCCCATCGGCGCCAACAAGCTGCTCTACGCCCCCTACCTCATGGGCGAGCGCACCCCGCACCTGGACGCGGACTGCCGGGGCATGTTCTTCGGCCTCAGCGGCATGCACCAGCGCCGGGACCTGCTCCGGGCGGTGATGGAGGGCGTGACCTATTCCCTGAAGGATTGCCTGAACGTGCTCTCCGGCATGGGCGTGCAGCCCGCGCAGATGCTGGCCTGCGGCGGCGGCGGAAAGAGCCCCTTCTGGCGGCAGATGCTGGCGGACGTGTTTGACTGCCCGGTGGCCACCACCGTGAACACCGAGGGCCCGGCCCTGGGCGTGGCCATCCTGGCCGGGGTGGGCGCGGGGCTGTACCCCTCCGTGGAGGAGGCTTGCCGGGAGATGATCCATGTGAACCCCGCCCAGCAGCCCATCCCGGAAAACGTGCCCCAGTACCAGCGGGTTTACCAGGTCTTCCACACACTCTACCAGGCCAACAAGGGCATTTTCAAGGAGCTGGCCAAGCTGTAACATGGGCAAGGAAGCGCGCCGGGAAAAGGCGCGCCCGCCTTCCCCTTCGGGCCCCATGCTGGATCAAATCCTTGCAAGCTGAGGGGCCGCAAGTTTCATTGGCATAGGGCACGCAGGAAAATTTCGCATTTTTCAGCACAGGAAAGGCCGCGCCGGGAGCAAGAAATTCCGGCGCGGCCTCAGCGTGTCGAAAAAGTGGCGGAGGCCACTTTTTCGAGGAGGCAAATTCGGTCAACCAGAGGT
>DBFBGQ010000012.1:0-15831 GCA_048201975.1 Candidatus Egerieenecus sp. | reverse complement strand
AAATGGTGATGCCTGGCGATAACATCGACATGGAGATCACGCTGATCACCCCCATCGCATTGGAGCAGGGCCTGCGTTTCGCTATCCGCGAGGGTGGCCGCACGGTTGGTTCCGGCGTCGTGGCCAAGGTGATTGAGTAAGTTCTTATCCCCATCCGGCTGCAATATGCCGGATGGGATCGCCCTGTTTCTTTGAAAAAAACAGGGGAGCAACAATGCATACAGGCAGGAGGTGTCCAGCGTGGCTAACGCCGCTCGTCAAAAGGTGTGCCTTGCCTGCACGGAGTGCAAGCAGCGCAACTACAACAACATGAAGAACAAGAAGAACACCCCGGATCGCATTGAGCTTATGAAGTACTGCCCTTTCTGCAAGAAACACACCGCTCATCGCGAAACGAAATAACCGCTACCAATACGGTGAGGATGTGAAAAAAATGGCAGATGAGAATAAGACGGTCGCCGCGAAGCCTGACAAGGCCGCCGCGAAGAAGACCCCTGATTCCAAGTGGAAGAAGTTCATTAGCTGGTGGGCCAAGCTGCCCAAGCGTATCGCTACGCCCTTCAAGAACATGGGCTACGAGCTGAAAAAGGTGACTTGGCCAACCAAGCGCAAGCTCATAACCTATTCCGTGGTCGTGCTGGTGTTCATGGTCGTCCTGGGACTGATCATCAGCCTGCTCGACATGGGCGCATCGGCGCTGGTGAGGCTGCTGGTGCTGTAATCCGTGGCATAGGAGAAGGAACATGACCGAAAAGAGCAAGGAGCCCTGCTGGTATGTGGTGCATACCTACTCGGGGTATGAGAACAAGGTAAAGGACACCCTGGAGAAATCCGTTGAAAACAACGGCATGCAGGATCTGATCTTCGACGTCAGAGTGCCTGTGGAGGATGTCATCGAAATCAAGAATGGCAAACGGGTGAAGACGCAGCGCAAGGTGTACCCCGGCTATGTGCTGGTGCACATGATCGAGACCAGCGAAAGCTGGTATGTGGTGCGGAACACCCGGGGCGTGACGGGCTTTGTGGGTCCGGACAGCAAGCCGGTGGCGCTAACGGACGCGGAGGTGGAGATGATGCTCAACACCGAAGCGAAGAGCGTCGAGTTTGGCGTTGCCATTGGCGAGGAAGTGCGCATTCTCTCAGGCCCCCTGGAAAACTTCAGCGGCATTGTGGAGGATGTGGATACCATCCGCGACAAGCTCACGGTAAAGGTGCAGATGTTCCTTGGCCGGGAGATGCCCGTTGAGGTGGACCTGGATCAGGTGGAAAAGATCACCAAGTGATCGCCGCTGGCCTGCAGGGGGATTCTCCGCGCGCATTCTTCAGGTTGATAAGGCTTCAACACCGCCGCAGGCGGTGAAGCAGCGGAGTCGCATCCGCATGTTTGTCCGCCCCGGGGGCGGGGCAGTGGGAGAAAGTGCACGCACTTTCGCCATGACCACATTTTTTAGGAGGTGCCATTTCCATGGCAAAGAAAGTTTCTGCCTACATCAAGCTGCAGGTTCCGGCCGGCAAGGCGAATCCTGCACCGCCTATCGGTCCTGCGCTGGGCCAGCACGGCGTGAACATTCCCGGCTTCTGCAAGGAGTTCAACGAGCGCACCGCCAAGCAGGCGGGCCTGATCATCCCTGTGGTGATCACCGTGTATTCCGACCGTACCTTCACCTTCATCACCAAGACTCCTCCTGTTCCTGTGCTGATTAAGAAGGCCCTGAACATTGAGTCCGCCAGCGGCCGCCCCAACCGTGACAAGGTTGGCAAGCTGACCAAGGAGCAGGTCCGCGAGATCGCAACCACGAAGATGCCCGACCTGAACGCCGCCAGCATCGAGGCTGCCATGAGCATGGTGGCCGGCACCGCCCGCAGCATGGGCGTGACCGTGGAAGAGTGACGCGAAGAGCCGGAGCGCTTAGGTTCCGGATCCTGGGGGCAAGACCCCCGATCAATGTGGGAGGACGAAGCGCCGCTAATACCACATGGGAGGAAAGAATATCATGAAGCATGGCAAGAAGTATACCGACAGCGCAAAGCTGATCGAAGCCCTGAAGCAGTATGACCCTGAAGAGGCCGCCGACCTGGTGCTGAAGACCAGCAAGGCCAAGTTTGACGAGACCGTCGAGATTTCCGTTCGCCTGGGCGTTGATCCTCGCCACGCGGACCAGCAGGTCCGTGGCGCTGTGGTGCTGCCCCATGGTACGGGCCGCACCATCCGCGTGCTGGTCATTGCCAAGGGCGACAAGGCCAAGGAGGCCGAGGCCGCCGGCGCGGATTTCGTGGGCGCTGAGGAAATGATCGCCAAGATCCAGCAGGAGAACTGGTTCGGGTTTGACGTCTGCGTGGCCACCCCCGACATGATGGGCCTGGTGGGCCGCATCGGCCGTATCCTGGGCCCGAAGGGCCTGATGCCCAACCCCAAGAGCGGCACGGTTACCATGGACGTGACCAAGGCCATTACCGACATCAAAGCCGGTAAGGTGGAGTACCGCGTGGACAAGACCGCCATTGTGCACTGCCCCATCGGCAAGGTTTCCTTTGGCCAGCAGAAGCTGGTGGAGAACCTGAACGCGCTGATGGACGCCATCATCAAGGCGAAGCCCGCCGCTGCCAAGGGCACGTATGTGAAGTCCCTGTACCTGAGCAGCACCATGGGCCCCTCCGTCCGTGTGAATCCGCTGAAGTTCTGATTGCTCATTTGCCAGGCGCGCCTCAGAGTTCATCCGGGGCGCGCTTTTTTCTGGCGATTTTTACAGCATTTTCTAACCTTTCGCCAAGGGGGGAAACCCTTGCGGAAAAGCGGGGGAATGTGATATACTAAACCGAATGTGAAGCAATCTCGGGAGGGCCTATGAAGCCTCGGACGAAGAAGATTCTGAATTTTGCACTGATTTTTGGCACACTGGCCATCGTGCTGCTCATCGGTGTGAATGGTCAGGAAATGGGCGACGCGATTACCGCGCTGAAAAGCGTTTCGCCCAAGTGGCTGATTTACTGTGCGCTGGCCTATATGGGCTTTATCATGTCGGACGCGCTTTCCATATATTACTATCTCAAGCGGCAAGGGTATCCCATTACCGTGCGCTATGCGCTGTATGTAAGCATCTGCGGCGCGTATTACAGCAATATCACCCCCGGCGCTACGGGCGGACAGCCCATGCAGGTGTATTACCTGACGAAAAAAGACGTGCCCATCGGCATTGGAACCTCGGCGCTGACGGTGAAGTTTTTCTGCTTCCAGTTCATGCTGATGATCCTGAGCACGCTGCTGTGGATTCTCTACGGGGGATATGTAGCCGAGCAGCTGGGGTCGAATATCTGGATACTCATCTTTGGCTACATCTATAACGATATTTCCGTATGCCTGGTGCTGCTCATGGCCGTGAACAAGCGCTTGGTGTGGTGGATCATCAAGCTATGCATTCGCCTGGCGGTGCGGCTGCATCTGTGCAAAAATCCCGATGCGGTGATGACCAAGTGCGAGGATGTGCTGGATACCTTTCACAGCAGCGTTATGTCCCTGCGGCGCAGGCCCATGGAACTGCTGGCACAGCTGGCCATGGCCACGGTGCAGCTGCTGTGCCTGATGACGGTGACCTTTTTCATCTATCGAGGATTTGAGCTCACGGAGGCGGGTTATTGGCAGATCATCACCCTGGCGGTGCTGCTGTATGTGAGCGCGGCATATGCGCCGCTGCCTGGCGCTTCCGGGGCGCAGGAGGGCATATTTGCGCTGTATTTCTCGGGGCTCTTCCCGGACGGCATCCGCCTGATGGCGCTGCTGTTGTGGCGGTTTTTTACCTACTACATCACGCTGATTCTTGGCGCGGTCACCACCGTATGGCGTGGCTTCCGGCCGGAGAAGAAAGCGGGCAAAAAGGCGATGGATTCGGACCCTTCCACGGTGTGAACCATGGATACAAAGCGGCGCCAGGGCAGGAAGCTCCCTGGCGCCGCTCGTTTGTGGATGGGTCAAGGCGTACCCGCCGGCCGCAGCGGATGCCGTAGCACGGTTTTCAGACGTTCCGGCTTGCAGCGGCGGGGATCGCCCAGGTAGATCTCATGGTGAAAGCGCGCCGCGCCCAGATCCACCCGGTAGCCTTGACCGGCCGCGTAGGCGTCCATGGAGCGCAGGGTTTCTGGTTCGCAGTCGTAGGGGCCCAGGTGCAGGCATTGCACGCAGAGCCCCTCCGCATAGGGGAAGAAGGTCACCGGGGAAAAGTCGCCGCCCTTCCTGGCCGCGGCCTCCGATACGGCCCAGGCGAACACCTCCGGGGTGACAAAATCCGGCAGGCGAATCATGGAGATCCAGCAAAGCCCGTCTTTGTGCCGGAGGTCCATTGTATCGCTCCCCGGCTGCCACCACAGGCCCTCCAGGGGCGGCATCACATAGTCGAAATAGCCGTCGATGGCTTTGTGGAGCTTGCTCATCTTGATGGTGAAAGCCACGGCGTAGAGCAGGCGCAGGGCTTGCTGATAGGCGCCGTCGGGGGCGTTGGGATCGCCCTCTCCCCGCACCGCCAGAAAGGTCATGGGCGGCACGGCGATGATCTGCGGCTGCCGGGGCGGGAGGTACAGGTCCTGGTATGCTTTTTTGTAGTCGAAGGCCATGGGACAGCTCCTTTCCCTGCATCAAATCTCCTGGAGGCGGCGAACGCGGTCACGGATGGAGTTCTGGAAGCCTTCGTCGGACAGGGCTGGGTCGCGGGTGGCGCGCCACAGGTCGCAGGGCAATTCCGCGCAGGCGGCGCAGGTGGCCAGGCGATGCTTGTGTACCGCGCAGGCATACAGGGGGCAGGCTTTGCCCTTGGGCGCGTGGAACACCTTGCCCTGGCAGGCGTTGCAGCCCGGACACTGGCCAGGATAGGCGTCGCAGGCGGCGCAGTCCGCTCCACAGCTGCTCAGGCCAAGAATCTCCCGCTGGCGCTTGCGGCTGAAACCTGCCAGCACCAGGTGGTAGGATTGATCCAGCATGCGTTGCAGCAGCTGGTCCGGCACCTGGCCGTCAGGCTTGACGGAATTCCAGTGGACCTTGTCGCAGTAGAAGCCGGGAACGATGTCCGCATACTGTTTCCGGAGCAGTTCGCCTTCCAGGGGATCCAGCTTCAGGGTGATGTAATAGGGGATGTTCTCCTTGTCCAGGCAGACGGCGGCAAACATCCGCCCGCCCACATGGTAGCGGATCCAGTTCCAGTCGGGTTGCAGGTCCTTGGTTACGCTGCGTTTGCGCAGCAGGTAAGCGTCCAGCCAGGGATAGCGCATGCGTGCATCTCTCCTTATGTGTCGTCTGTTTCCGTGGCGCCGGGGGAGGGGCTTTCCGTGTCGGCCATGTAGCGGCGGAGCATCCGGCGGCAGGCATTGGCGATTTCCTGCCGCAGGGCCCGGGGCTCCAGCACCTCCACCTGATCCCGAAAGGTCATCAGCCAGGTAAGCAGGTTTTCCGGGTAGGTATATTCCCACTGAAAGAGCAGCCGGCCGTCCGGCTGCGCCTGGTAGCATTCCTCCCCGAACTCTTCCACCAGCCGCCACTTGCAGGCGGGATCGAACAGCGCCTTCACCTGAATGCCCCCGGGGAAAACACGCTGGTCCGACAGGTCCGGCAGGGGCGCGGAACGCTTGGCAAAGGCCGGGCCCAGCGCCAGCTCCGCCATGCGGTTGAGCTTGAAAAGGCGGTAGTCCTTCCGCTGGCTGCAATAGCCCCACACATACCAGCTGGACCAGTGGAAGACCAGGTAATAGGGCTCAATGACCCGATGGGAATTGCCGCCGGGGGCATAATAGGCGAAGGACAGCTCCCGGCAGTCATCCATGGCCTGCCGGATGCGCTCGATCTTCGGGGCCAGGGAATCCTTGTACCAGGAGGATAGGTCGATGAGCAGGTTCTGACTGCCGGGCATCAGGGTGGAGGAGCCGGCGGAGAGCTTCTCCATCAGCTGGGCATACCGGTTGGTGCCGCTGACGCTGTCCAGGCTGCGCAGCCCCGCCAGAATGGCCTGCATGTCCCCGGAGGTGAGCAGCGTGCTGTCGATTCGGTACCCCGCCATGATGGAGATGCCGCCGCCCTGCCCCTGGGCGGTTACCAGGGGAATGCCCGCCTTGCACAGGGTCTCCACATCCCGATGGATGGTCCGCCGGGAAACCTCGAAGGTGCGGGCCAGCTGGGGCGCCGTGACCCGCTCCTGCTGCAATAGCAGCGCCAGAATGCCGATGAGCCGGTCGATCTTCATGAATGCCCCTCCTTTGCCACCAGCATAGCGCATGGGCGGGACAGCAGTGTGTCATGTTTGCCGACCGCCACGGAAAAAAGCCCCGGAGCCTGGCACGGCCCCGGGACGGCGATTATAACCAGAGCATGGGGTCCGATCCGGCGAGCTTGGCCAGCGCCTCCACCAGGAAGTAGTCCCCGTAGGTGATGTTGGTGTGCCTTCCTGCGCCGTCGTCGTGATAACTGGCGGTGCAGTGGGTCAGCAGGCCCAGGCGTGCCGGCGTCCAGTCGCAGCAATGGGTCAGCAGGCCGTCCACCAGCCGCAGCGCCCCCTGCTGGTAGGCCTGCTTTCCGGTGAGCTTGGCCAGCTCCATCAGCCCGCAGGCTGCCACGGCTCCGGCGATGTTGTCGATGCGCTCCTCTCCGGCGGGCTGGCAGAAATCGCAGTCCGTCAATCCGTCGGGACGGATGTGCGCCAGGAAGTACCCGGCAATTTTCTCCGCCGCCTCCAGGTAGCGGGGATCCTGTGTGTTCAAGTGCGCCAGGGTGAAGCCGTACAGCCCCCAGGCCTGTCCCCGGCTCCAGCTGGAGCCCAGGCAATAGCCCTGGCCGGGATGCTCCTTCACCCGCTTGCCGGTTTCAGGGTCAAACTCGATGATGTGGCTTACGGAACCGTCCGGGCGGAGAAACTCCCGGGCGCAGGTGTCCGCATGCAGGACGGCCACCTTGGCAAAGCGGGGATCCTGGGTCTGCCGGGACGCCCAGAACAGCAGGGAGAGGTTCATCATGCAGTCGATGATGGCGTAGCCCAGCTGGGTCTGGCCGTTCCAGGCCCGGATATATCCCACGGGGTTGAACCGACCCATGAGCAAGTTGGCGGCGTGCAGGGTGTCCGTGTGGGCCTGCGCGTCGCCGGTGAGCTTCCAGTCCGCGCCGCAGGAGAGCAAATACATGAAGCCCACGTCATGGTTGAGGAAGGTGAAGCGGCGGAATTCCGCGGTCAGCAGTTCCTCCGTGCGGCGGGCCTCGCAGAGGAAGGCCTCGTCCTGGGTGGCGGCGTAGCACTGCCACATGAGCCCCGGCCAGAAGCCGCCGGTCCACCAGCTATTGCCGTCATAGGGGGAGGGAATCCAGCGGCCCTCCTCGCTCTTGTAGGGAATCAGCCCTTCCGCGGCGGCCAGGGCCGCGGAGGCGCGGAATTTTTCCGCGGCGCGTTGCAGGGTTGCCTTATAGTCCATGGGCAATGTCAAGCACCTCCTGTGGAATTTGGTCGGGGAGCATGGCGCCGGTATCGCAGAAGACGGCGCAGCATAGCGTGCTTTCCCCTGGCGGCAGCTGCGCCAGCAGGGTGGGGAGCACCGTGCGGGGATGCGTCAGATTGGTGTTGCACTCCACCTGAATGACCTGGCCCTCCGCGTAGCCTGTCAAGGCGTAGATGGCGCTGGAACCCCGCTGGCCGTAGGCCGCGGCAAAGCCTGCCTCCGCCGCCTGCCGGCTGCGGATCCGGTCGCAGGGGCGCGCTCCCGCCCAATCCTTGGGTACGGCAAAGGCGCCTTCCGCGGCCTCCAGGGGATATTCGCTATGGATCACATGCTTGCGCACGTGCCACATGCCCAGCGGCGCGATGGCCGTGCGGATGGTCACGCCCTCCATGGGCCGCCAGATGAAGCGCAGCTGATCCTCCTCCAGGGTGAAGCTTTCGCAGCCGCTGCGGGCATGCCACAGATCCCGGCCCTGGCGCTTCACCGCCAGCATGGAGTCATAAGCTCCCTTTTGCAGGGTGGAGGCTTCCTTGACCACGGAGAAGGCAAAGTGGGTGGAGTAGGCGAACTTTTCGTATTTCTCGTCCTCGTGCATGTGCTCGTAGGCGTGGTTTCCCGCGGTATAGGCTACCACCTGCCGGTTTTCCGCATCCCGGGTGAGCAGTAGGCGCACGTGCCTGTCCAGGAAGCGGAGGGGCGGCGCGTAGGGCTTTTCCTCCGCCTGCCAGAAGGGATGATCCTCCGGCAGCGCCAGGGCAAAGAAGGCCTTCAGCCCCCAGTAGGGGGAGCCGGGGGCATTGTAGCCCTCGGAGATGCACAGGTTGGGGTAGCCGTAGCCCACCGTGAGCAGGCCGCTGCGGTCGAAGATGGGCAGCTGGAGCCAGGCGCGCAGGTTGCGCAGCAGCAGGCCCTTGATTTCCCCCCAGCCCAGCCCTTCCGCGGTGACCCCGGCAAAGGCCATGGCCGCCCAGAAGGAGCTCTGAGCAAAGCGGTAGGTGAGGCTGCGGCCATAGGGGAGAGCGCGGCCCGCACCGTCGAACCAGCAGGCGAACCGGGGAGCGATTCGCTGTGCGCGCTCCACAAACCGGGCGCACCGCTCCGGGTCTTCCCGGCCCATCACCGCCGCGTAAATCAGGCTGTAGAAATGGAAGCCCCACAGGGTGTAGTAGTCCCGCTGGGTGGCCTTGTCAAAGTACCAGCCGTCGCCCACATAGTGGCTTTCCAGCAGCGCCAGGTCCTCCTGCATGCGCTCTTCGTCCACGGGCTGGCCCACCCGGCGCAGGCCCAGGTTTACCAGGATGCGGAAAAAGCGCCAGTTGTTCTTGGGCATGTCATAGGCGTTGATCTGTCCCAGCCAACGGCACAGGTCCGCCTGACGGCAGGGCGGAAGCTCCCCGTAGAAGCGTTCAGGCGCCAGGCAGAGCCCCACCCCCAGCGCGGCCATTTCCACCATGCGCTGGTCAAAGTCCCCGATATCCCCCCAGTATTCCTGGTTTTCCGGGTCCACGCCGTGGGCAAGCCCTTCCCGCCACAGGGGCCAGAAGGCGTCCGCCTCCGGGCAGCCGCCGGCCATCAACGGAATCAGCGCCCACAGCACGCGGGAAAAGCCCTCCATGCCCGCCACATCCTCGGCGTAGTGGGCGGAGCCGTAGCCGGCGATCATGCGGGCTTTGCCGGGGCTGAGGCAGGAAAGGGTGGGGCGAATGATCTCCGCCGCGGCCCGGGCTAGATCGGCCCGGGTCCGCAAAGGATTGGATCGTAGCGCATCCAAACGAATCAACCTCATTTCAAAAATGGATGGGAATCGCAAGCCGGTGGTTTTTCTTCATTATATCGGCACGCGGGGGCGGTGTCAACCGGCGTTATGCCCACCAGGAAGCACAAAGCCGCGGCTGCCGGAACGTTCATAAAAATTTCATCAAAAAAAGCTGCGGAAACCCTTGACATTTTCTCATGTCGGTGCTATCTTAAGTCACGTAGTTAGCACTCACGTCCATCGAGTGCTAACAACCCCCGAAAGGAGGGAGCGATCCATGGAGATGGACGAAAGAAAGCTTCGTATTTTGCAGGCGATCATTGACGACTATATTCTAACGGCGGTGCCCGTGGGCTCCCGGACAATTTCCAAGAAATACGACATGGGGCTGAGCTCGGCCACCATCCGCAATGAGATGAGCGACCTGGAGGAGCTGGGCTACTTGGACCAGCCCCACGTATCGGCGGGACGGGTTCCCTCGGCCAAGGCGTACCGGCTGTATGTGGATGAGCTGCTGAAGCGGGGGAGGATACCTTCCGCGGACGTGATCACCGTGCGAGAGCACTTCCAGGGCCGGGTGCGGCAGATGGGCGACGTGATTGACCACGCGGCCCAGGTGCTCTCCAGCCTGACCCATTACACGGCGGTGGTGCTGCCACCCAAAGGGCCGGAGCCCCGCATTCGCACGCTGCAGCTGGTGCCCGTCAGCGCGGTGAGCGCGCTGGTGGTCATCGTTACGGACAGCGGCATCGTCCGGGATACGGTGATTCGCGTATCCGACCAGCTGGACAGCGACACCCTCTACGCCATCTCCCGCATGCTCACCCAGGAGCTTGCAGGCATGACCCTGCGGGAGGCGGGGGCGCGCATCCCGGAGATCAGCCGCCGGATGCAGCGCAACGAGGCGGTGCTGGCCGGGGTTCATCAGCTCCTCAACGCCGCCGAGAAAAAGCCCATGAGCCATGTGGCCGTGGGCGGCAGCAGCAACATGCTCAGCTACCCGGAATACAGCGACGTGGAAAAGGCGCGGAATTTCCTTACCCTGATGGAAACCCGGGATAAGCTGGCGCAAATCATCGCCAGCCAGGGCGAGATGGCCTTTACCGTGCGCATTGGCCCGGAGACGGGGGTGCCGGAAATGGTGGACTGTTCCATCGTCACCGCCACCTATCAGTCCGGGGGAGGGCAAAAGGGAACCATCGGCATCATCGGTCCCACGCGGATGCAGTACAGCAAGGTGCTGTCCATCCTGGGTACCATGGGCCAGCAGCTCAGCCGCATGCTGCAGGACGAGGAAGATAACGTTTAGCCCATAGCAGGAGAAAGGCAACGACATGAGCCGAATGGACAAAAAGGAGAAAATGCAGATGGAGATGGAGCAGCAGGCCTGGGAGGACGCCCAGGAGGCGGAGATCCCCGCCCAGGAGGAGCAGGAAACCTCTCCCGCCGGCCCCACCCAGGAGGAACTGGACGCCGCCAAGGCCCAGGCTGAGGAATACCTGAACCTGGCCCAGCGCGTGCAGGCTGACTTTGACAACTTCCGCCGGCGCAACGAATCCGTTCGGGCGGACGCCTACAAGGAGGGCATCCGGTCCCTGGCGGCGGTGCTGCTGCCGGTGATGGATAATCTGGAAAGGGCCGTGGACGCGGCCAAGGAATCCCCCGACGCCCAGCTGCGGGAAGGCGTGGGGCTGGTGCTTCGCCAGCTCAGCGACGTGTTCCAGAAGCAGGGCATCACCCCCATCGACCGGTTGGGGGAGAAATTTGACCCCAACCTGGAAAACGCCCTGATGCAGGGCGCTCCCGAGGAAGGAGAACCCGGCACGGTGTGCCAGGTGTTCCAAAAGGGCTATCAGCTGGACAATCACGTGCTGCGGCACGCCATGGTCAAGGTTGTGCCCGACTAAACAGGACGGATCAGGGGCCCGGCCCCTTTTCCCATAAAGAATGAAAACATCCAACAAAGCGGAATGGTGTTTATAAGGAGGACATGGATTATGAGCAAGATCATCGGTATTGACTTAGGTACTACCAATAGCTGTGTGGCGGTCATGGAAGGCGGCAAGCCCGTGGTAATCCCCAACGCGGAGGGCAGCCGCACCACCCCGTCCGTGGTGGCCTTCACCAAGGATGGCGAGCGTCTGGTGGGTCAGGTGGCCAAGCGCCAGGCGGTGACTAACCCCGAGCGCACCGTGATTTCCATCAAGCGTGAAATGGGCACCGCGCACAAGGTGAACATTGACGGCAAGGAATATACCCCCCAGGATATCAGCGCCATGATTCTGACCCGGATGAAGGAGTCCGCCGAGGCGTATCTGGGCGAGACCGTCACCCAGGCGGTCATCACCGTGCCTGCCTACTTCAACGACAGCCAGCGCCAGGCCACCAAGGATGCCGGCCGCATCGCCGGGCTGGAGGTTATGCGTATTATCAACGAGCCCACCGCCGCGTCCCTGGCCTATGGCCTGGACAAGGAAGGCAACCAGAAGATTCTGGTATATGACCTGGGCGGCGGCACCTTCGACGTATCCATCCTGGATATCGGCGACGGCGTGTTTGAAGTGCGGGCCACCAACGGCAACACCCGCCTGGGCGGCGACGACTTTGACGAACGGATCATCAACTACATCGCCGACAGCTTCAAGAAGGAGAACGGCATCGACCTGAAGCAGGACCGCATTGCCTATCAGCGCCTGAAGGAGGCTGCGGAGAAGGCCAAGATTGAGCTGTCCGGCACCATGACCGCCAACATCAATCTGCCCTTTATCACCGCCGACGCCACCGGCCCCAAGCACCTGGACATGACTCTCACCCGGGCCAAGTTTGAGGAGCTGACCCGCGACCTGGTGGATGCCACCATCGAGCCCATGCGCAAGGCGCTCAGCGATGCGGGCCTGACCTACGATCAGATTGACAAGATCATCCTGGTGGGCGGCTCCACCCGTATCCCTGCGGTGCAGGAAGCGGTGAAGAAGGTCACCGGCAAGGAGCCCTTCAAGGGCATCAACCCCGACGAGTGCGTGGCCATCGGCGCGGCCATCCAGGGCGGCGTGCTGGGCGGCGAGGTCAAGGACGTGCTGCTGCTGGATGTGACGCCCCTGTCCCTGGGTCTGGAGACGGAAGGCCACATCTTCACCCGGTTGATCGACCGCAACACCACCATCCCCACCAGCAAGAGCCAGGTGTTCTCCACCGCCGCCGACGGGCAGACCACCGTGGAGATCAACGTGCTCCAGGGCGAGCGGCAGATGGCCTATGACAACAAGTCCCTGGGCCGCTTCCAGCTCACCGGCATTGCCCCCGCGCCCCGCGGCGTGCCGCAGATTGAGGTTACCTTCTCCATTGACCGCAACGGCATCGTGAACGTGTCCGCCAAGGATAAGGCCACCGGCAACGAGCAGAAGATCACCATCACCGCCTCCACCAACCTCACCGAGGAGGAGATCAACCAGCGGGTGAAGGAAGCCGAGCAGTACGCCGAGCAGGACAAGAAGCGCAAGGAAGAGGTGGAAACCCTCAACCATGCCGATAGCCTGATCTACGAGATGGAGAAGCAGCTGCGGGAGAACGGCGAGAAGCTCTCCGAAGAGGATAAGAACACCATCCAGAGCGAGATCGACGCCTTCAAGAAGGTCCGCGAGGGCGGCAAGGCGGACGAGATCAAGAACGCCATGGAAGGTTTCACGCAGAAGGTGTACGCCATCTTTGGCAAGCTGTACCAGCAGCAGGGCGGCGAAGGCCAGGTTCCTCCCCAGGACGGCCCCGCCTCCGGCAGCACCAACCCCGACGGTACCGTGAACACCGAGGGTGATGTGCGCTGATAAGGGACAGGAAAGGACAGGAGCATCTCCAGGGCGGAGGTGCTCCTGCCTGTGTACTCCCCACATGGGTTGTGAGGTGGATGAACATTGGCACAGAAACGTGATTATTATGAGGTGCTGGGGGTCGGCAAAAACGCCACGGCGGAGGAGATCAAGCAGGCATACCGCCGCAAGGCCAAGGAATGCCACCCTGACCTGCACCCCAACGATAAAACCGCCGAGGAGCGCTTCAAGGAGCTGAATGAGGCCAACGAGGTGCTCTCTGATCCCGACAAGCGCGCCCGGTATGACCAGTTCGGCTTTGACGGACCGAACATGGGCGCGGGCGGCAACCCCTTCGGCGGTATGGACTTTGGCGGAAGCCCCTTTGGGGGCATGGGCTTCGACAGCATTTTTGACCAGATCTTCGGCGGAGGCATGGGCACCACCAGCCGCCGTCAGGGACCGGTGCAGGGCGCGGATCTGCGCTATGAGCTGCGGATCACATTTGAGGAGGCGGCCAACGGCTGCGAGAAGTCCTTCGACTTTTATCGGAATGAAAATTGCAAGACCTGCGGCGGTTCAGGCGCCAAGCCCGGCACGTCGCCAACCACCTGCCAAACCTGCCACGGTACCGGCCAGGTGCGCAGCGGCGGCGGCTTTATGGTCACCGTGCGCACCTGCCCCACCTGCGGCGGCACGGGCAAGGTGATCCAGGATAAGTGCACCGCATGCGGCGGTTCCGGCCGTACCCGGGTGAAGCGCACCGCCACGGTGAAGGTGCCCGCGGGCATTGACAACGGGCAGACCATTGTGATGAACGGTCAAGGTGAACCGGGGCTTCGGGGCGGACCCAGCGGCGATCTGTATATCAACATTATTGTCAAGCCTCACAAGCTGTTCCGCCGGGACGGCTATGATCTGCGCTATGAATTCCCCATTTCCTTCACCCAGGCGGCGCTGGGCGGGGATGTGGATATCCCCACCCTGCAGGGCCCGGTGAAGTATCATATCCCTGAGGGCACGCAGAACGATCAGGAGCTGCGGCTGAAGGGCTACGGCATTCAGCAGCTGCGCGGCGGCGGAAAGGGCGACTTGCTGGTCCGGGTGCGGGTGGAGATACCCCGCCGGCTCACCGAGAAGCAGAAGGAGCTGCTCCGCCAGTTTGAGGATTCCACCACCGGCAAGGAATATGAAAACAAGAAGAGCTTTATGGACCGCGTGAAGGAACTGTTCAATTAACAGCCTGGGCGGGGGAGAAGAAATTCTCTCCCGCTTAGACTGTCAAAAAACCTCCTAGAGGCGTCGGAGGGGCTGCAGCCCCTTCGACTTTCATTCATATCCGGTGGCTTTGCCGCCGGACGGTTGGGCGTGTTGCAGAAAGCAACTTCTGCGGCACGCCCTTTTTGCATACAAATCAAGAAAAAAACGGCGGCATAGCGTCAAAAACCAACCAGCCAAAGCGAAAAGAGGCATAAGAAACCAGGGCTGTCGCAAAACAGATCCGCATGTAGATAACTCTTCATTTTTTGCGAGCACTACGAAACCAGTTTGAGAGACACTCGCGTTTTAAGCCGGTTGTGTTCCCGCTTCATCCATAGCTTTTTCAGGTCAAACGCCAGGGCCAGGAAAAACAGCTCCGTGCAAATATTGCCTTTGCCTCTGGTGAGAAAGCGCCGAAACCCAAAGTCGTTTTTCAGCAGTGCAAACGCGCCTTCCACTTGAATAGCGCGGCACACACGCAGTTGAAAAGTAACCGCTCAATAATCCCCCGGTACAGGAAGCCGTGGTTCCCGGCACTCACACTGCCGAGAACCACGACTTCATTTCTTCTGACCAGGGAAGCAGATCATCCATCTCAAAGTCCTTGCGCTGCTCTGCGCGCTCAGGCAATAGGCTGAGCAGATGGAGCAGATAGTCGTCCAGCCGCAGGTGATTGGCTTTTGCCGTTTCCATCAGCGAGTAGATGATTGCACTCGCTTCCGCGCCCTGGGGCGTATCAGCAAAGAGCCATCCCTTCCGGCCAATGACAAAGGGGCGGATGGCGTTTTCTACCTGGTTGTTGCTGATTTCAATCTCGCCATGCTCAAGAAACGCACTCAGGTATGCCTTCTGGTTTTGCGCATAGGTAACAGCGTCCTTCAGCTTGCCTGTGGAACGGGGAATCGTATTCAGCCATTTCCAGTATGCTTCCAGAACCGGGCCTGACTTCTCCTTGCGCTGCCTGAGACGTTCTTCTGCGGTCAGCTTTTCAAACTGGCGTTCCAACTCAAACAGCCGGTTGCAGAACTCATAGCCCTCCGAAGCCTTGCAGGTCTTTGCATCGGCACCTTCTGGCATCGCTTCCAGCCACTTCCTGCGCATATGTGCCCAGCAGCCTGCGCGTTTTGCATCCTGAACCTTGTTGTAACCGCTGTATCCGTCTGTGATCAGGACGCCGCTGAAGCCCTCAAGGAAGGTCTTTGCCCATTTCCCGCTTCGGCTCTCCCGGTATTCGAAGCAACGCAGCTGGATGTCCGCACGCTTGGCGGATGAATACACCCACATGCGCGATTCCGAGCTGGCCGGCTTGCCTTTCTCTTGAGCACCTGCATCACCGTTTCGTCGGCGTGAATCGTGCTCTGGGTCAGCAGCTCGCTCCGGATTCGCTTCCAGAAGGGACGAAGATACAGATCCGCCACCTGAATGACCCAATTGGCCATGGTGCCGCGCTTCAGCTCCACACCCATGCGTTTCCACATCTGCTCCTGCCGGTACAGGGGCATGGCGCCCACATACTTCTTCATCAGCACATCGGTGACCACGGAGGCAGAA
>DBFBGQ010000011.1:0-18599 GCA_048201975.1 Candidatus Egerieenecus sp. | reverse complement strand
GAGGGGCCGCAGCCCCTCTGACTTTTATTCGTATCCGACGGCTTTGCCGGCGGGGCGGGTTGTTGATTTTGCTTGCAAAATCAATTCCTTACAAATTCGGGCGACCTCTGGTTGACCGAATTTGCTTCCTCGCAAAAGTGGCTTCCGCCACTTTTGCGTAAGCCGTGATATTTGCGCGATAACCACCATGCAGGCAGGCGGAGGGCCCAGAGCATGAAAGGAATCTGCATGGATGCGCGAAAATTGCAGAGGATGCAAAAAGCTGGCGCCTGAAGGTATTTCAAGAGCAAGCAGAAATTCCGCGATGCGCCCTGGGACGTTAACGGCGTCCGGTGCCTGCGCATGGCAAAGGATTGGGATGAAAGCGAGGCGCCGACGATGCTTACTGCTTTGTCCGCTGCATGCTTCGGTACTCCTTGGGGCTCATATGGTAAAGCTGCTGAAAGCGCCGGGCAAAGGAATTGACGTTGAGATAACCAATGGCTAACCCCACTTCTTGCGTGGATAAATTGGAATATTCAAGCAAATGCGTGGCCTTTTTCATTTTCATGTCGGTAATGTAGTCGCTCAGCAGCACGCCTGCCTTTTTCTTGAAATAGCCGCTGAGCGCGGAAATGGACATGGAAAAATCGCTGGCCATCTGCTTGATGGAAAAATCGGGGGAATCGTATTGCTTCGCGATATATTGATACATCTGTTCTAGCATATCAACGGCTTCTTTTTCCTCCGGTTCAAGCCATTGCTCCATCAAGGAAAGCAGGGTGTTGATGGAGCTGCGTTGATCCGCCACGGACGAGCTGGCGGAGATGTAGAAGATGGAAGCGTCCTCAAGCAGCACATCTTTCAGCTCCTCCATCCACTGCAAAAGGGATGCAGCCAGCGCGCATGCATAGTCATGCAGCTTGTCAGTTTGCTGGCGCAGCGCATAGAGCGCATCGAATTGACCTTCATTGCGCGCCTGATCAAAGGTTTGCTGGAACTCTTTTCCGGCTTTTTCCAGCGCCTGCTGGCATAAAACGGGGGTAAAAACGCGCTGCCCCATGGAGCAAGCAAACCAGGCTTGCGCACAGTGGAGCGGAATCAATGCCCAATCTTCGCTGGAGCAGCTTGCTCCCATGCTTTGCAGGCCAGGCAACAGGTCCGCGCCGCAGCAGAAGACGGTATGGTAGTGGTTGGTGGTTTGCAAGAAGTAATTTTCACAGGCGGACAATTGATGGAGCAATGCCGGCGGCAGCTCCGGCGCGGCAAGAATCACGTACGTCCTGCGGGTGGGGACAAAACCGCAGAAGGCATACATCTCTTGAAATTCCTCCACGCTGCGGATGCGGCCGGAGAATAATGCAGCGGCAACAAACTCCCGGGATTTTTTTGTGTGTTCAAGCAACAGGGAGCGCAGCTGCTGATTGTCGCTGCTGAGCAGCTCAATGCTGCTTTCAATATATTCATAGTCGTCAATGGTATTTTCGTCCGTGGTGGACCCGATGCCGGACAAAGAATCGCGAATGGAGCGGATGGGTTGATACAGGCGCAGCGTGAGCCCGATGCATACGCAGAAGCCCAGCACCAATACGATCATGAGCAACAACGACACGGACTGCATGACTTGAAAGTGGCCCAGCATGTCGTTGAGGGAGATGAGATCAATGGCCCATAGATAGTTTGCGACGCTTGTAAGGATGATGTGTTCGCCCTGCAATAGTCCGCCCTGGCTGGACGTCCATACGGCATATGGCTCGGAAAGGCTTTGCGGACAGGGGAGCGGGTCGGCAAACTCTCCGGCATATGCCTGCGACAACTGGCATAATACCTGACCATTTGCCGTCCGTAGCCTGACCATGCCCGGAAAGGTGCCAAACAGGGTTTCCAATTCATGGATAATGGTATCCAGATTTACCTCAAAAACGAGCAGGGTCTGCTGGTTTGTCTGCGGAGGGTGAATCAGCATGGGATACAGCAGGCAGTTGTGACCATTGTATTGATCGAAAACGGACAGGATTTCGCCGTTACAGAGCCGATCGTAGAGGCTGGTGGAGTTGTCTTGCGCATCGCCAAAGTCGTTGACATGAAAACGTTGCCCGTTCATGCGGGGAATGGAGAGTGCGTCGTTCCCGGAGAGAAATCCCATGCCGTCCGGCAGCTCGTACCAGATATTATCCAAGCCTGTGTGTGCAAAGGTTACAAGCTGCAGCCGGCTTTGCAGGGCGCTTTGCTGGCTATAGAGATGCAGCTTTGACAGATTGATACTGCTGTCGCCCACCAGCAGGGTTACCACCCGCTCAAAGGTGACGGGCCAATTCTGCAGGTTTTCCATGGCGCGCTGCGTGCGGAAAAGCTGCTCCTGCATGGTCTGCTCCATGAAAGAGGCGAACAGGTTGTGAAGAATCAGGACCGTAATCAGAATGAAGGGCAGTAGGAACAACAAAACGAAATACCGCACGATCTTTCTGATACGGACGCTTTTTAGCAGCCGCTTATATTGATTCAAAGCAGAATCGCCACCGTTCTCTCATAATAAAATAAATTATAGCACGGCGTGGGGTAGGGGACAATTCTTCATTGTTTTTCATGCGTGAAATATTGTGAAAAACGCCTTATCTTCAATATTTTTTGCCGCATAAATTTTGTCCGTTGACAGGAAATCTGCCCTGGACGTATGCTAAATTCAACAGCGCGGGAAAGGCGGAGAACATGTGAACATGCACAAGACTGGCCGAAGGTATTTTGGGCATACCAAGCTTTGGTGGCGGGAATACGTCAAATCCAACTGGCAGCTGTATCTGCTCCTGGGACTGATTATGGCTTACTTTTTTGTGTTCAAGTATCTTCCCATGTACGGGTTGCGCATGGCCTTTATGGATTTCAGCCCGTTTCGAGGCTTTGAAGGCAGCGAATGGGTGGGGCTGGACAACTTTGAAAGGCTGTTTACCACCCGCCAATTCTGGCCCGCCCTGAAAAATACGCTGGTGCTATCCGTTTACTCGCTCTTGGCCGGCATGCCGTTTCCCATTTTGTTTGCGCTGCTGTTGAACAGTGTGCCAAGCGAGAAACTCAAAAAAGGCGTGCAAACCATCACCTATGCGCCGCACTTTATTTCAACCGTTGTCATTGTTGGCATGTTAAAGTTATTTCTATCACCCAGCTATGGCATCGTGAATCATTTCTTGCAGGCGCTGTTCGGCTTCAGCATCAACTTCTTTGGCGTGGCGTCCATGTTTCCGCATCTCTATGTATGGTCGGATGTATGGCAGAACACCGGCTGGAATGCCGTAATCTACATTGCCGCACTATGCGCGGTGGATCATTCCCTTCATGAGGCTGCCATGGTGGACGGGTGCGGGCGATTCAAGCGGCTGTGGTATATTGACGTTCCTTGCATTGTGCCAACGTTTGTAATTTTGTTGATCATGCGCCTGGGCAGTTTGGTGAACGTTGGCTTTGAAAAGGTGTTTTTGATGCAGACAGATCTCAATCTTTCCACCTCAGAAACACTGGCCACCTATGCTTACAAAATGGGCTTGCAGAAAACGGAGTACAGCTTCTCTGCGGCGGTAAGCATGTTCAATTCTGTGATAACCTTTGTATTGCTGATGTCGGTCAACGCGCTGTCACGCAGATTGACGGAGACATCCCTGTGGTAAATGCGATGAAAGCCAGGAACGAGTATAGCGTGTGCAAAGAGGAGCGAGGGAGAGCGGTATGTCGTTGAGAGCATGGAAGCATCAGTCCAAAGGAGATAAGGTTTATTTCGCGGTTGTTTATATCATGATTTTCCTGGCAATCGTCATTACCTTATTTCCGCTGTATTTTATCCTGATAGCATCCTTTTCGTCGCCCAATGACGTAATGCTGGGGAAGGTTGTGCTTGTGCCATCCAACCCTACGCTCAAGGCCTATGATCAAGTATTTAGAAATCAAAACATTTGGATGGCCTATGGCAATACCATTGTATATACGCTGGTAGGGACGGCTTTTTCCTTGGCGGCTACGCTGACGGCAGCCTTCGTGTTTTCACGCAGGGGGCTGATCGGATCTCGAGCGTGCATGCTCCTAATTATTTTTACCATGTATTTCTCCGGAGGATTAATCCCTACCTACTTTAACATCCGTAATCTGGGTATGCTGGACACCATCTGGGCCTTGGTGATTCCGGGCATGATCAACGGCTATAACCTGATTATCGCACGCACCTTTATGCAGGGGAGCATTCCCGATGCCCTGGATGAGGCTGCGAAACTGGACGGCTGTTCGCCGATTCGGTATTTTGTTGAAATCGTTATCCCGTTGAGCGCGCCGATTATTGGCGTGCTATGCCTGTACAGCGTAGTTGCACAATGGAACAGCTACTATGATGCGCTGATCTATATGACCAAGCGCGAAAAATATCCCCTGCAAATGATTCTACGGGAGATCCTGGTGCAGAGTACGGTGAACGTGGAGTCCATGGATGCTTCGTCCATGGAAGATGCCTTTGAATTTTTAAACCTTGCAGAGTCGTTGAAATATGCGCTGATCATCGTTGCCAGCGTACCCATGCTGATTCTTTATCCTTTCCTACAGAAGTTTTTTGTGAAAGGCGTTATGATTGGCTCGGTGAAGGGATGAACGGTAGGCGATACCGTCACCATAAAAAAAGGAGGTTGACCCAATGAAAAAGGTACTTGCCCTGTTGCTATTGGTAGCTCTGCTGCTAAGCAGCGCACTGCCTGTGCTGGCAGAGGAGAAAAGCGAATATTGGCTGACCGATGAGAAGCAGACAATCACCATTTTTTTGAGCAACAACTATCAGACGGATTTTAACAAAACCAACCTCATGTACCAGCAGCTGGAGGAGCTTACGAATGTGCATGTGGATTGGATCATTGTTTCAGAATCCGACCTGGAAACCCGCAAGAGCTTGATGTGGGCCAGCAATGAACTGCCGGATGTCATTTACAGCATTACGCAGGACGAGGTTCTTTCGTATTCGGAGCAGGGCGCCTTGCTGCCTCTGGATGAGTACAAGGAGTATATGCCCAACTTCTATGCGGCCATGAACGATGGGCGCAACGATGGCGTTGAGCAGATGCTCACCCTGGACGACGGACACATTTATGCGCTGCCTTCCCTGGGCCTGGCAACGTATACCACGGGTTCTGCCGCCTTCATCAACCAGAGCTGGCTTACAGCCGTTGGCAAAGAAATGCCCACAACGGTGGAGGAATTGAAGGAGGTGCTGATCGCTTTCCGGGATGGAGATCCCAACGGCAACGGAGAGAAAGATGAGATTCCCATGACGTTTGACTGGGCCGGTTGGAATTTCTGCCGGGAGATCTATGGCTGGTTTGGCGTGCATCCAGAGCTGTGGATCCGTGACGGCGTCGCTTATTATGGCCCCTACATGGATGACTACAAGGTTATGGTGCGCTACTTCGCAGACCTGTATACGGAAGGGCTGATTGACAAGGAAGTGTTCACCCAGAGCAGTTCCACCTACAGCGCCAAGGCAAAGGCGGAACCGAGCCTGTACGGTGTGTGCGATGGATGGCGCAAGGGTGTGGTGCTGGCTGACCACAATTATGACGACTATGTTGTGCTGCCGCCGCCATACTGCGCTGAAACGGAATGGAGCGGAGCCATTCGCACGCACATGGGCGAAGGCCGCGAGTGGACCTTCAACAAAGCGGTGGTAACCTCCACCTGCAAGAATCCGGAGCTGGTGTGCCGCTGGTTGGACCTGTTCTATACTCCGTGGTGGGGGAGCCAGGTGGCCGACGGATATATCGGTACGCATATCTATCAGCAGGAGAACGGCCAGTTTGCGGAGGTCCCCGAAGATCAGATCCCCGCGCAATATGCCAGCCGCGATGAGTGGAAATGGTATACCATGGCGAACGTGGGACCGTATTACAAAGCGACGGAATATTGCACGGACCTGTCCACCAATGCCAAATGGGCGGTGGAAATGGACGAGCAGTCCCGTATCTATGCCGATTACTATATCAACGACGTGGTTCCGCCCAGCTACCAGCTGCCGGAGGAGTATGACCTGATGGCCTCCTATGAAACGGACATTGTTTCCTATGTCAAGGAAATGTTCGCGCTGTGGGTTACTGGCGAACGTGATGTGGACGCCGACTGGGACAGCTATATTGCGGAACTGGAGAGCCTGGGGGTCAAGGAGTATATTGCTGCATATCAAGCTTACTATGATCGCATTATGAAATAAAAAGCTCGGCTGAGGCGGCTGCGCGCCGCCTCTTCCCATCTTTAATCAAGGGAGGAAAGCTGAATGCATACCGGAAGCATGACCCCTGCGCGCTTGCTGTGGCGCCCGACAGAACTGCGTTACCTGTCTGCCGGGCGATTGTTCCAAGGCATACCGTCTTTGGAGCGAACGCCCGGCGGCAGGCTCCTGGCAGCCTGGTATACCGGCATGTCTGGTGAAATGCCCGGAAATTTTGTACAGCTGGAGAAAAGCGATGATGATGGCTGCACCTGGACGGACGGCTGGTTGGTCATTGTTCATGACGATCCCAATGTGCGCTGCTTCGATCCATGCTTGTGGCAAGCGCCAGATGGAAGGATTTGGATATTCTGGTCCCAGGCGGAATACGGACAGTTTGACGGCCGCGTGGGGGTATGGACCATATGCACCGGGGAAGCGGATGCGGAGCATCCCACATTCAGTCAACCCAGGCGCATTGCCAATGGCATTATGCTTAACAAGCCGACGGTGCTGCGCAATGGCGACTGGCTGATGCCATGCTCCTTGTGGAGCGATGATTATGCTGTGATTGCCGGGCCGGGACACCCTGAGTTGCAAAATGAGGTTGGCGCGAACGTATACATCAGCCATGACGCGGGAGAGAACTTTGCATATCTCAGCGGCGTGGTGATGCCAGGGCGCGTGTTCGACGAGCATTCTGTCATTGAGCTGACAGACGGCAGGCTGTGGATGCTCACGCGCACAGTGGATGGAATCGGTCAGGCATTCTCCGGCGATGGCGGATGCACATGGCAGGGCATTGGCCCCTCGGGGCATACAGGTCCCAATTCGCGCTTTCTGATCCGACGCCTGTCTACGGGGGATCTGCTCCTGGTGAACCATATCAATCCCACAAATGCGATAAGCGAGCAGGTCTGGAAACGTCGCGATAACCTGATGGCGATGCTCTCCCGGGATGATGGTCAAACGTGGGTGGGAGGGCTGATGCTGGATACTCGCCCGGAAATCAGCTACCCGGATGGATTTGAGGCTCCGGATGGCCGCATTTATGTGGTCTATGACCGTGAGCGCACCAAAGCCCGGGAGATTCTGATGGCTGTGTTTCGCCCGGAAGATGTGATGGCTGGTTATGCGGTGTCGCCGGACGCCAGGTTTCGCGTGCTGATCAATCGCGCCACAGGGTCGTGAAACAAGTCCTTCCGGCTTCAACGCAGAAGAAAGCAAATTTCACCAGAAAAGGTATGTACAGCCCATGGGCGTGTGGTACAATAACAGCATCAAGCGAAGAGCGCCCTGGCGTCCCCTGCCAGGGCGCGTCAGCATGGCGGGGGATGCCAAGATTGGCTGAATCATGCCGCGAGCAATGGGCGCTGCCCGGAGGACAAGGCGCTGGAAGGCGGCGTCGGGCTGCGGCAGGAGGACGCTTCCGCTATGCGGAAAGGAGGAGCGCTGCAGGCAATGGAGAGCATTTACAAAAGATTCCAACTGGACGGCCTGGTGATCAGCTGCGCGCGCTATGGCAACGGCCATATCAACGAAACCTATCTGGTGGTGACCAACCGCCCGCATCTGTATATTTTGCAGAGGGTGAGCACGCAGGCGTTTGGGGACATTCCAGGACTGATGCAGAATATCATCGCGGTTACCCGGCATCTGAGAAACCAGGACCCTGACCCGCGGCATGCGCTGCGTCTGGTTCCCACCCAGGAGAACCAGCCCTACCTGACCGCGGAGGACGGCGCGTACTGGCGCGTGTATGAATATGTGCTGGACAGCCTGTGCCTGGACCGGGCAGAGAGCGCGGAGGATCTGTATCAAAGCGGCATGGCCTTCGGCATGTTCCAGAATCAATTGGCGGATTTTCCGGCCGCGGCGCTCACGGAAACCATTCCGCGCTTCCATGACACGCCCAATCGCTTCCGCCTGTTCCGCGCGGCCATTGCGCAGAACAGGGCCGGACGGTTGGACAGCGCGCGCCCGGAGGTGGAACGCTATCTCCGTCATGAGTCGGAGGCTTCCACCCTCATGGAGCTGTACCAGGCGGGCCAGCTGCCCCTGCGGGTGACGCATAACGATACCAAGCTCAATAACGTCATGCTGGATGCCGCCACCCGCACCCCGCTGTGTGTGATCGACCTGGATACGGTGATGCCGGGGCTGGTTGCCAACGATTTCGGGGATTCCATCCGCTTTGGCGCATCCACGGCGGCGGAGGATGAAACGGACCTGCGCAAGGTGAGTCTGTCGCTTCCCTACTTTCGCGCGTTCGCGTCGGGTTTTCTCAAGGCGTGCGGCAAGCGGCTGACGCCGCGGGAGGTGGAGACGCTTCCCTGGGGGGCCAAGCTGATGACGCTGGAATGCGGCGTGCGCTTCCTGACGGATTATTTGAACGGCGACGTGTATTTCCATGTGAAATATCCTGAGCATAACCTGGTACGCTGCCGCGCGCAGATCGCGCTGGCGGAGGACATGGAGCGCAAGTGGGACGAGATGAGCGCCATCGTCACGGAAGCCAGCCGGTGACAAAAGGACAGGACGCGGAGGACCCGTGGGACAACCCGGCGCATGCTCCGTCCGAAACAATGGGAAGGAGGCCCCATTCGTGGCTTTTCAGATACACGCCCTCTCCTCCCTGGAAAAGGTCTTTTGCGATGAGGCGCCCCAGGGAGAGGCGCCGGTGACGCAAGGGTTTCAAAATGAGATCCTGTGCTTCCAGCTGGCGTACTGCCATTGGCCTGAAAGCGGCGAGCACGCGCCCTTCCTTCGGGTGAAGGCACATAGCCGGCTTCAGGTGCATGTACGTCAGGTCAAGCAGGTGCCTGTGCAGCGTCCGGCCTATTGCTGGACCGATGGCGACTACCTCAGAAAAGGGCCGGGATTGTATCCCGACCTGCTCCGCGAGCTCACGCCCCATAATTTGCGCGCGTATCCCGGACAATGGCAAAGCCTCTGGGTTGAGGTGGACCCTGCGGGCAGTGCGCCCGGGGAATATTCCGTGGAAATTCAGCTTCAGGATGAGGAAGGAACAAACCTGGCGCATTATACGCAGCCTGTCACGATTCTGCCTGGGCTTTTGCCGCCCCAATCGCTGATGCATACCAAATGGCTTCACGCGGATTGCCTGGCGCAGTATTACCATGTGTCCCCCTTCAGCGAAGAGCACTGGCGAATCCTGGAGCAGTTCATCCGTGCGGCGGTGGCGGGCGGCATCAATATGATCCTTACGCCCATTCACACCCCGCCCCTGGATACCCGCGTGGGCGGCGAACGCATGACGACGCAGCTGGTGGACGTGTACCTGGAAAACGGAACGTACCGCTTCGGCATGGAGCGTCTGCGCCGCTGGATCCGTATGTGCCGGGATTGCGGCGTGCAATACCTGGAAATGGCGCACCTGTACACCCAGTGGGGGAGCGAGCATGCGCCCAAGATCATGGCGAGGGTCCAGGGGGAGGAGCGCAGGCTGTTCGGCTGGGAGACTGAGTCCACCGGCGGCGCCTACGCGGCGTTCCTGAGGCAATATATTCCGGCCATTCGGGCGGTACTGCGTCAGGAAGGGGTGGAGGACGCCACCTGGTGGCACATTTCGGATGAGCCTTCCTTGGAGCATCTGTCCACCTATCTGGCGGCGAAGCGGCAGGTGGAAGACCTGCTGGCAGGCTGCAACATCCTGGATGCGCTGAGCAACTATGAGTTTTACCGGCAGGGAATCGTGGAGCGGCCTGTGGTGGCCACCGATCACGCGCAGCCGTTCCTGGATGCCCATGTGCCGCATCTGTGGCTTTACTACTGCTGCGCTCAGCACTGGGGGGTTGCCAATCAGTTCATCGCCATGCCCTCGGAGCGGAACCGTATCCTTGGCATGCAGTTGTTTCGGTGCGGGGCGGAGGGTTTTCTGCACTGGGGATTCAACTTTTACAATTCGCAGTATTCGGATTACCCCATCAACCCCTATGCGGTCACCGATGGCGACGGCTTTGCGCAGTCGGGGGATATGTTCCAGGTATATCCTGGAGAAGGGGGCGTACCGGAGCTTTCCATCCGCTATATGGTCTTTCGGGAAGCCATGCAGGATCTGCGCGCGCTGCAGTGGCTGGCGCAGCTGAAGGGACGGGAGGCAGCGATGACGATGGTGCGGCATATTACCTTGACGCGCTGGAACCGGGGGGAACTCCTGACGCTTCGCGGAAGGATCAACGCGGAAATCTCCCGCGCGCTGGCGGGCAAAGGCAGCGGCCAGCCCGAAAATACCCGTTAAATGAAAAAAGCGGCCGTCAGCCTCGGTATCCATGGATGCTGAGGCTGACGGCTTTTGATGGGATAAGCTTTGAGAACGGACCAGGCCCATGCCCGGAGGCGGAATGAGATTAGCCGATGCAACGGCTGCACACGATGCCGCAGGGGTCGCGCAATGGCCGGCTGAAGGGATAATCCACAACGATTCGGCCCTCGGCCGTGTCGCCGATGCCGCTGTACAGGTCCACACGACCGTCTGCGCGAAGCGTCATGCCGGAGGTGAACGCGCAGTCCCTCAGGCTGGGACGCTTGCAAGGGTAATCGGGGTAGCAGCTGCGGGTGCCGATGATCTGCTTGTTGCTCACTTCAAAGGAGCGCGGATTAAACTCAAAGGCGATGTTCATGTAGACGGCCAGGCTTCCATCGTGCCAGGGCTGCGCAGGGTCGTTTTGCGCGTTTCCCGGCGCGTGCACGCTGAAGCTTTGATGCCCCAGCACGCCGATGCGCCCGTCATCCAGCAGGTAGGCCTGATTGCAGCCGCCCCATTCCTCATCGCCAAATAACCCGCGAATGGGGGTTGCACCGGCAATCACCTCGGCGCTGAGCGCGTCCAGGGAATCAATCACCGTAAAGCCGATCATGGCGCTGCTGCCGTATTGACGGCGCACCGCCTCACCCCTGGGCCGGGAAAACACGCCCACCCTGCCGTCTGCCAGCTCCACCAGGCGGATGTCCTTCATGCCCTCCGGCCCCGTGGTGAAGTATTGCAGGTCCTCGGGCGACGCGCCGCGGTAGAAGTAGCCGTAATAGGTGTCGATGTTTCCTTGCCGCTTGCGCACGTGCGTGCCGCCCAGCACCAGTTTGCCGTGGATCATGGTTACGTAGGGGTCCTCCAGCTGGTAGCCCCAGGGAGTGGGCGTCAGCGCATAGGCGTCCGGGCCGACCTGCTGAAACAGCCCTGTCCAGGACTGCGCCCATGCCGCCCGCTTTTCTACCCGGCCGTAGAGATACGTCCTGCCCGCCCAGACAAAGGGAACGGAGCAGTTGTACACGTCCAGACCTTCCACGCCCTGGAAGCGCAGCAGCGCGCGCTGGTATACGCGGGCGTTGGCCTCAAAGGCCGCCTTTTCCTCAGGCGCTGACATGTGCGCGCGCCTCCCCTCCGGCGGAAACGCCCTGGGCGGCTTGCCGCGCCTCCTGGAGCTCCACCGCGGCCATGAGGATAATGCCTGTGCCATGGTCGTCGTTTTTCTTGGTGGGCAGGTCGAAGTAGTAGACGGGGTCCTTGGCGCAGCCCGAGCCCAGGCATACGCCGTATACGTCGCCCACATCGTCCACAGCGTATTTCATCAGCGCTTCCCAGCCCTTTTCCGCAGCGGGGAGGCAGAGATTCGCGTCCACCCAGCCGTGGCGGATGCCTCGGGAGAGGCTCAGCACAAACATGGCCGTGCAGGAGGTTTCCAGATAGGACTCCGGACGGTTGAGCACCTGGTGCCACATGCCGCAGCCGTCCTGGCAGGCCAGGATGCCCTGCATGTATTCCTGGTACAGCGCCAGCGCCGAGGCCCAGCGCGGGTCATCGGCGGGCAGCAGGGTCAGGATCTCCGTCAGCGTCACCGCAATCCAGCCGTTCCCACGGCCCCAGGGAATGCCGCTCATGACGCCCTCGTCCACAAAGAATATGTGGGAGAACAGGCGCTCCTTTTCAATCCACAGCCGCTTGCGGAAGCCCTCGACCTGCCGGTAGACTTCGTCCGCATACCGCTGCTCGCTGCTCAGGCGCGCCAGCCTGGCCAGGAAGGGGCAGCTCATGTACAGGTCGTCCGCCCACATGGTGTGGGTCCGGTGAAATGTCCCATCCTGGAAGCGGGGGATCCGCTGGGTAACGGCCTGGCCGATATCCCGTATCACGGTGAGCAGACGGGGATTGCCTGTGAGCTCATAGGCTTCGGCCATGGATACGCCGATGGTGCCGCAGGCATCCAGGTCCGGCAGGCCCCAGGCCCTGGGAATCAGGGTGGGATCGCCAAAGCGCTCCTTATCCCAGTGCATGTAGCCGTAGTAGTCCGCCATGACCTGGATGCTGTCCAGGTAATAGCGCAGCTGATCCGTGTTGCCGGCGGCCTTTGCCGCAAACATCAGGCCATGAAGCCCTACCTGGACGGCATAGAACCATTGACCGAAGAAGATGCCGTCCTGGTAGGGGCGAACGTAGACATCCCGCTGGGGGAGCTGCCAGAATCCTTGCCGGTAGTCGCCCAAGGCATAGGGTCGCTGGAACTGGAGCTCTCCCTCCGGCTGAAAGGGAATCTGCATGGAGTCGCCGTGGTCGGTGACAAAGGGACCCAGCACCAGCCACGGCACGGGGGGACGCCGGCCGTTTTTCACAAAGGGAACGCTGTGGACGTAGCGACCTTCCGCTTCCGCCAGGATGCCGCCGTCTATCCACCAGGGACCGTCTTCATGGGGGAGCTTCACCAGCACGGCCATGGCGTGGCCATTGCCGGCGAAGGTTCGGCCGTGGAGCTCCTGCCCGTCCACCCAGGCGCGGTAGGGGCCGGAGGCGCGTAGTGACAGGCAGTAGTCGCAGCCCGCCCGTGTATCCGCATAGGTCAACGCATAGGCGCAGCCCTTTTCCGGGCCGAAGACCGACGTGAAGTCCACACGGTTTTTGCAGCAGGATTCGTCCCAGCGGGGCATCCATTGGAGCTGGCCGCCGGGGAGCGACAGCGCGTCGCCGTATCCTATGGCGCCTTGCTCAATGGCCGCTTGCAGGGGTTGGGACGAAGGGGTGTCCGGCAGGGGACCGATATGCGCAAAGCCTTCCAGCCCCTCCATCTCCTCAAAGGGGAAGGTGGGACGAACGGATAGCAGATAGTCCCGCGTCCAGCGGAAGGGGTAGCGCGGATAGGCGATGTAAAGCATCAACCCCCAGCCGCAGGCTCCCTTCCGGCACTTGCACAGCAGCAGGTTTTTCCCCTTGCGCATCTGTACCTGCGTCAGGCGATAATCCGTCTGTTCCATTCGGCGCAGAGGCTTTACGCAGCTGTCGCAGGCGTAGACCTTTTCGCCGTTAAACCATATCTCCACGTTGCCTGCGACGTTCAGCGCGGCCTCGCAGTCCCTGTCCGCCATGGCGCAGGTCTGAATATAGGCGATGTCCCCCGTCTGCCCCTGGGGATAGACGGCGTCCAGGTCCAGCTCCGCCATTTGGGAAATGGGCGTCAGCGCCATGCGCTCCTGCAGGAAGTAGGCGCGCAGGGTCAGGTCCGTGCGGGGCCGGTGCTCCAGCATGCGGTTGCTGATGAAGCGCAGGGCATCCATGGGCTCCCGTATACCTTTGACATAGGCAGAACGCTCCAATTGAAAAGATTCATTCATTGGCGTTCATTCCTTTCCAGTGTTGTGTGCTTACTCGGTGGCGGGATAGGACCATTGCACCGTTTCAAAGCCCGGACAGCGATAGGTAAACTTGCCGCTTCCGTAGCGTGCGTGCAGCCACGGGCTATTCACCAGATCATCTCCCACGGGCACCTCCTGCCCGTCCACGGCAAAGCCCTGGGTCAGGCCGAATTCCATGCAGCCGCTACCGGGGGAGACAAAGCGGAAACTTTCGCCCTCCTGGGTTATGGCGGCACTGGTCATCCGCTGGATGAACTGCTGGAAGCTGCCGTCCTCATAGGCGCTGCCGCATTCCGCCAGCCACACCACCTCGTTGCCGTCGCACACCAGCTCGCGCCCGGCGTACAGCCCCTCCTTGCGGAAGCTATGCGGCACGCTGGACCACAGCGCCACGTAGCCGTTGCCGCTGCGGCCAAATGTCCAGCCGTCCCGCGCAACCACCTCGTCAAACCTGCGGGCGTTGAAGTGACAGTGGGTCATCCAGATGTCGGGATCATGAACCTGGTGCCAGATGACCGCCAGGGTGCGCTTGCCCATGAGCACGCGAGGCAGGAAGGCCTGCCCGGCCCAGTAATCCGGTCGCAGTCCGCTGCCCTCCGCTGTGTTTTGCGGCGCAGAGAAAAAGATGGAGATATCGTTGCGCAGGGCGATCATGGCGGAGATGAAGTGCATGTCGCACATGCCCACGTTGTGGTCACGCACGCCGCCGATCATGTAATCCGGCGTGCGGCGGATGGTGAAGTCCGCGTTATGCTTGTCAAAGTGCATGATGCCTTCCTTGAAGGTGAAGGTGGCGGGGGTAAAGTTATCCGCCAGCTGGCAGATGCCCCGGGGCGGCACATAATAGCTGAAAGCCAACTCCTGATTGAGGTGCCGGGGATTGGCGGGGGCGTTGCCAAAGAGCATCCAGAAGCTGCCGCAGATGGTGCTGGCCATGCGCGTGCGCAGGGGGCGGTTGTAGCTGCGCCCGCGCGGGGTGGCCATCACCCCGTCAAAGTTGCTGACGGCGTAGATATACGTCAGGAAGTCCAGCAAAATGTTGACCATGTTGCGCAGGGGGTACTCTTCCATGGGGAGCACTTCCCGCAGCACGAGTATGGCGGACATGGTCACCGGCAGGTAGCTATCGGAGTGGGGCTCGTCAAAGCCGGCGCGGCAGCGCTGGTTCAGCCATTCCACCAGGTGCATGCGTCCCTTGAGCGAGTGATACATGCCGTTTTGCTGGGCGCAGGTGAACATCTCCCGGGGATAGAGCAAACCAGCCAAGTATTCGCAGACGTGGAAACCGATGCGATGATTTTCCGAGCAATAGAACATGGAGGAGGATTCCGGCTCGTCCACCCAGTACCGGAAGCTCAGCGCCGCCTCCTTGACCCGCTGATGGACATAGGCGGGCAGCTTGGGCTGATAGAGCTGCCGGTCTTCCCAGATCAGCCACAGCAGGGGAAGCAGGTCAAAGTCGGCGCAGTCGGCGCGCTGCTCGATTTTCCGGCACATGGCGTCGATGGTTTCCAGGTTGATTTCCCCGCAGCGATCCAGGCGGAACAGCGCCAGGGCGTTCCCCTGGGCTGCTAGGCGCTCCAGGGCGTATTGCCGCCGCTCTTCAAAACGGTCGTAGCCGGGCATGGGTTCCAGCGCCTCGGTGATGGAGAAGGCGTAGGTCTCATCGCAAAGGGGCGTGCCGTCGGGCAATTTCCAGGAGACGCTGACGGTATAGTTGCCGGGGGCGCAGTTGGCAGGCAGGGCCAGCTCCTCCCCGGCCATGGCGCCGGTGTCCAGCGTCAAGGGCTTTTCGCGCAGGTCCAGGCAGCCCGCCGGGACGTCGGATGTCTGGGGGCCCTCCGCCTGCAGCGCAGCGTGGATGCGGCAGTGCTGCAGGGGCATGCCGCCAATGTGAAGCACCGGCGTTTCGCCGGGCAGGTAATTGTCGTCGATCATGTGCGTCTGCAGCTGGCTCTGAAAGATCTCGCTGCGGACGTCCTCGGGCATGCTCAGGGGCACCGTGGCAAACAGCGGACCCTCGCATGCCAGCAGCTCCATGCTGAACTGGATGCCCGTGCCCCGGCCAATCTGTCCGGTGACAATGGTCAAGGCGTTTTTGCCGGGCTTGAGCGCCATGGTGGCGATCTCCTGGCTGACGGTGACGTTGTGCTCAAACACATACCGGCGGGGATGCTTGCGGGTGTGGATATCGGTATTGTTATAAACCACCTGGCCGTTGAGCATGGCAAGCACCCGGCCCGCGTTGATTTTGATGGATACGGTCTGCGCCTGCTCTGTCTCAAGCTCCAGATAAATCGGCATCAGGCCAAGCTTTTCCATAATGAAGTAGTGCCCGGCGGCATAGCGCGGGGATAACGCGCTGCATACGCTCCAGCGCCCCGTCATGCCGCACAGGGAAAATGTGTCGTATTCGTGAAATACGCGGCCGTTCAATTCCTCGACGGCCTGGGCAAAGGCCTGCTCCAGGCATTCGCGCACGGCGCTACGGTCGCGCGCGCCGGTATAATCCTTTTCCAGCATGCCCGCGACCATAAACGGGCGAATGGGAGAACCCGGCTGAAGCTGCCTGGAAAAGAAACCGTCTTTCATAAAACATATCCTCCACAATGCGTGATTCGTTTCTGGCTTGAGGGAAAAAGAGGGGGACGCCCGGTTGAAGGCGTCCCCCGGATCGCGCCTGAGCCGGCACAAAGCGTGTACGGATTATTCGGCCTTGGCGTCTTCCAGCTGATGATAGAGCTCGATGCGGGAATCAATGACTTCCTGGCCGCCGGCGGCGAGGTAGTCGTTGAGCAGAGTGTCATACATGGTGTCGAACTGATCCGCGGGGCAGGAGATCAGGGAGGGCAGGCTGTTGACGGGCGCGGTCAGGAAGCCGTCGTACTCCTGCTCCGCCTCGGTTTTGATGCCCTGGAAGTAATACGGCGCGGAGCCGCCCACTTCAGCCATCCGGAAACCCAGGTCAGACAGCTCGGTGATGCGGGTCTTGATCTCGTTCAGACCGGCGGTGGAGGTGGGATAGCCGTAGGGCTTGCCGTTGTACACCAGGATCATGTCGCCCACGGTGATGCGCTCGTAATCATTGTCGGGATCCGCGGCGATTTCCTCTTCCGTCTTGGCGATGGTGGTGGGCACGCCGTCGATCATCTCGTAGTGGATGCCTTCAAAGCCATAGTGGAACACCTTGGCGTTTTCGAAGTCCGCCAGGAAGTCCAGGTACTTCACCGCGGCCTCGGGGTGCTCGCAGGTGGCGGGAACGGCGATGTACATGCCCGTGGGAGCGTACACATCCACGAACTGCTCGCCGTAGATGTTGTCCAGCTGCACCGGCGCGATGTTCGCTTCGGGATTGGCCTCATAGAGGGCTTCCACGGCGGCGGTGTAGTTGCAGTCGTGGCCATAGGCCAGCATGCGGCCATTGGTCAGCAGCGCGCTGAAGGAGGGGTAAGAGGTGTCGGTGTCTACCATGAAGTCGGGGTCGATCATGCCCTCGTTGTACAGGGTGTTCAGGTAGCGGACGCCTTCTTTGTAGCCGGGCCAGAACAGCTCGTCATAGCAGGCGCGCATTTCATCGGTGAGCTCCTCCGCATTGACGAAGGCATAGATGATGGGGCGGCTCTGGGTGGCGGTGTAGGCGCCGATCACGCCCAGAGGATAAATTTCCATGCCGGTGTTGTCCAGGTCCAGGGTCTTGGCCTGGTGGAGCAGGTCGGTGAAGTCTTCCACGCTGATGTGCTGGAAGCCATCCTCATTCACCTGCAGGGTGTAGCCCATCTTGTCCAGCCAGTCCGTGCGCATGAAGGTGGTGTAGCGGCCCACCTGGGTGCGCAGAGCCACGATGGAATACAGCTTGCCGTCATAGGTGCCGTAGGGGAAGGTTTCGGAGAGATGCTCCTTCAGGTTGGGGCCGTACTCCTCCACCAGCTGGGTCAGGTCATGGAGTCCGCCGTCCCGGCCGAAGCCCATGATCATGTCGGAGTCGTAGGAGAAGATGATGTCCGGGGCGCTGTTGCCGGCCATCATGGTGTTGACCTTTTCAGCCTCGTCCGCCCGGGGCACGGGGATATACTCCAGGGTGATGCCGTTGGGATCGCCGAAGTTGGTCTGCATCCAGCGCGTCCAGTAGTTATCCGTGGCCGAGCCGTAGGTGTTGGTGGTGTTGCCGCGCTCGTACATCATGACGGTGAGGGTGATGTTTTCATCCGCCGCCGCTACGCTGACCAGGCTGAGCAGCATGGCCAGGGCCAGGAGAAGGGACAACAACTTTTTCATGGTGAAACCTCCTTGTATTTTTTCCGGTATCCATACCGGCAGGGAACGGGGAAAAATCAGCCTTTGACCGAACCGATCATAACGCCCTTGACAAAGTACTTTTGCAGCCAGGGATAGATCACCATGACGGGGATCATGGAGAACACCAGGCAGGCGGCCTTGACGGTTTCCGCGATGACGTCCTCCTTCATTTCGGGGATGTCCTCGATGAGGGTGGACACCTGGCTGGACTGGATCAGCTGGCGCAACCGCAGCTGAATGGTGTACATGTCGCCGTCGTTGATGTAGAGCAAGGCGTCCATGAAGCCGTTCCAGCGGCCAACGGCGTAGAACAGGGCAATGGTGGCCAGCATGGCCTTGGACAAGGGAAGGATAATCTGGACAAGCACCACGGCGTCGTTGGCGCCGTCCACGTACGCGGACTCCTCAATTTCCCGGGGCATGGCCTGGAAGAAGCTCTTCATCAGGATCATGTTATACG
>DBFBGQ010000010.1:0-27800 GCA_048201975.1 Candidatus Egerieenecus sp. | reverse complement strand
GAGGGGCCGCAGCCCCTCTGACTTTTATTCGTATCCGACGGCTTTGCCGGCGGGGCGGGTTGTTGATTTTGCTTGCAAAATCAATTCCTTACAAATTCGGGCGACCTCTGGTTGACCGAATTTGCTTCCTCGCAAAAGTGGGTTTACCCACTTTTGCGACACGCTGAAGCGCCGGCGCTTGTTTGATGGCGCAGGGAGGGGAATCAGCCGGCCAGCTTCACCCGCAGGGTCAGCACCTGGAAGGGGCGGACATGGAGCGGCGCGTCGGGCGGCAGGGGATCGCCGGCGGGGTTCTCCAGCATGTCGCAGGGCTGGAGCGCGGCCACGGGCAGGTCGGAGCGCAGGCGGAAGGTCACGTCCGCCTTGCGGCTCTCGTACAGGCGAAGGATCATATCCCCGCTGCCGTCATCGGCGGGCTTGAGGGTATCCAGGATGACGCCGGGATGGTCGGTAGCAAAGGCGCTGAAGCGGTCGCACAGGCCGGGAATCACCGTCACGGGCTGGTTGAAGGCCAGACCCTCGAGAACCACGGGGGAGCGGTCGAAGGCGCCCTCCCAGGCGGTGAAGCCGTAGCGGAAACGCTGCTCCCCCTGGTCGCTGGCCATCTCCGGGGAGGCGGCGGCGCGCAGCAGGGTCAGCTCGATGCTGTTTTCCTCCACGCCCACGCCGTACTTGCAGTCGTTGAGCACGGCGCAGCCGTGGCTGTTGTCGCACAGGGCGGTGTAGCGGTGGTTGCACACCTCGAAGCGCTGCTGATCAAAGCCCCGGCTGCGGTGGGTGGGACGCTCCACAAAGCCGAACTGCATCTCGTGCAGGGCGTTTTCCGCCCGCACATCCACGGGGAAGGCCGCCTTCAGCAGCCGGTGCAGCTCCCGCCAGTCGATGACGGTGTCGAAGGTGACCACGGGGCTGCCCACCTGCACGGAGATGGTCTGGCGGATGGCGGAGCGGCCCACCGTGCCCCTCCAGGTCACGGAAGCCGTCAGGCCCTGGCCGCAATCCACCGCGATCTGTTCCACCCGGGGCGTTTCAAAGCCGCTGTCCCGGTAATTGCTGTCGATGTCCCAGGCGTCGAAAAGCCGGGGCACGTCCTTGTACAGCCGCAGGGCGTTCATGGGCTGGCCGCAGGCCATTTCCCGGCCGTCCAGCGCGTAGGAGATCACCTGGCCCCGGCCGTCCAGCCGCATCCGCAGCCCTCCGGCGGCGAGCAGGAAGCCGTCGCCGTCCCGCTCCGCATGGGCCAGCTGCGCCGCCTGCCCGGCGGGGGCGGGGCGCAGGGACACCGCGCCCAGGGCAGGCACATGGACCAGGGCCTTGCCGCCGGCGGTGGGAACCGCCTCCCCTTCCGCGGTGACCGCGCCGGGGCCGAAGCCCTGGGGCAGCTTTACCGCTTCGGTGCGGTCAAAGCCCAGGGAGTTGAACACGGTCACGCCTTCCCCGGGCTGGGTCAGGGCGGCCCGGGCATGGGCGGCCAGGGCGTCAGCCTCCTGCTGGAGCGCGGCATGTGCCTGGTTGGCCTCCACGTATACCTGGGCGATGGAGGAGCCGGGGAGGATATCGTGGAACTGGTGCAGCAGCAGCACCTTCCACAGGCGCTGGGCGTCGGCGGCGGGGTAAGGCAGGCCCTTGCGGGCGGCCAGCGCGCCCCAGGCCTCCAGCTCGTGCAGGGCGAACTCGCTGCGGCGGTTGTTCTTTTTTACCGCGGCCTGGGTGGTGTAGGTGCCCCGGTGGGCGTTGAAATACAGCTCCCCGTCCCAGGTGTTGGCGGGGCCGCCCTTTTCTTCCAGGGCTTCAAACATGCGCAGGGGGGAGTCCATGGTCACCCTGGGCATGCCCTCCAGGTCCCGCTCCCGCAGGGCGAATTCCACGTGGTCCCGGCAGGGGCCGCCGCCGCCGTCCCCGTAGCCGAAGGGAATGAGGAAGTCCTCCAGGCGGCGCTTTTGCACCCGGGCCCGCCACACCCCGCACAGCTCCTTGGGGTCGGTGCGGTAGGTGTAGTTGGTGGGCAGGAAGGAGGTGACGGCGCTGCCGTCCATGCCCTTCCAGGTGAAGTAATGGTAGGGGAAGGGATCGCCCTCGTTGTAGCTCCAGAAGATTTTCTGGGTCACCAGGTAGTCCACGCCGCAGCCCCGAAGCAGCTGGGGCAGCGCCGCGGAGTACCCGAAGGTGTCCGGCAGCCACAGCAGGCGGCTGTCCACGCCGAACTCCTCCCGGAAAAAGCGCTTGCCGAAGCTCAGCTGGCGAATCAGCGCCTCGCCGGAGGGCATGTTGGTATCCGGCTCCACGTACATGGCGCCCTCGGCGATCCATCTGCCCTCCGCCACGGCCTGGCGGATCTTTTCATAGAGGCCGGGATAGTATTCCCGGCACATTTCATAGGCGGCGGGCTGGCTCTGGATAAAGCGGTAGTCCGGGTAGCGCTCCAGCAGACGCAGCTGCGCGGCGAAGGTTCGGGCGGTTTTGCGGTGGGTCTCCCGCTGGGGCCAGAGCCAGGCCAGGTCCAGGTGCGCGTTGCCCACGGCCCACATGCGGGGCATGGAGGGCCCGTTTTCGCAGGCCATCAGCGGGCGCAGCAGCTCCCGGGCGGCACGGTAGCCGGCGTTGCGGATTTCCGGGGGCTGCTCGAAGTCCACCGCCCGGGTGAATGCCTCCAGGCCGTCGGCGATCTTCGCCGCCCGGAGGGAATCCTCGGGGAGCTCGTCCAGGAGCATGCGCAGGGTGCTGGCGTCCAGCCACAGCTGGTAGGCGTCCTCGTTCCAGATGCCGAAGGTGTTGCGGCCCATGCGGGCCCGGCGGCCCTCCTCCTTGGGATCCCCCAGGGAGCCGGGGAGCACCGGGCCGGTGGCGCAGCCGCCCACGTCCGGGAAATAATGCCCCGCGTAGACCTCAAAGAGCAGCTCATATTGGGTCCCGGGCACGGCCTTGGCGGTGAGCACATTATCGGAAAGATAGTGATGGGGCACATTCACCCACTCCGCCCGGCGGGTGCCAAAGGCTTCCCCGTTGACAAACAGCGTGGCCTCGCCCCCCAGGTCCAGGGAGAGCACGACGGCCTGGTCCCGGGCCTCCGGGGGCAGCACGGCTTCCCCGCGCACCCACATGTATTCCCAGGTATGGCCCCACTCCGTGCCCGGAGGAACCGGGCGGAAGGGGCCGCGGGCGGCCTCCTCCGGGGAAAGGTGATCCATGGTGGTGTAGCCCTCCAGGGTGATTTCCCCCAGGGGGCGGTAGAAATCCTCCGCCAACACCCGCAGCCAATGGCCCACGCGGGCGGCGTATTCCGAGTGCATCAGCGACATGGGGATCCCTCGCTTTCCTGACAGATGCGTATGGCGTTGCGTTCTCCGGGACGGCGCGCCGTCCCGCCGCCATGAGGATAAACGAAACCGTGTCCCTTGGCAAGCCCCCGAAGCAAAAATTTTTTCCAGGATGGCCGTTTCCGCTCAGCGGGCGGCAGTCAGGAGCTCCAGGGCCAGGCGCGCCGCGCCCATGGCGGCGCTTCCCCGGGGGTCGATCACGGCCATATGGGGATAAGCGGCCCGGCAGCGGCGGAGGACCTCCCGGCGGATGGGTTCATACCGCTGCAGGATGCTGCCGGTGAGGGCCAGCTCCCCGGCGTCCAGGCCCAGGTTTTTCCAGGCGGTGCAGGCCAGCAGCGCCAGCTCCTGGGCCGCGGCGGAGGCGATGGCCAGGGCGGCGGCGTCCCCGGCGTCCAGGGCGGGGAGCAGCAGCGGGGCCAGGGCGGCGATTTCCTTTTTGCCGGTGGCGGGGGCGTAGAGCCAGGTGATCATCTCCCCCACGGCGCTGACGCTCAGGGCGCGGAACACCGGCTGGGTCAGTTCGGTGGCCGGCCCGCGTCCGTCGGCGGCCCGCGCCACGGCGGTAAGGATGTCCCGGCCCAGGGCGTAGCCGCTGCCTCCGTCGTCGATCAGGTAACCGTAGCCGCCCACCCGGGTAACGCGGCCCGCGGCATCCCGGCCGCAGCAGATGGCGCCGGTGCCTGCCACCAGCACCGCCCCAGGGCCGTCGATGGCCCCGGCCAGGGCGATTTCCTGGTCCCCCAGCAGGCTCAGGGGGCCGGCGTAGCCGCACCGGCGCACCGTGTCCGTCACCAGCGCCGCGGCGGCGCTGTTGCTGATCCCCGCCGTGCCGATGACCAGCCCCTGGCAGGCGTCCAGCCCCCCGGGCAGGGAGGCCATAAAGGCCACGCTCTCCCGGATGGTGGCGACGATCTTCTCCTTTTCCGCGCCGTTGAGGTTCAGGGGGCCGAAGGAACCCTCCCCCGCCTGCCGGCCTTCCGGGGTCAGGCAGAGCACGTGGGTTTTGGTGCCCCCGCCGTCCCAACCGCATACATAGGGCTGATGGATCATGGCTGCGCTCCTTTCAGGGGAACCGGTAGCCGGCCGGCGGGCTCGAAATCCCCCGCCAGGGCCTGGGCCACGGTTTCCAGGCTGTCGATGGTGTATTCATAGGCCGCCAGGCCATAGACGCCCGCAGGAAGCTCCGCCAGGTCGTAGGGGTCCCGCAGGGCCACGCAGGCCATGGGCAGGCCCAGCGCCGCCAGGGAAGCCAGCAGCCGCAGCTGGCCCCGCTTCACATGCCCGTTGTACAGGCCCAGCACCAGGGCGCTGTGCCCCCGGGCGGCTGTCACCGCCTGGGCCACGGCTTCCCCGTCCGGATCCACGGGTGTGGTCAGGGCCTCCCCGCCCAGGCGGCGGGCCATCCACGGGGCAAAGGACGCCCGCGCGTCCACGGGGCTGGAGGCCTGCGTTGTCCGGAAGGGATCGCACCCCAGAAACAGCGGGTTGGCCCCCAGGCAGGGCCGGGGGGCGTCCCCCACACGGGTCAGCCCCGCCCGGCGCATGGCTCGAAACGCTGCTTGGTGGTTTTCGCAGCCCACCTTCTCCGGCGGCTCCGCCGGGGCGGGCAGGCGCTCCTTGGCCCGGAGGATCCGCTCCACGGAGGCGGCCAGCTCCGAAGCGTCCAGTCCGCCGGAGCGGGCCTGCTCCGCCAGGGCCTGAGCCGCCTGCCCCGCCAGCTCCGGGCTGTGGGAGATGAACAGCAGGTCCACCCCTGCCCTGGCCGCGGCCAGACAGCCGGGCACCGTGCCGTAAAACTGCTGGATGGCCCCCATCATCATGCAGTCGGAAACGATGAGTCCCCGAAAGCCCAGCCGCTCCCGCAACAGCCCCGTGAGAATCCTCCGGGACATGGTGGCGGGCACGCCGCCGGGCTCCAGGGCGGGAAAGAGGATGTGGGTGGTCATCACCGCGTCCACCCCCGCCCGGATGGCGGCCCGGAAGGGAAGCAGCTCGCAGGCCTCAAGGGATTCGAGGGATTTGTCCACCCGGGGCAGCCCCAGGTGGGAGTCCACCGCCGTATCCCCATGGCCGGGGAAGTGCTTGGCGCAGCAAAGCACCCCGCCCGCCTGCAGCCCCCGGAGCATGGCCGTGCCGTAGCGCGCCACGGTTTCCGGGTCCCCGCCGTAGCTCCGGGCGCCGATGACCGGGTTTTCCGGGTTCACGTTCACGTCCATCACCGGGGCCAGGTCAAAGTTGATCCCCAGGGCGCAAAGCTCCGCCCCGGTGATCTCCCCGGCGGTGAAGGCGTTGCCGGGGTCGCCGGTGGCCGCCACCCCCATGGCCGAGGGCGCCAGGGCGCAGTCCCCCTTGAGCCGGGAAACCACCCCGCCTTCCTGGTCGATGGCGATCAGGGGCGGCAGCCCGGTGTGCCTCAGCACCAGCGCCCGAAGCTCCCCGCACAGGGCGCGCAGCTGCTCCGCGTCCCGGATGTTCTCCTCAAAGAGGATGATATTGCCAACCTTGGCTTGCGCCACCAGCGCCTCCAGCTCCGAGGGAATCTCCGTGCCGGAGAAGCCCGCCGCCAGCTTTTGCCCCACCTGCCACGTTAGGTCCCGTTCCATGGTTTCCCCCTCCTTACAGACTCAGCTTGCCCAGCACCGCCGGGTGGGCCGCGCCGGTGACCCGGCACACGTTGCCGCAGCGGCCGAAGAGGAATTCATTGGCCAGTATGGCAAAGGCCACGGCCTCCTTGGCGTCGCTGTTCAGGCCCAGGTCCTCGTTGCGCAATACCCGCACTCCGGGCAGGCAATCCGCCAGCATGGCCATCAGGGTGGGATTCCGGCTGCCGCCCCCGCCCACAATGAGCCTTTCCGGCCGGTGGGCGCAGTGGCGTTCCATGGCCACCCGCACGCATTCGGCGGTGAAGCGGGTGGCGGTGGCTAGGGTATCCAGGGGGGAGACGCCCAGCGCCCCGGCCCTGGCCTGGAGCCGGTCCACATAGGCCGCGCCGTACACCTCCCGGCCGGAGGTCTTGGGCGGGGCCTTTTGCAAAAAGGGATCCTCCATCAAATAGGCCAGCAGCGCCGGATGCGCCCGCCCCTGGGCGGCCAGGGCGCCGTCCCGGTCATAGGTCAGCTTTCCGCCGGTGAGCCGGGCGGCGAGCTGGTCCATCACCATGTTCCCCGGCCCGGTGTCAAAGGCGTAGGTATCCTCCAGGGCGCCGCCCTGGGGCAGGATGGTCAGGTTGCCGATACCCCCCAGGTTTTGCAGGCCCACGGTGGCCTCCGGGTCCCGGTAGAGCAGAAATTCCGTGTAGGGCACCAGGGGCGCGCCCTGTCCGCCCGCGGCCATGTCCCGCACCCGGAAGTCGCTGACCACCGGGCAGCCCAGGGCCTCGCTGATGTAGGCGGGCTCCCCCGCCTGCAGCGTGCCCGTGAGGGAATATCCCAGGTACTCCTCTGGCGCAGGCTGGTGCCACAGGGTGTGCCCGTGGCTGCCCACCAGATCCACCTGGCCGGGGGCGACCCCCGCCTGACGGCATACCTCCTGGCAGGCCACGACAAAAAGGCGTCCCAGCAGGACGCCCATGGAAAGCAGCTCCCGGGAGCCGCCGGTTCCGCCGCCGGCCAGCGCCAGCAGGCGCTCCCGCACCTGCGGCGGGTAGGGCCGGCACAGGAAGGCCAACAGCTCCACCCGGGTGGACAGCCCGCTGCCCCCGATGCGGCACAGGGCCGCGTCCACCCCGTCGGCGCTGGTGCCGCTCATCAGCCCGATCACCAGCCGGCTGCTCTTTTCACACAGGGATGTCAATTGCCGCATATGCGTTCCTCCCCCGCGCAGGGTCAGGGGGCGGCGCCCTCCGCCCTGGCCTGCTCCAGCGCCTGGGCGATGCGGCCGTCCGCGCGCTCCAGGGCCTGGGCGGCCTGCTCCGGCGTCCAGCCCAGGAGAATGGACAGTATGGCGGGCTTGCAGGCGTAGCCGCAGCGCTCCAGGGCCGCCCGGGCGTCGGCTTCCTCCGCGCCGGTGGCCGACCGCACAATGGATACCGCCCGCTGGTAGAGCTTTTCGTTGCTGGCCTTCACGTCCACCATCAGGTTGCCATAGACCTTGCCCAGCTTGATCATGGTGACGGTGGAGAGGATGTTCAGCACCATTTTCTGGGCGGTGCCGCTCTTCATCCGGGAGGAGCCGGTGACCACCTCCGGCCCCGGGATGGGCGCCATGGTCACGTCCGCGTGGCGGGAGAGCTCGCTATCGTGGCAGCAGGTGAGGGCCAGCACCGGCGCGCCCACCTCCCGGGCGTAGTCCATGGCTCCCAGCACGTAGGGCGTGCGCCCGCTGGCCGCGATGCCCACCAGCACGTCCCGGGGGGAGAAGTTCAGCCGCACCAGGTCCTCCCGGCCCAGCTGACGGTTGTCCTCCGCGCCTTCCACCGCGCGGACAAAGGCGGAATCGCCCCCCGCGATCAGCCCCACCACCAATTCGGGGCTCACCCCGTAGGTGGGCGGGCACTCCACCGCGTCCAGCACCCCCAGCCGCCCGGAGGTGCCCGCTCCGCAGTAGACCAGCCGTCCGCCCTGGCGCAGCTGCCCGTAAATGATGTCCACCGCCTGGGCGATTTCCGGCACCACCTGCGCCACCGCCTGGGCCACCAGCTGATCCTCGCTGTTGATCAGCCGCACCATTTCCAGGGTGGAAAGGGTGTCGATATGCATGGTCCGCGGATTTCGCTGCTCGGTGTCGATTTTTTGCAGTTCCACTCCCATTGCCATCCTCCTTTGCCCAGGACAGGACCGGCCCATGAATACAGGCGCGGCCCCCCGCTGCCGGGCGTCTATCCAGGGTACATGTGCAATTTCGCTTCTTTCCTAAGTGCAGTATAGCTTTTCCGCGGGGCTTTGTCAAGCACTAGTTTACAAACGGCGGGAGAATCTTCTTAACTAGTTTGCAAATCGGCGCTCCGGCGCAGGCGTTGCGTTTCGGCGGGAATTGCATTATAATCGTTGGGAAAGAAACGGCAAGCAAAAGGAGTTCAACCGCGATGATCCTGTTATCGGCACAGCATATCCAGAAATCCTTCGGCGCGAACACGGTGCTGCAGGACGCCAGCCTGGTGCTCCAGGACGGCCAGCGCCTGGGCCTGGTGGGCGTCAACGGCAGCGGCAAAAGCACGCTGATGAAGATCATCGCGGGGCTGGAGCCCTACGACGGCGGAACGCTGACCATGCAGAAGGGGCTGCGGCTGGGTTACCTGGCCCAGCAGGGAGCGGTGACGCCGGGAAAGACCGTGCTGGAGGAGCTGGAGGCGGTGTTCGACCCGGTGGTGGCCATGGAGGGCCGCCTGCGGGAGCTGGAGCGGACCATGGCCGCGGCGGCGCAGGACCCGGAGCGGCTGCGCCAGCTGGGGAACCAGTATGACCAGCTGACCCGGACGTTTGAGGAAAGCAACGGCTACGGCTGGCGCTCCACGGTGCAGGGGGTGCTGGCGGGGCTGGGATTCCGGCGGGAGCAGCAGGGGCAGCTGGCGGAGTCCCTCTCCGGGGGCGAGCGCACGCGGCTGTGCCTGGGCCGGCTGCTGCTCCAGCGCCCGGACGTGCTGCTATTGGACGAGCCCACCAACCACCTGGACCTGAAGTCCATCGCCTGGCTGGAGGAATACCTGCTGGGATACGCGGGGGCGGTGCTGCTCATCAGCCATGACCGCTACTTCATGGACCATGTGTGCGACCACATGGCGGAGCTGCTGCTGGGGAGCATTGAGAGCTACGAGGGGAACTACACCCAATACATGCAGCAGCGGACCCAGCGCTTTGAGATTCGCATGAAGGCCTATGAGATGCAGCAGAAGGAGATCGCCCGGCAGGAGGCCATCATCGCCCGGTATCGCGCCTTTAACCGGGAGAAGTCCATCCGCGCCGCGGAGAGCCGGGAGAAGCGACTGGAGAAGATGGAGCGCCTGGAAAAGCCCGTGGAGGAGGGCGCCATCCACTTCCGCTTCGATATCCGCCGCCGCACCGGCGAGGATGTGCTCATGGCCGAAGAGCTGCAAAAGGGCTACGGGGACAGGGTGCTCTTTTCCCACGTGAAGCTGCACCTGCGGGCCGGGGACCGGGTGGCCCTCATCGGGGACAACGGCGTGGGCAAGTCCACGCTGCTCAAGTGCCTCATTGGCCAGGAGCGCTTTGACCAGGGGGAGGTGCGCCTGGGCACCGGGGTGGATATCGGCTATTACGACCAGCATCAGGCGCACCTGCACCCGGAAAAAACCGTGCTGGACGAGGTCTGGGACGACTTCCACCGCATGGAGCAGAGCGAGGTCCGGGGCGCGCTGGGGATGTTCCTGTTCACCGGGGACGAGGTCTTCGCCCCCGTTTCCACCCTCTCCGGGGGGGAGAAGGGCCGGGTGGCCCTGACCAAGCTGATGCTGCGCAAGGACAACCTGCTGCTGCTGGACGAGCCCACCAACCACCTGGACATGGACAGCCGCGAGGTGCTGGAGGCCGCCCTGGAGGGCTATCCCGGCACCATCCTGGCCATCAGCCACGACCGGTACTTCATCAACCGCTTCGCCACCCGGGTCATGGTGCTGGAGCAGGGGGGCGTTAAGGAATACCTGGGCAATTATGACGACTACCTGGAGAAGATCAACCGGGGCCAGGCCCCGGACGGGGATCAGCCCCAGGCCACCCGAACCGCCCAGGACAAGGAGAAGCGCCGCTCCCGGGAGGCCACCCAGCGGCTGAAGTCGCTCAGGGCCGCCGTGACCCAAGCCGAGGCCGCCGTGGTCCAGGCCGAGCAGGAGCAGCTGGACCTGGAAGCCCTGATGGCCGCGCCGGAAACCTACCAGGACGCCGCCAAGGCCGCGGAGCTGGCCAAGCGCTATCAGCAGCTGCAGCAGGAGGTGGCCCGGCGCTACGAAGCCTGGGAGGCTGCCGAAGCCGCCCTGGCCGCAGAGGAGTGATTCCCCATGGCAAACATGGCAGGCAACCCGGCGCTATTTTTCGGCGGCGCAAGCAAAGCCTTCGCCCTGTACGCGGAGCTGGAAAAGCGGCTGCTGGCCGCGCATCCCGACGTGACGGTGAAGGTGCAGAAAACGCAGATCACCTTTTCCGCCCGGTTCGGCTTCGCCTGGTTCTGGCTGCCGGACCGGCGCGTCAAGGGCCGGCCGGAGGCAAAGCTGATGGTCTCCTTTGGGTTGGACCACCGCCTGGACTCCCCGCGGATCTTCGTGGCGGTGGAGCCCTATCCCAACCGCTGGACCCACCATGTGATCCTCTCCGCCCCCCAGGAGCTGGACCCGGAGCTCATGGACTGGCTGGAGCAGGCCTACGCCTTCGGGCAGCGGCCGGGACGCGGGCAGCGGGGCAAGTGACCGCCGGCGGCGCCCTCCCCCCGCAAAAGTGAGAAAAAAAGGAAACGGGGGCTTGACAGCCTCCGGGGCGTGTGCTATAATTACTTTCGTCGCCAAGGGAAACCCGGCGGCGAAGGCGGTCCCCTGGTCGCATGGCTCAGTTGGTAGAGCACATCGTTCACATCGATGGGGTCACAGGTTCGAGTCCTGTTGCGACCACCAAGCCCTTGAATCGCAGGATTCAAGGGCTTTTGCTTTTTCCGAAAGGATGTGGATTCATGAAAAAAGTTGTTGCCCGAAAGAAGCTGGGCAAGAAGGTCCGCCGCGCCCTCGATGCCGAAAAGCGCGTCACATGGTCCTTCTCTCCCGTTACCCGCAGGGTGGAGAGCAGGAAAATCTACAACCGCAAACGAAAGTCCCACGCCGGATTTGATGATCTGGGCATGGGGCTTTCGTTATTTTGGATTCCTTATGAGGCCTTCCCCAAATACTGTTGAGCTGTTATGCGAAAATGGATGTCAAGACGATTATCTGCATACACCACAATGCGGTCAATCAACATAGCGATGGTGGATCGCCGCGTCAATGGTTTTGGCTGAAGGGATGATTTTTTCAGGTGTGCGGGTTATTCTTTCAGAGCGTTTCTCCGCCCACTTCGTGGAAATCCCATTTTCGCTTCGTGAATATGGCTTTCACTTAACAATTTTCTGTGGTATACTTACCACGTTATATATTTTATATGGAAGGGAATTAGCGCATGCGGATAGCGATCGTTGACGATGCGCGTCAGGATAGCGCCGCGCTGAGCACCATGCTGGCCGAAAGCGTTTCGCCGGCGGCCTTTTTGGGTGATTTTGCTGCTGAACCTGCCCCCGCCAGGGAAGCAAGGAAAGAAAAGCCGATCAGAGTCGACAGGCTCTTGCCGATAAACAAGTTGCCGGATGTGTCCGGTATAGGAGGGAAATATGATGTGGAAACAAATCAGGCGGTGGCTGTGCCTGGTACTGAGCCTGTGCATGCTGGAAAGCTCTGCGCTGGCCGAGGGCATTACCCTGACGGCCGGTATGTCTACTACCACAGATTTGTCCACGTCCGTGGAGGCACCCACAACGACCACGACGGAGCAATCCACCGCGGTGCTGGAAACTGCCATCGTCGCCTTTGAACCAGCGACGTATACCCTGGCGGCGGAGTATGGCACGGCGCAGGACCAGCTGGGCCTGCCCGGCGAGGTGACGGCGCTGCTCAGCGACGGGACCACGGCCGACGTGGCGGTGGTCTGGAGCTGCGCGGAGTACAATCCGCTGCACGGCCAGGTGGAGCCGGTGAGCTATACCTTCGTGGCGGCGCTGGCCGAGGATACGTATGCCTGTCAGGCGGCGCTGCCCACGGCCATGGTCGAGGTGGCGTCGGCTCCGGACGTGCCCATGCTGGGGGCCAGCAACGGCGGCGCTTCGACGTTGGCCACCTACGGCGATCCCTTCGTATTGGAAATACAGCGCATCGGCGGCAACTATTCCTTTTACCCCGGCGAAACGATCGTCGTGAAGCTGACCAATTTTGCCCTGCAGAAGGAGCACACCTTGAAGTCGGTGACGGTATGGACCGATGTAGCGGGATTATCGGAGGAAAAGATCCTTGAGTATCCTCAGGAGGACGCTACCGTAGCGTTTGTTGTCCCCGAGGATGCTGCGAAAGAAAACCTTCGCCGGGTCTACGCCACGGCGGAGATTGTGGACGCGAGCGGCAATGCGGTGGAGGATTATTCAGAGGAGATTACATCCACTTACTTCTCCGTTCGGCATCAAACCGAGGTCAAGATAGACGTCACGGTGGTTCCTATCGGCATTTTGCCGGACCAGGCAAAAATCGTCATCGATAACGTCTATTGCGTAGACAACAGCGAGAATATGTATGCCAGCGACGTTACATACACTTACGAGTGGGATGGACAAGGCGCTCCCGGATCCAGGTTCAATGAGACAATCACGCATACTTCCACCGAGCCCTGCACCTATACGCTGCGCATGAATGATGAGCGCAGTTACAAGCTGGTGGGCGATTACACGTACACGCTGCAGAACGTCGAAAAATTCGGGGCGCCGCTGGGCCTGTCGGTCACCCCGGACGGGAGCGAGCAACTCGGGCCGCTTGCGATTACCGCGCAGCCGACGAATACGTTGAAGTCGGGGCACACCATCGAAGAGGTGCAGGCGGTCTGCACCTGCCAAAACGGCGGGACAGAGCATCTGGTCACGCTGACGGGCAATGCGCAGGATGGGTTCAGCGCCACCTTTACGCCCGATCAAAACGGAATCTGGGATATTTCCCTTTCGTATACGGTGCGGGACGCGGAGGGTGCGGACGTTTCCGCGTACTATGATGCGCCCTCGTCCAAGAGCGTGACCATGGGGCCGACGGTCATCGACATCGCCCTTGAGTTTTCTAAAAGTGAACAGATCGGCAGCTATGGCGACCAGAAAACATTTTTTGTTACCTATCAGTGCCATCAGGTTGAGTCTCTGGAGGACCTGATCACCATAAAGGAAACGGCGGGCAAGCCCGGCGTCGTGACCTACGACGGCAACGAGGTGACCTTTACCGCCACCGGCGTGGGTACATACGATCTGATCAGCGAACTGATGGAAGGTGCCGAAGAAAAAGGATATATCCATACAACCCAACGAAAAGTGCGCCTGAATATTACGCCCGGCCCCGCGCAGGCGACGCTGGCGCTGGATCAGGATAGCCACGCTTCCGGCGAAACGGTGACGGTAACGGTGACCCCCGGCACGCCGGTGGGGGACGACCATGTGACGGGCTTTACCCTGTCTATGCGCAACGGGGAAACGACCGTGTCCTCCCAGACGTATGATACCATACCGGAGACGGTGTCCCTGACGCTGCCCGAGGAGGCCCAGGGCACGTGGACGGTTTCGGCGGAGGTGACGCTTGCCAACGCGCAAAGCGAGGACGTCACCGGCTGCTACGACGCCGTTTCCACGGTGTCGCTGCTGGTGGGCGATCCGCTCGTCAAGATCTCATTTTACGACGAAAGTACCGCCTTTGCGCCCAGCGATTCGGTGCGCTTCTGGCTGAGCGCCCAAAACCAGCAGATGGAGGCCGGCGGCGGCAAGGTGAAAGTGCATCTGACCATGACCTCACCGTCCGGGGATCAGACAGTAAGCGATGACTTCGAGATTGATGCCGGAAATGGAAATCTCGGATACCTCTTCCTGCCAGTTGATGCCGAGGAAGGCGAGTGGAAGGTGACCGGCTCTTTCACCTGCGAAAAAGATCCTTCGCTCAATGGCCTCGTCAATTCGCTGACCTTTGCGGTCGGAAAGATCAAAATCAACCTTGCGGCACGGGAAGCGGATGGCTCCGGCACGCCGGGCAAGACGGGGATTACGTATACCAGCGAGGAAGCGCTGCCTTCAGGTGTGCTGAAACTTCTCGACCTGCAGGTCAAGAAGGATGGGACGTCCGCGCCGGCAGGGGCGTATACGGCCACGGCTGACGCCCACAACATCAATGTGACGTTCCAGCAGACGGGCGAGTACACCGTCACGCCCAAGGTCGCGGCCGGCGAAAGCGCCCGCTGTGAGCTGACCGTGCCCCCCGCAACCGTCCAGGCGCGCGTGACGGCGGAGCTCGCGCTGACCGGCGAGGCGCAGGACATCACCTATGGCCAGGCGGAGTACGGCACGATCACCGTCACCATGGATACAGAGGACGATATCACCATCGCAGAGGCGATGACCTTCGACGTCACCCGCGACGGCGAGTCGTTTACGGTAAGCGAGGATAACCATGCCTCCCTGACCTATGACGGCAAGACCGCCACATTCACCGCCCGGGACGCGGGAACCTACGCGCTCACGCCCAGGCTGACGGAAGCCTACGCGGGCTCGCAGCTGGTGGTGGACGGCGACCTGACCGTGACCGTGGCAAAGGCCCCGTTCCCGATCTCGCTGACGATGCCGGAAGGAGAGCCCTACATCATCGGCGACATCATCAGGGTCGCAGTCACGCTCAACGGCATCGCGGACTGGGATAAGGAAGAGTTCATTGCCTTATTCTGGTATGACGCCGAAGGAGAAGCTGTGAATGATCAGTACAGCAGCTATGACCACCTTGAGAAATATGGGAGGTTCGATGTCTCCCTGTATGACACAAGGACGAGAGATGATGTGCCCTCCGTGCCGGGCGTGTGGGAGTTTACGTTGTCCATGAGAGATCCGGTCGCCAAGCGGAACTACGAGTCGGCCGAGCCGATCACCTTCCGCGTGTGCAAAGCGGTCGAGCTGACCGCGATGGAGCAGTCCACCGGCAACGCCCTGCAATCTGGAAGTATTCTGAATCCGGGCGGAACCATCGTGTTTGCGGCGGACGTGCCCGGCGGCCTGAGCGCGTATGCGGACGTGAAGGTGCTGACGGAGGACTCCAAGCCGGCTAATGTGCCCATCACCAGCGACGCGGAGGGCAAGGTGTACGTCACGCTCCCGGAAACGGGCAAGTACGCCATCGAGTTCACGCCGAAGGACCCGGACTACAGGTACACGCTGTCGCCGAGCGGGCTGTACGTGAACGTGATAGACCGCAAGGATATCGCGGTGAACGTCCAAAGTGCCTCAAATGAAAATATACCCGGCTGCGAGATTTTCGTCATCCTCGACACGGCGTCCGATATTAACGAAGATGAATTCATCCGTCTGGTTGAGGAGGACGTGCTGCGCCCGGACATGACCTGCGACGGCGAGTGGCTGGATAGCGGCAAGTTCACATATACCTATCGTGTCAATGCGGAAACTCATCAGGTGGTACTCAAACTCTACGCGCCCGGCACGTACGACATAACGATGGAGCTGGACGAGGACGCGGAGTGGGACTACGCCCTGACCGTCACGCCCGTCGAGGGCTACGTCGTCGAGCCCACCCCGCCGCTGATGGAGATCAGTACGGACGCCGGCAAATATGCGCCCGGCAGCCAGATCACCGTGACGGCGTCCCGGGTGAATGCGGGCACGGACCTCGATTCCTACGGCTACCTCCTCACGAGCAGGGGCGACGTGTTCGAATATGTGGAAGTCTGGGCCGAAAACGAAGCCGGACAGAAAACCATTGTGGCCCGGTATGACGTAGACGCCAGCGTCGATAAGTTCCTGGATTCGCGGCCCAAGCTGACGCTGAACCTGCCGGATAACGCGCAGAGCGGCCGGTGGACCGTCTATGCGAAGTACTACGTGAGCAACAACGGCCAGAGCGCCATGGAGGCTTACAGCCCGGCGTCGCCGGTGTACGTCGCGGTGGCCACGGCGGATCAGCAGGTCATCGAGCTGACGGCCGTGGCGCAGGACGGCGTCTATGGCGAAGGCGGCACGAGCGTGACCTTTACCGCGGGCGAATCGGTGGATCTGGTGGACATCGTCAAACTGAGCGTGCTCAGGGACGGCGAAGCCTTTGACCCCGCGGGGCTGGCGCGCTATGCGGGCAGCCAAATCACCTTTGCGCCCGTGCTGTCCGGCACGTATACGGTGACGCCTGTGCTCACGGCCGGTTCGGAGGCGGAATACGTGCTGATGGCCGAGTCCGCAACCGTGACGGTAAACAGGGCCGCCGCGCCGCTGGCCGTCGCCGTGAATCAGGCGCAGTATGACCCGGGCGACACCGTGCAGGTGACGCTGACGCAGCAAGCTCTGGCCGAGGACGACGAGCTGGTCATATACGAGGTATGGGCGCGCGGCGTGGACAACGAGAATGAGACGGCGCACGTAACCTACACCGACGGCCTCACGCTCACCGACGAGCAGACGCTGGAGCTGACCCTGCCCGACGACGCCGCCGGCGAATGGCAGGCGCAGGTGGACTACGCCGTGCGCCATGGCGGCGAGGACCGGACCAGCTGCTACGAATCCGCGGAAATGCCCACCTTCGCCATGCAGGATACACTCCCGGTCGAGATGGATGTCATTGTGCGCGACGGCGAGTATGGAAGTGCAGGTGTATATTTCATCCTGATGGATCAGGCGGGCCTGAGCATCACTGATTTCAGCCTGAACATCACCCGCAACGGCAAACCGTACGAGTTCGAAAATAAAGCGCAGGAGCTTCAATACATTGAAGAGGATGGCGATTGCGCCTTCATCCCGATGAATGTGGGCACGTTTGAGGTGGAAATCGTGTCCAACAATCCTCGATATATGGTGACGCTTGCGCCGCAGACCTTCACCGTCACGCCGGCAACGCTGCTTACCATCGAGCCGGATCCGCTCACGGTGAAGCCGGGCGAAGCGATTGCAGGCGAAATGCGCCTGGATTTGTATTTTATCGAAATATTCAAGTCTGGCATGCTCGACAAGCTGGAATCCATCACAGTCTGGGCCGAAAACGGCGACGAGACCACCGAGCAGGTTGTCTATCCCATCGACGCTGAGAACATTTCGGAAACCATGGCATTCTCCATCCCGCTGGATGAAAACGCGACGCCGGGCACGTGGACCGTCTACGCGCAGGCGCAGGCAGAGCACATTCAGTCGGGCAAGGACGCCACCGACTGCTACGCGGTCGCGACGGCGAGCGTCCAGGTGAAGGAGGACGAGCCGGAGTACACGCTGATCATCCCCACTTCGGTGACGCTGGACGGCGACGGCAAGGGCAGCCTGCAGCTGAGCTGCACGCGGATGGAGAACGCGGCTTCGGTGCAGGTGACGGTCGACTCGAAGAACGGCTTCACGCTCAAGGACGGTGACAGCGCCATTGCCTATACCCTCAGCGGCGAGGGCGGCGCAATCCAGGATGGCGGCGTCGCGGCGACGTTCACCGCCACAGGCCGCGCTGAGTTGAGCCTTGTCGTAACGCAGGGCCAGAGCCCTGCGCCCGGAACGTATACCGACACGCTGACGTTTACCGCCAGCGCGGAATAAGAGCAGGAGCGCAGGCATGAAGAGGGACGCGGATCAAGGCAGAACGCGCAGATCGCAGCGGGAGCGGCAAAAAAGCCAAAGCGGGCGCTGGGCGCGCTGCTGGCGGTCGTCGTACTGGCGGCCGTTGCGGCAGTGCTGATCTGACAAAGCACAAAGCCTGAGGCCGCTCCCGCTCCCGCGCCCACCGCAGAGTTGGAAATCGACCCAAACGCGGGCGAACCGATTACGCCCACGCCTGCGCCCACGGAGTCCGGCGTGGCAATCCCCGGCTGGGGGAGCATCACGCTCCCCGCGGGCGTCACGGAGGCGGCTACGACCCTGAAAAACCGGAGGCCAACGAGGGCTGGTACTACCTGACCTTTGAGATGCGCCTGCCCACCGTGGACGAGGAAACCGGTGAGGAGAGCTACGAGGTGCTGTTCACCACCGGGCTGATCCCGCCGGGGCAGTACTGCAACCAGGTAACGCTCACCGGCGCCCTGGAGCCGGGGGAGTACAACGTGACTCTGCATGTGCAGCCCTACCGCATGAGCGGCAAACCCCCAACAAACAACGCCGATATGGAAACGGTATTGATTGTGGAACAAAAAAGAAGGAAGCAACCCCATGCGGAAGTTTTTGAGCCTGGTACTGATGTTGAGCCTGCAGTGCGCGGAAATCGCGTTGGCGGATACCAGTATTACCACCGATGGCGGCACCTCTGTGGAACACGGGTAAACCGCCGTGCAAGAGAGAAAACATCCATCCGTACCTGAAATGGAAAGGAGCTTATCTCCGTGAAAAAGATACCTTGCACGCTGCTGACCCTGAGCCTGATCTTCTGTGCCGTAGCGCTGGCCGAAGACACCTATAACGAGAACGATTCAACCGTTACCACCACGGTGACCACCACCATCAAGGGACCGGATGCCCCGACCTACACCGTCATTATCCCCTCCACGCTGGCGATTGCGCCCAACGCGACCAGCACGGAGCTGAACATCCGGGTTACGGCTGCTGCAGACGCAAGCGAAATCAGCATTACCACCGCGAGTAGCGGCAGCATGACCAATGGCAGCGACGGAACGATCGACTTTACCGTTACGCCCAATGAGCTTTCATTCAGCAACTTCAATCCCCTTTCCAGCGCGAAGATGATGAGTATCAATATCACCACCGAAGAGTGGCAGCAGGCGCCGGCGGGCGACTATATCGGCACGATGAGCTTTACCATCCGGGCACAATAAGCGAAGGTTCAAAACAATTTGCAGGGAGGCATGGGGCAGTTGAAAAGATACCTTGCATGGATGCTGGCCGCGCTGTTCGCGCTCCTGCCTGTGGCCGGCTTGACGGCGGAGAATTGCGATACGCAAATCAGCACCACGCTGCCGGAGAAACATACCATCATGGTGTTGTGCGGCGTGGGCGGTGCGTTGCGCGTAGACGGAACGGTGTATACGGGCATAAGGGAATTTTTCGTGGAACGGCTGTCCGCGTTTGAACTGGAGGTCGTGCCGGATACGGGATACCGGTTCAGTCAGGTTCAGGCGCAACCCAGCGCTGGAGTCAGTATCGAGGGGAACACGATTACCATCGCCAGCGTATACGAGGACAAGCAACTGACGTTGTACTTTGTGGCGGAGCAGAATCCGACGCCAACGCCAACCGCAACGCCGACGGCCAGCCCGACGGCGACGCCAACTGCCAGCCCGACGGCGACGCCTGCAGCAAGTCCGGCGCCCGTCCCACACTTCGATTTACCCTATGTGCAATCCCAGAACAACGTGCTCTACGACGAATATCTGGGCACGGGCAGCGGCTTAGCTGAGCTGGGGATTGTGTATGGCGGAACCTACAGCCTGGACAAATACGAGCTGTTGGCCGTGCTGCAGGGAGAAGATCAGGCGGCAGAGCGTGCGGAAGAGAATCTGCTGCTGGTTATCGCCCAGCCGGAGGAAGACGGGACGTATGGACAGCGGAGCCTGATGCTGTCCGGATTGCAGCTTGCGCGGCTGTGGCAGGAGAAAAATTTTGAGTGGCTCGAGCTGCGAGACGGCGAAGCCGGCGTGCTGCTGCGCATGGAAGAGCTGCTGAGCGGGAGCGTGGCCAAGTATGTGGACTGTGCGTTGGCGGATCCCGAGGCGGCAGAGCCGGAAGCGGCGGAGAATCTGCCGGAGGTGGAACTCACGGCGTCGCAGCTGGAGCGCATACAGTTCGAGGTGCGCATCGTGCCCGGCGAGGAAGGCGCATATTGCTTTGGCGTGTATGCGTGGTTGGCCGGGGAGCAGCTGCCGATCGCGGAGCTGACGCCATCGCTGAAGGTGAGCCTGAACGCGGGCGAACAGGGCGACGAAGCGGCACGCAGTGCGTACGCCGAGACGCACGCGCTGAGTGCCACGGACGAAACGGGAGCGGTGCAATCTCTGGAGAGCACGCTCATTCAGACGCCGGTGCGCCAGATGGACGAGCAGAACCAGTCGGGCGAGTACTTCAACGTGAAAATCGATCCCGAGGAGAACGCCATCGTGTTGTACGATTCCCAGAAACCGCTGGAAGCGTATCGGCGCTGGTCGCTGTGCGCTGACTGGGCCGGCGATGCCGAATACCGCCTGGTGGCGCTGGGCAGCTGACATTGGGTTAAAAGGTAAATCAGATATAAACGAGTTGCTTCCTCGAAAAAGTGGGTTTTCCCACTTTTTCGACACGCTGGAAGTCCCATGCCCGGATCGTCATATCCGGGCATGGGACTTGTATTATTTGGGATTGACCCATCAAGACAGCCCGGTCTGCCGCGCCGGACTGCCCTACGCTCATGATACTTCTGTCTTATCCAGTCAAGGTCGGGCCGTATTTGCTTCGCAAATCTCCGCCCTTCCATTGACTTCTTCGCTGCGCTTTGGGCGCAACCTATGTTTGACACTCTTACACCGGGGGCAGCTCAACTGGGCGCTACCCCCTTTGCAGGCGTAAAGCTCTCCCGGAACTGGAACTCGGGCACGTACTCGACGCAGGCATAGCCCGCCGCAGAACCTGCCGCATAGGCCTCCAGCAGGATTTCCATGCCCCGCTTGACCATTTCCCGGCAGGGCATGTAGGCGGCGCTAAGCGGCGGACGGGCGTAGCGGGCCAGGTCCATCTCGCCGCAGGGGCTGTAAACCAGCAGCTCCACATCCTCCGGCACGGCCACGCGCCTGTGGGCAAACGCCTGCAGCGCAACCAGCGCGAAGGTTTCCCGTCCGAAGAAGACCGCCTGGGGCCGTGGGGACGCTTCCGCCAGGGAGAGCGCCGCCGCATAGACGCTTTCAGCCAGGTCCTCCCCGGAGATCAGGCAGGTCCGCGCGGACATGCCATGGGCTTCGCACCGGCTTTGAAAGCCGGCGCAGCGGGAGGAAACGGGGCCCGCCGAGCCCTTCATATCCATGATGGCCACATGGCGGTATCCCTTCTGCCAGAAAAGCTCCGCCGCCTGTTCGCCGATCCTGCGGGCGTTGATATACACGCAGTGGCATCCGGGCACATAGCGGTTGAGCAGCACCAGGGGCAGGCTGGGGCACTCCCGCTGGATGCGGCGCGCGTTGTCCCCATCCGGGGTGCCCAGCAGGATGCCGTTGACGTTCAGCCCCTGTATGCGCCGGGGCAGCGTCTCCATCTCGGAGGCATGAAAGGTGTACACGCCAAACTCGAAGGGATGGTCGTGAGCCAGCTTGTAATCCTGAATCCCCCGCACAATGCCGGAAATGTTGCTCTGGGTCAGCACGTCGGAAAGCAGCAGGGCGAATACCGGCCGGTTGTCCTGTCCACGCAGGGAGCGGGCCGCGCGGTTGGGCTGATAGTTCAGCGCCCGGGCAGCGTCCAGCACCCGCTGCTGTGTGGCGCTGGCCACCCGCCGCATGGTTCCTTTTCCGCAAAGCACATGGGATGCCGTCGCTACGGATACTCCTGCGGCCTGGGCCACATCTCGCAACGTTACCATCGTTGTTCCTCCGTATGTATGCTATATCGTTTTAATTACTTCTATTGTAAAGGGAAATGAAGGAAATTGCAATATGCCTGCAAAAAACTTGCTGTTTTTTTCCCAAAATCGCCTTGACAAGGCGTGCGTCCTTGACTATAATGAAATTACAAGCTATAACGTTATAACTCCAAAGAAAGGATAGGCGCAATGAATCCGAAAGCTGCCGGTGTGAATAGAATAGCTCTGGCGGAATGCAGGCGCGTGGATGCCTCCGGCGAGATCTCCTTTTTTCCGGGGACGCGCTATGTGGTGATGTACCAGTATGACGGCGCGGCGGAGCTGAACTTTGACGGCCGGGAATGCAAGCTCTCCACGGGCACGTTTGCGCTGTATGTGGGCAACCGGCCATGCCGGGCGTCGCTTGCGCCGCCGGGGGGCCAGCTGCTGGCGCTGAGCTTCCAGGCGGGGTCCCATGGCCTGGCGGAGGAACAGCTTTTTGAGGAATCCGGCCTGTCCCCCCATGCGCTCAAGGCCGGGGAATGCTACCAGCGGGTGGATGTGGAAAGCGAAAGCCTGCGGCTGACCCTGCGGGAGCTGCAAACGGAGCGGAAGCGCGGCCGGGGTTCCAGCTCCTCGGTGGTGGACGCGCTGAGCTTCGTGCTGCTGCTCAAGGTGTTTCGCAGCATTGCCCAGCATGGTCACGGCTACGGCGTAAGCTACGTGGCGCAGGCGTGCAGCTACATCCTGGCCCACTACGCCCAGGAAATCTCCCCCCAAAGCATCGCGGCGGCGCTGGGCATTCACCGCACCTACCTCACCGCATTGTTCAAGAAACATCTGGGCTGCACGCCTTCGTTTTACTTGAACCGCCTGCGCGTCACCCAGGCCTCCGCCTATTTGATCACCACCGACCGAAGCATTACCGACATCGCCTTCCTCTCGGGCTTCAACAGCCGGCAGCACTTCCATCACACGTTTATGGAGATGATGCACTGCACCCCTACCCAATACCGGGCGCAACGGCCCGCGCCCTCTCATAGCACACCCATGGAGCAGATTTTCCGGCCCCCGTCCGCCAGTTGACAGTGACTGCGCCCCGCCTCTGGCGGGGTTTTTGCATGCTTTTTTTCAACTTTTTTCGCCAGGGCTATTGACAGCGGCCGGGGGCTGTGGTTTAATATGTGCTGTTTTGCGGTTTAGAAATTCTAAACCAGCATGTGCGACCGGCGGTTTAGTGAAAGTAAACCGCCTCGGGGCCCGAAGTAAGGAGGCGGTCAGGGCTTGGATATCGGTGAAAAGCTGCGTCAAATGCGGCTGCAGCGGGGGCTGACCCAGGAGGAGCTGGCGGACCGGTGCGAGCTGAGCAAGGGCTTCATCTCCCAGGTGGAGCGGAACCTGGCCTCCCCCTCCATCGCCACGCTGACGGACCTGCTGGAGTGCCTGGGCAGCTCCCTGCCGGCGTTTTTCAATGAAAAGGCGGCGGAGAAGACCGTGTTTGCCCCCCAGGATATGTTTGTCAAGGAGGACCCGGAGGAGCTGCGGGGCTCCCTGACCTGGCTGGTCCCTGACGCCCAGAAGAACGACATGGAGCCCATCCTGGTGGAGCTGGGCCCCGGCGGGCAAACCATGAAGCTCTCCCCTGGGGAAGGGGAGGAATTCGGCTACGTGCTCTCGGGCAGCATCAACCTGTGCCTGGGCGGGCGGAAAACCCGGGTGAAAACGGGGGGCAGCTTCTGCCTGCACCCCAAGCAGGAGCACTGGCTGGAAAACCCCAACAAGACCAAGGCGCGGGTGCTGTGGGTCTCCACGCCCCCCAGCTTTTGAGCCATCACCGCTTACTGAGGGAGGTTACGGTCCATGGTGGAGAACGAGCACCTGATTGATTTGAAAAACGTCTCGAAGGAATTCGACGGCGTGACCGTGCTGGAAAACATCAACCTGTATATCCGCAAGAAGGAATTCGTGACCCTGCTGGGCCCCTCGGGGTGCGGCAAAACCACCACCTTGCGCATCATCGGCGGCTTTGAAACGCCCAGCGCCGGGGAGGTGCTCTTCGAGGGAAGGGACATCGCCCATCTGCCCCCCTACAAGCGGCGGGTGAACACGGTGTTTCAGAAATACGCCCTGTTCCCCCACCTGAACGTGTTTGACAACATCGCCTTTGGGCTGAAGCTGAAAAAGGTCCCCAAGGGGGAGATCAGCCGCCGGGTGGAGACCATGCTGGAATTGGTAAACCTGCGGGGCTACGGCAAGCGCCACGTGGACGCGCTCTCCGGCGGCCAGCAGCAGCGGGTGGCCATTGCCCGGGCGCTGGTCAACGAGCCCGAGGTGCTCCTGCTGGACGAGCCCCTGGGCGCCCTGGACCTGAAGCTGCGCAAGGAGATGCAGCTGGAGCTGAAAAACATGCAGCAGCGCCTGGGCATCACCTTCCTGTACGTGACCCACGACCAGGAGGAAGCCCTGACCATGAGCGACACGGTGGTGGTCATGCGGGACGGGCATATTCTGCAAATCGGCGACCCCAAGCGCATCTACGACGAGCCGGCCAACGCCTTTGTGGCGGACTTCATCGGGGAGAGCAACATCCTCCGGGGCACCATGATCAAGGACGAATTGGTGGCCTTCGCCGGGCAGGCCTTCCCCTGCGTGGACTTCGGCTTTGGGGAAAACGCCCCGGTGGACGTGGTGGTCCGCCCCGAGGACATCATGCTGGTGGGCGAGGACGTGGGCCAGCTGGTGGGCGTGGTGAAAAGCGTGCTGTTCAAGGGCGTGCATTACGAAATGATGATCGACTGCGGAGAGGCCACCTTCAAGGTGCACTCCACCACCATGCAGCCCCAGGGCTCCCGGGTGGGGCTGAACATCGTGCCCTTCAACATCCACATCATGAAGCCCATGAAGGAGGATGCCCAGTGAACGTCAACACGCAGCTCCCGGCCTGGGCCTGGTGGCTGATGGGGCTGGGCCTGGCGCTCTTCGCCGGGCTGGTGGCCCTGTCCGTGCGGCGGAACCGGGGCATGAAGCGCACCCTGTTTGCCGCCCCCTATTCCCTGTGGATGATCCTGTTCACGGTGCTGCCGGTGATCCTCATCGGCTACTATGCCCTGACGGATCAGAACGGCGCCTTTACCCTGGACAATTTCCGCAACTTCTGGGATAGCAACTACACCAAGAACCAGCTCTACGCCTCCCTGGGCCCGGAGGCGGCCCAGTACATGGTGCGGGGCACGGTGAATGTGGACACCCTGGTCTATTCCCTGTGGATGGCCTTCCTGTGCACGATGATCTGCCTGGCCCTGGGCTACCCCGCGGCGCTGTTCATGGCGGACCGGAAGATGAAGCTGGGGCCCTCCCTGGTGGTGCTGTTCATCATCCCCATGTGGATGAACTTCCTTTTGCGCACCATCGCCTGGATGAGCCTGCTGGAGGATCAGGGGCTGATCAACCAGCTGCTGCGCCTAATGGGCTTTGAGGGCGCGCAGCTGATGTACAACTCCGGGGCGGTGCTCCTGGGCATGGTGTACAACTTCCTGCCCTTCATGGTGTTTCCCATCTATACGGTGCTGAGCAAGCAGGACCCCAAGCTGGGGGAGGCGGCCCAGGACCTGGGCTGCAACGAGTGGCGCACCCTGGTCAAGGTGACCATGCCCCTGAGCCTGCCGGGGGTTATCAGCGGCATTACCATGGTGTTCATGCCCTCGGTGACCACGTTCTTTATCCCCCGGGTGCTGGGCGGGGGCAACACGGTGATGTTTGGCGACCTGATTGAGTCGAAATTCCTTACCGAGGGCAACTGGAACGTGGGCAGCGCCCTGAGCCTGATCATGATGGTGCTGATTCTCATCAGCCTGTCCATCCTGCGCAAGGCGGACCCCAAAGGGGAAGGAGGCGGCATCGCATGAGCAGGTTTTTCAAGCGGTTCTACCTGGGCATTGTGCTGGTGTTTCTCTACGTGCCCATCCTGGTGCTGATCATCCAGTCCTTCAACGGGGGCAAGAGCCGGGCCAAGTGGGAGGGCTTCTCCCTGCGCTGGTATGAGGAGCTGCTCCACGACCAGGCCATTCTGGGGGCGCTGCAGGTGACCGTCAGCGTGGCGCTGATCGCCATGGTGTTCTCCACGCTGCTGGGCACACTGGCCGCCATCGGCATTTACAGCATGAAGCGCCGTCCCCAGTCCCTGATGATGACCCTCACCAACCTGCCCAACACCATGCCGGACATCGTCACCGGCATCTCCCTGATGCTGCTGTTCATCTTCACCAAGGTGGAGCGGGGCTACTTCACCATGCTGCTGGCCCACATCACCTTCGACACCCCTTACGTCATCCTGTCGGTGATGCCCAAGCTCAAGCAGATGAACAAGCACACCTACGAGGCCGCCCTGGACCTGGGCGCCACCCCCACCTACGCCCTGACCCATGTGCTCATCCCCGAGTGCAAGCAGGGCATCATCACCGGGGCCATGCTGGCCTTTACCCTTTCCCTGGACGACTTCACCATCAGCTACTTCACCACCAGCCCCCTGGTGCAGAACCTGTCCACGCTGATCTATTCCGCCGCCCGCAAGGGCATCAAGCCTTCCCTGAACGCCCTGAGCGCGCTGATGTTCGTCTCGCTGCTGGTGCTCCTGCTCATTGTCAACCGCCGCACCGCCGAGAAGAAGTAACCGCATGCAAGCTGCTTGCAGTAGCATCCCCATACAAAACATCTTTTTTAGGAGGAAACGCCCCATGAAAAAGCTGCTTTCCCTGCTGCTGGTCGCCCTGCTGGTACTGCCCGCCGCCGCCTTCGCGGACGAGGTGGTCAACGTGTTCAACTGGTACGACTACATCGACGAGAGCGTCTTTGAGCAGTTCACCGAGGAAACCGGCATCCAGGTCAACGACATGTACTTCACCACCAACGAGGAGATGATGGTGCAGGTGGAGGCCAACCCCGGCGCCTTCGACGTGTGCTTCCCCTCGGAATACATCGTCGAGCGCATGCTGGAAAAGGATCTGCTGGCCGAGATCAACTACGACAACGTGCCCAACTTCCAGTACACCCTCGAAAACCTGCAAAACCCCAGCTACGACCCCAACAACGCCCACTCCGTCCCCTATATGTGGGGCACCGTGGGCATCCTGTACAACACCACCATGGTGGAGGAGCCCGTTACCTCCTGGGGCATCCTGTGGGATGAGAAGTACGTGAACAACGTCTTCATGCTGGACTCCATCCGCGACTCCCTGGGCATCACCCTGAAGTACCTGGGCTACTCCATGAACACCCGGGACATCACCGCCCTGGAGGCCGCCAAAACGAAGCTCATCGAGCAGAAGGCCGCCGGCATCGTCAAGGCCTATCAGGTGGACGAAACCAAGGACAAGATGGTGGCCGGCGAGGCCGCCCTGGCCGTGATGTGGTCCGGGGACGCCCAGTACGCCATCGACCTGAACCCCGACCTGGCCTATGCCATCCCCCAGGAGGGCAGCAACGTGTGGGTGGACTGCATGGTCATCCCCAAGGACGCCAAGAACAAGGAGAACGCCGAGAAGTTCATTAACTTCCTCTGCCGCCCCGACATCGCCCAGAAGAACTGCGAAGCCATCTGGTACTCCTCCCCCAACACCGGCGCCATTGAGCTCATGGGCGAGGACTACACCGGCAACACCGTCATGAACCCCGACCAGGCGGACATCGACAACTGCGAGTACTTCAACGACATCGACGAGGCCTTCCTGGCGGTGTACAACGCCCTGTGGCAGGAAGTGAAAAACGCCAAGTAAGCCGGGATTTTCCCCCCTTGACAAACGCGCGGAACCGTCCTATACTGCAATCATTCCCGAGGAATGAAGGGGAACCTGCCCGCAATCCCGCCCGGCAGAGATTCCGCGCCATGGGCTGCAAGCGCGGAAGGGGAACGGCTTTGCGCGGATACCATCCCCGGACTTTGGGCGGTCCACGGCCGATATCCCGTGAAATAAGTGGGTTTCATTTGGAAACAAGCAGGGTGGAACCGCGGATGCGCAATTCAGGCATTCGTCCCGGCAAAAACGGCCGGGACGGGTGCCTTTTTCGTTCCCGGCGGAGTATCACAACCGAAACAGAGGGAGGAAAAACGCCATGAAAATCATCTACAACGACGGAACCGTGGCCGAGTGCCCGGCGGAGGACGAGCTGCATGTGATCCGCCACAGCGCGGCCCATATCCTGGCCCAGGCCATCAAGCACCTGTATCCCCAGGCGCACTTCGCCTACGGCCCCGCCACCGAGAAGGGCTTCCACTACGACGTGGACCTGGGCGA
>DBFBGQ010000009.1:0-5611 GCA_048201975.1 Candidatus Egerieenecus sp. | reverse complement strand
GTTTCCGGTGATGATGGCGAAGGGGATCCACCTGTACCCATACCGAACACAGAAGTTAAGCCCTTCAGCGCCGATGGTACTTGGCTGGACACGGCCCGGGAGAGTAGGAAGTTGCCGGAATCCACATAGAAGAAGCGGTTCGTCCGCTTCTTTTTTTTTTTCGTGCAGGGGGAGGGAGCGCTCTGCGCCGCGCGCAATGTGAAAGACGTGAACGCACGGCAACGTTTTTCGGGAAGAATCCACAAAAATAAAGAAATGCGCCTGTTCCGCCTTTTCAAAAGCGCGATTTCACGCTACAATATAAAATACGGCATGTATTGGATTTCTGTGAGATGCATGCCGCACCGGTGGACGATATGAAACAGGGGGTTCAAGCAAATGACGATGTCCCGTGATACCGCCCTGGAGGAATGGGCGCGGCGCGCCCTGGCGGGAGAGACCTTGCCCGACGCGGAAACGGAAGCCCTGGGACCGGTTTATGGTTGGCGGCTGCTGCGCTGGGAGGCGGATATACCCCTGACCGATGAGCAGCGGGAACAGCTGCAGGGTTATGCCAGGGCCTCCATGCGCATGCTGGGGGTGTGCGCCGCCCGGGAGGAGGACGAGGACGCCCTGGCCCTGCTGGTGTGCTGCACCCGGTATCCGGCCCGGACGCACCGGGACGTGGCACTGTGGCTGTGCATCCATGACCTGACGGAAAAATGCTATCTGCTGCTGGAGCAGGAGGGCACGCTGATGGTGGGCGAGGAGCAGGAGGAGCCCCTGGCGGCCGCGCAGTGCCGGAACCTGACGGAAAGCGCCGAGTGGTGGAACGGGGTGAACCCCATGTCTCCGACTCAGGCGCGGCAGCACCGCACCCGGCTGCAAACCATACTGAAGCGGCGGCAATACGCGGCGCTGGCGGGGTATGTGTCCCGGGCGCTGCGGGGGGAGCAGGAGCTCAGCCGGGTCTGCTTCGCCTTTGTGCCCCTGCTCATCGAGGCGGTGTGGAGCCAGCACGCGGAGCTTTCCCTGGAAAAGCTCACGGAGGGGCTTCGCCTGCAGGAGATGGCGCGAAAACCCCGGGAGACGCTGCTGGACTGGCTGGGGCGGCTGCCGGAAATTTTGCGCACATGCCCGGCCACGGGCAACCAGGCGCCCATTGAGCGGGTGATTGCCGGCATTCAGGCGGATTGCTCCCTGCCCTATTCCCAGGGGAACCTGAGCCGCTCCCTGGGGCTGACGCCGGCCTATTTCTGCCGGCTGTTCCATGAAAAGACGGGCCAGCACTTCTCCACCTTCCTTACCAGGACGCGGATGGAGAAGGCGCAGGAGCTGCTGACGCCCCCGGTGCGCGGCACACTGCAGGAGATCAGCCAGGCCTGCGGCTATCCCAACAAGAGCTATTTCTGCCAGGTGTTCAAAAAATACACCGGCCTGACCCCCGGCGAATTTGAGCAACAGAAACGAGCGGATCAAACGTGAGCAAACCCAAGCGCCGCCTGCGCAATCCTCTGGTGGATACCCTGCTGCACCTGGAGGGCAACGCCAGACCCTGCCTGCTGCTGGAACCCCTGTGGGGGATTCCCTATAACCTGTACCTGCCCTTCGTCTCCGTGTACATGGCGGCTCTGGGCCTCACGGCCACGGAGATCGGGCTGGTGTCCACGGTGTTTTTCATCAGCCAGATGGTGTGGGCCCTGCTCAGCGGACCTTTGACGGATAAGCTGGGGCGGCGGTGGTGCACCGTGATTTTTGATTGCCTCAGCTGGTCCGTGCCGGCGCTGATGTGGGTGTGCGCCCAGAGCTTCTGGTGGTTTTTGCTGGCGGCGGTGTTCAACGGCGCCTGGCGGGTGACGGAAAACTCCTGGAACCTGCTCATGGCCGAGGACGCCCCGCCGGAAAAGCTGGTGCACTACTTCGCCATCGCCCATGTGGCGGGGCTGCTGGCGGGGTTTGTGGCGCCCATCCCATATATTTTTGTGCAGAGCTATTCGGTGGTGCCCACCATGCGGGTGCTCTACGGCATCACCTTTGTGATGATGACCGCCAAGTTCCTGATCCTGTTCTTCACCGCGGGGGAGACGGCGGTGGGGAAGCGGCGCATGGCGGATACCCGCGGCGTGTCGGTGCTCTCCTACCTGATGGACAGCCTGCGGATCCTGCGGGGCATGCTCCGGGACCGGCGGGTGATGCTCACGGTGGGGGTGGTGGCCTGCTTCGCCACCGTGCAGAACGTGTATGGCACCTTCTGGCCCCTGCTGGTGACGGATAAGCTGGGCATTCCCACGGAGAATCTGTCGGTATTTTCCACGCTGAAGAATATCCTGATGCTCCTGTGTTATTTTTTTGTGGTGCCCCGGGTGCGCCTGGAGCGCTTTCAGCGTCCGCTGCTGTGGAACCTGGGCGCGTTGATGGCGGTGAACGCGCTGATGATCCTGCTGCCGGCGGGGGGAGCGGCCTATGGGCTGGTTCTTGCCGGGGTGGCGCTGGAGGCGCTGGCCATGAGCGTGCTCAGCCCGCTGACCAGCTCGTTGCAAATGGTCAGCGCCGAGCGGGAGGAGCGCGCGCGGATCATCGGCTGGTTCTACGCCCTGTGCCTGGCGGTGACCTCGCCCTTTGGGGTGATTGCCGGCGCGCTGAGCGAAATCAATCGCGCCCTGCCCCTGGCGCTGAACCTGGGGCTGCTGGCCTGCGGGCTGGCGCTTTCGGCGGGACTGGCCCGGCGGCAGGCCGCGGAGCTTTCCGCCTGAGTGCGCATAAAACCAATTGCTGTCAGGCAGGATAAAGAGGGATGTGTATGACGTTAGTTACGGTAGAAGGCTACCGGTTGGCGGCGGACCAGGCGGAAAAATTCCTGGCCGACCGGGAACGGGTGGCCAAGGCCATGACGGAGCTGCTGGCCGCACGCTATCCCCTGGTGCGCCGCGCCACCCTGGACCCCGAGGACGGGCCGGGGCTGGCGGCTTATGACGCGGCCGGGGAGCCGGCGTTCTTCTTTCCGCTGGACCCCGCCCATGTGGCCTGCGCCGCCGCGGCCGAGGACCTGGAGGAATTTCTGGACGGCTGCCTGTAAACGCCCACCCCGATAAAGGAGGAACCCCATGAGATCCATCGCCCGATTGCTTTGCCTCTGCCTGGCCCTGTGCCTGGCCCTGCCCGCCCTGGGGGAGCAGGCCCAGGAGAGCGCCGCGCCCACCGTGCGGGTGTGGCTGCGCCGCCTGGGCTTGACGGACCGCGCCGACCTGACGCTGGACGGGGTATACACCGCGGAGCTCCCCAGCGGCGTGACCATGAGCTTTCCCAAGGGAAGCCAGGTCACCGTGCTGGTGCGCTCCGGGGAGATGTATCTGTTTTATGAGGGCATGAGCCTGCGGGCGGGTTCCGCCCTGCAGCTGACCCGCAACGCTTCCCAGAGCACGGAGAGCGAAGGCATCCGCTTTGTGGAGGGGGGCAATTTCTACCCCGGCGACCTGACCCTCACCCTCACCGACCAGGGGCTGCTGCGCCCGGTGTGCACCCTTTCGGTGGAGGATTACCTGCTGGGGGTGGTGCCCTACGAAATGAGCAACAGCTTCCCCCTGGAGGCGCTGAAAGCCCAGGCGGTCTGCGCCCGGACCTACGCCCTCTCCCACGTGCAGGGGGATGCGTACTACGACCTGGAGGATACCACCAACGATCAGGTGTTCCGCGGGGTGAACCTCACCTACGGCAACGCCATCCAGGCCGTGCGGGAGACCGCCGGCGTGGTGGGCATGTACAAGGGCCAGCTGGCCAGCTGCTATTACAGCGCCAGCAACGGCGGCCAGACCGAGCTGGTGGAAAACGTGTGGAGCGGCCGGGGGGACTGGGGCTATTACCAGATGACCGACGACCCCTACGACCTGGAGAACCCCGAGAGCGTGGTGCGCCGCGCCACGCTGAAAAAGTCCGGGGAGGATCTGCCGGAGGCGTTTGTGGAGCTGCTGGCCCAGCAGCTCCAGCAGGAGCTGACCGCCCGGGGCTTTGAGGCATCCGCCCGGGGGCTGCGGGTGGACGGCATCTCCGCCATGGAGCTGCACACCCCCAAGTATGAGGAGCCCAGCCGCATGTGGAGCAAGCTGGACATTACCTTCACCTGGTCCGGGCGCACGGTGACCCAGGCGCCCGCCGCCTCCGCCACCCCGGAGGCCCTGCCCCTGGCCACCGCCCAGGACGAGGAGATCAGCCTTTTCGCCCAGGTGGAGGCGAACATCACCCCCCAGCCCACCGGCGAAGCCGCTCAGACAGCCGCCCCCACGGCGACCCCCACCCCCGCGCCTACCCCGGTCTACGGGGAATGGGAATCCGGGGGCGAGGTCACGCTGACGCTGGATGTGTTCCCCCAGCTGGTCCGCGCCCTGGAGATCAGCATTAGCGGCACGGACAATGAGATGCTCACCCTCACCGAGACGGACGCCGCCTTCCGCCTGGAGGCCCGGCGCTACGGCCATGGCGTGGGCATGAGCCAGCGGGGCGCCCAGTGGATGGCCGCCATGTACAACAAGACCTACGCGGAGATCCTGGCCTTCTATTATCCCGGCATGGAGCTCATGCGCACGGGCAGCGCCCAGCCGGCTCTGCCCACCGTGCAGCCGGAGCTGGCCGCCACCCCCGGCCCGCCCGCCACCCCCACGCCGCGGCCCACCCTTATGCCCGTCACCGGGGAGCTGCCGGAGGGCGCCTATCTGGCCGCCGTCACCGGCATTGAGGACGATTCCAGCCTGAACCTGCGGGCGGAGCCCAACACCGCCAGCGAGATCCTCATGCGGCTGTACAAGCATCAGCAGCTGATCGTGCTGGAGACCTGCGAGGATCCCGCCTGGGTGAAGGTGCGCACGGATGTGATCGAGGGCTATGTGATGGTCAGCTTCCTGGAGAAGCTGGACGCCACCCCGGCCCCGGCCACCACGGCGCCGGCTTCCGCGCAGCCTGCCGCGGGGACAACGGCCGCGGATGCGACCGCCACCCCCGCGCCCAGCCCCTCCGCCGCTCCGGCGGCCGGGGAGACCCCCTCGCCCACCCTGAGGCCCGTCACCGGAGAGCTGCCGGAGGGCGCCTATCTGGCCACGGTCACCGGGGACATTGAGTCTTTCAGCCTGAATCTGCGGGCGGCGCCCAGCCTGGAGGCGGAGGTCATCATGAAGCTGGACCGCTATCAGGAGCTGGTGGTGCTGGAAACCTGCCAGGATCCCGCCTGGGTGAAGGTTCGCACCGACGCGGTGGAGGGCTACGTGATGGTGGAATATTTGGAGATCGTCCCCGGTTAAGGGGAAAAGCAAGCAGCGCGGCCCTGTCCCTTCTTTCAGGGGCAGGGCCGCGCTGTTTTGATACGTGGGGAAAGGCGGCGAAGGCGACTTCTCAGCGTTGAGAAGGGGAGGGCCTTATAATGCTTGCAGGTTATGCAATGTGTTTTCGCAGGCGCGAAACCCCTGCCTTAAATAAAAAAGAGTTTGAAGAACGTCTCCATGAATTGCCAGGAATCTGTTTCTTGTGAGAGGTTTCGCCCGCTTCAAGAGATGTGCACCGAAGGTTTCCAAAGGGCGATCCGAAAGCCCCCTGGTCGCCTCCGCAGAGGCGAAACCCCTGTGCCTGCATGCACCATGCAACAAGA
>DBFBGQ010000008.1:0-13026 GCA_048201975.1 Candidatus Egerieenecus sp. | reverse complement strand
GACAGGCTTCCTCCAGCTTCCGGCTGGAATAGATCCCACACAGATACCCATGGACCATGACCTTGAACAACACCCGTGGATCCGCTGCCGATTTTCTCCCTCTGGGCGAATACGCTTTGTACAGTTTCCCGTACTCCAGTTCCTCGAGCTGTGCGCTTAGCAGGCGGACAGGCGCGTTTTGTGGTATGGTAATTTCCGAGTTCAGCACAAAAACCAATTGACCGTGCCGCTCAAATACCTTATACGGGTCTTGCTTTTGATAGGTTTTTTCCATACCTTTATCCTAAGCGAAAAGACGAGGTTTGGATACCCTTTTTGAGGATCCTTGCCTCGTCTTTTTTGGCTCGGGGTGTTTTGCAACGCGCCCTGCTGTCTGTCAGGAGAAAGGCGCGCCGTTACTTTCCGGACACCGTCAGCGTGCCCACGTCCACCGAGGGCGCGCCCACGCCGCTGGCCGGGAAGGTCAAGTCGTTGGCCAGGGCGCGGATGTCCTTGAGCAGGCGATAGAAGTTGCCGGCCACGGTGATCTGCTCCACCGGGCGAACGCGCTTGCCCTCAGCCAGCAGGTAGCCCTTGCTCAGCAGGGAAAAGTCCCCGCTGGTGGTGTTGGCGCCGGCGTGCAGGCCGCTCAGTTCGGTGATTACCAGGCCGTCGCCCATGCGGGCCTCCAGCTCCTGCAGGGATTCCTGCCCCGCCTGGAAAAACAGGTTGCTGGGCGCCACCGTCACCGGCGCGGAAAGCCCCGGCCGGGAGGCGTTGCCCGTGGAAGCCACGCCCTGCTTCTTGGCGGTTTTACGGTTGTGCAGCAGGGTTTTGAGCACGCCGGATTCCACCACGGCCTTGGTGCGGCAGGCGACGCCCTCCTCGTCAAAGGGGGAGGAGGCGAAACCGCCGGGCAGCAGCGGATCGTCCAGGATGGTGACGCAGGGCGCGGCGATGGTTTCGCCCTCCCGCCCCTTGAGCAGGGACATGCCCTGCTGCGCATTCTCGGCGGAGAAAATGCCTGCGAAGGTTTCCAGCAGGGACTGCATGGCGTCCCAGCGCAGGATGACCCGGTAGCTGCCCGCGGCCACCGGGCTGCCGTGGAGCGCTTCGTGAGCGTCCCGTGCCGCCTCGGCGCCCAGCGCCTGGGGATCCACCTGGCGGAAGTCCCGCCCGCTGCGGAAGGCCATGGCGGTGGCGGTGCTGTCCCCGTCCTGGGCGATGGCGTCGGTATAGGCCAGGTAAAGGTTGCTGCGGTGGTGCAGGTCCAGCCCATAGCTGTTGCGCAGCCGGATCTCGCCGGAGGCGGTGGTGACCCGGGTGCCGCTGCACTGGGTCACGGTGGGCTGGCTGGTGACGGCCGCCTTTTCAATGGCCAGGCAGGCGTCCAGCTTGGCCGCGGCGGAGACCTGCTCCAACTCCTCCGACCAGCTGTCCACGGTGGGATAGCTCGCGTCGCCGGGATAGATTTCCTCGGCATCCTCGTCCTCCCGCAGGGAAGCGCCTTCCTTCACGCCCTGGATCAATTGGCCGATGGCCTCCTGGTCGAAGGCTTGGGTGGAGGCGTAGCCCATCTTGCCCTGGTATACGCCCCGCAGCCCCAGCCCCTGCCGGCTGCTGACGTTGTAGGCGTCGATGTTGCCCTGCATGACGTTGGCGGAGAAATTGCTGCCCGCGCTGACGTACACCTCCGCCGGATCAATCCCCTGTTCCTTGGCCGCGGCCAGGAGCGTATCGATAAATTGCTGCATTTCCATGGCCTCAACCCTCCTTGCTTCCGCCCACGGTCAGGGCGCTGATGCGGATCATGGGCTGCCCCACGTTGGTGGGGATGCTGCCCGACACGCTACCGCACATGCCCTGGCCCATGGTCATGTTCTTGCCCACCCGATCGATCTTCATCAGCACCTCGCTACCCCGGCCAATCAGCGACGCGCCCCGCACGGGATGAGCGATCTTCCCGTCCTTGACCCAGTAGCCCTCCAGCACCGCAAAGTTGAATTCGCCGGTGGTGGGGTTCACCGAGCCGCCGCCCATGCGCCGGGCGTACAGGCCGTCGCCCATGGTGGCGATCATTTCGTCTTCGTCGTCCTGGCCGGGGGCGATGTAGGTGTTGCGCATGCGGCTGGTGGGCGCCCAGGCGTAGCTTTCCCGGCGTCCGCTGCCCGTGGGCGCCATGCCCATGCGGCGGCCGCCCAGCTTGTCGATCATGTAGTTTTTCAAAATGCCGTTTTCAATCAGCACCAGGCGGGTGGTGGGCGTGCCTTCGTCGTCCACGTGCAGGGAACCCCACTCGTTTTCCAGGGTGCCGTCGTCCAGCGCGGTGACGCAGGGCGCGGCAATCTGCTGGCCCAGCTTGCCGGAGAATTCGCTGATGCCGTAGGCCACCCGCGTAGCCTCCAGGCTGTGGCCGCAGGCCTCGTGGAACACCACGCCGCCAAACCCGTTGTCGATCACCACGGGCATGTATCCGGCGGGGCACAGGGGCGCATGGAGCATGGTCTGGGCGGTACGGGCGGCCTCCTGTCCCACGCGGGCCGGATCCACCCGCTGGTCAAACAGCTCGAAACCCATGGACGCGCCGGGGCCTTCAAAGCCGGTCTGGTTCTCCTGGCCGTTGGAGGCGATGGCTTGCACGCCCAGGCGGCTGTACACCCGGGTATCCGTCACGGCCACGCCCTCGGTGTTGTAGATCCACACATGCTGCACGCTGTCGTTATAGGAGGCCATGACCTGCACGATCTCCGGGGACACCTGCCGGGCGGCGGCATCCGCCTCCCGGAGCTTCTCCGCCTTGCGGGCGGCCTTCACGTCCCCGGGCCACAGGCGGATGCTCTCGGGCCGTGCGGCGCTGCGCAGGGAAAGCCCGGCGATCGGCCCGGGGGCACGGTCGCTGCGGATGGCCGCGGCCGCTGTTTCCGCGCACCGGAGCAGCCCCTCCCGGGTGGTATCGTTGGTGTGGACATAAATCGCCCTCAGGCCGTCGAACACGCGCACGCCCGCGCCGTGCAGCCTGCCCGTGGATACCGCGTCGATCTTGCCGCCGCGCAGGCGCAGGCTATGGTTGACCCGGTCCTCCAGGAAAATCTCTGCGAAATCGCCGCCGGTGGCCGTGGCCTGGGCCAGCACCTCCCGGGCTATGGATTCCTGAATCATAGGTTCACTTCCTTCCGCTTTTCCCCTGAGAGAAAAGCATGTTTGCCAGGCAATGGCAACATGTCTATTATGTCACATTTCTCTGCGAAAAGCAATCCCGGCCGGGGACAAAGGAAAGCAGAAGGGGCTTCGGCTCCTCCAACGCCTTACGCAGGTTATTTTCAGCGTGTGACGCGGCGCTTCGCCGGTTTGGGTTGCGCATTTTACCTACGCTTTACAAAGCCGTGGTTGTTTCCTTACACATCCCCGCTATACTTTTACCCGTACCGAGAAAAAAAGGAGGAAACAAAAACATGCGTAAAGGAATGAAATGGATGGGTCTGCTCACTGCCCTGGTAATGGGCGTCTCCGTGGCTTCCGCCGAGATGACCGGGGAAATCACCGTGGTCTCCCGGGAGGACGGCAGCGGCACCCGCAGCGCTTTTGTGGAGCTGACCGGCGTGGAAGAGAAGAACGAGGCCGGCGAAAAGATGGACAACACCACCGAGGAAGCCATCATCACCAACTCCACCAACGTGATGATGACCACCGTGGCCGGGGATACCGCCGCCATTGGGTACGTTTCCCTGGGCAGTCTGAATGAAACCGTGAAGGCCGTGCAGATCGAGGGCGTGGAAGCCTCCGTGGAGAACATCAAGTCCGGAGCCTACACCCTCTCCCGCCCCTTCAACATCGCCACCAAGGAAGGCCTGAGCGAGGTTGCCGCGGACTTTGTCAGCTACATCCTCTCCGCCGAGGGCCAGGCCGTCATCGCGGAGAACGGCTACATTCCCCTGGATGACGCTCCCGCCTACGCCGGCAAGCAGGTTTCCGGCAAGATTGTGGTGGCCGGTTCCTCTTCCGTGACCCCTGTGATGGAGAAGCTCAAGGAAGCCTATGCGGCGGTGAATCCCAACGCTGAGATCGAGGTGCAGCAGAGCGACTCCACCACCGGCATGCAGTCCGCCATCGACGGCATCTGCGACATCGGCATGGCCTCCCGCGCCGTGAAGGACAGCGAGATCGAGGCGGGCCTCACCGCCACCACCATCGCCCTGGACGGCCTGGCCGTAATCGTCAACCTGGAGAATCCCGTGGAAGCGATGACCCTGGAGCAGGTGAAGAGCGTGTTCACCGGCGCGGTCACCGACTGGAGCGAGATCCGCTGACTCCCCTTGCCCCTTGCGGAGGGAAGCGCCCGGGCACGGCCTGCGCTTCTCTCCGCTTCTGCCTTTTCGTGAAGTACCATACAAAGGGGGTACGCCCATGGATCAATCGCTTCAGCCTTCCTTGCGGCCCTATGCCCCGCATCATGCTTCCCGGCGCCCGGGAGCGCTCAAGGAAAGCGTGATGCGGGTGGTTTTCTGCCTGGCGGCCTGCGCGTGCATACTGGCCGTGGCGCTGATCTGCATTTTTCTCTTTGCCAACGGCTTGCCCTTTTTCGGCAAGGTGAACGCGCTGGACTTCCTGCTGGGGGAAAAGTGGAAGCCGGGAAATAATATTTACGGCATTCTGCCCATGATCCTGGGCAGCGTGTACATCACGGCGGGGGCCATCCTGCTGGGCGGCCCCATCGCCGTTCTTACCTCCCTGTACATGGCGTATTTCGCGCCCCGGGGGGTGCTGCGGCTGTTGCAGCCGGCGGTATCGCTGCTGGCGGGCATCCCGTCGGTGATCTACGGCCTGTTCGGGCTGACGGTGCTGGTGCCCTTTGTGCGGGATACCTTCGGCGGAAAGGGTTTTTCCATTCTCACCGCCAGCATCCTGCTGGCCATCATGATCCTGCCCACCATCATCCAGGTGGCGGTGGCCTCCCTGCGCCAGGTGCCCCAGAGCTATTACGAGGGCAGCCTGGCCCTGGGCGCCACGGCGGAGCGGAGCGTATTCCGCGTCATGCTCCCGGCGGCCGGCTCCGGGGTTACCTCGGGGATTGTGCTGGGGGTGGGACGGGCCATCGGCGAAACCACCGCGGTGATGATGGTGGCGGGCAGCCAGCCCCGCATGCCCACGGGCATTCTCAACGGCATACGCACCATGACGGTGAACATCGTGATGGAGATGGGCTATGCCGCTGATTTGCACCGGGAGGCGCTCATCGCCACAGGGGTGGTGCTGTTTGTTTTCATTTTGCTGATCAACCTGCTTTTCAACCTGATGAAACGGAGGCAGAACGCCTGATGCAGACCTATTTGCGGCATCCCGGCTCCCTGGCGCTGCGGCTGTTGTGCGTGCTTTCCGGGGCCGTGACCGGCGGCGCGCTGCTGCTGGTGGCGGGCTACGTGCTGGCGAAGGGCGTGCCCTACCTGACCCCTTCGCTGTTTGCGCCGGAATACAACAGCGAAAACGTCTCCATGCTGCCCGCGCTGATCAACACACTGTGGATGACCGTGCTGGCCCTGGCGGTGGCGGCTCCCCTGGGGGTGGGCGGCGCCATCTACCTGGTGGAATACGCCCCGCGAAACAGCCGCCTGGTGCGCCTGGTGCGCCTGACCGCTGAGACGCTCTCGGGCATTCCCTCCATTCTCTACGGCCTGTTCGGCATGATCCTGTTTGTCATCACCCTGCGCTGGGGCTACGCCATGCTCTCCGGGGCGCTGACCCTGGCGGTGATGGTGCTTCCGCTGATCCTTCGCACCACGGAGGAAGCCCTGCTGGCCGTACCCGACGGCTACCGGGAAGGGAGCCTGGCCCTGGGCGCTGGAAAGCTGCGCACGGTGATGAAGGTGGTGCTGCCTTCAGCCTCCGGCGGAATTTTTGCGGGCATCATCCTGGCCACAGGGCGCATTGTGGGTGAAACCGCGGCGCTGATCTACACCGCCGGCACCGTGGCGAAGATCGCGCTGAATCCCCTGTCCTCGGGCTCCACGCTGGCGGTGCATGTCTACGTGCTCTCCGGGGAAGGGCTGCACGTGGGCGAGGCGTACGCCACCGCCGTGGTACTGATGGTGATCGTCTTCCTGATGAACGCGCTCTCCGCCGCCATTGCCAGGCGCTGCAACCGCAACGCCTGACGCACTACACTTTCCTTTGCCAAAGGAGGCAGAACATGCCCGATAAGTTCACCCTGCGCAATGTCAACCTGTATTACGATGCCTTCCACGCCCTCAAGGACGTGGACCTGACGCTGCCCGAGCATCTCATCACCGCCTTCATCGGTCCCAGCGGCTGTGGCAAAAGCACCCTGCTCAAGTCCCTGAACCGCATGAACGACCTGATCCCCGGCTGCAGGATCACCGGCTCCATCGCCCTGGACGGCCAGGATATCTACGCCCGCCAAACGGACGTGAACCTGCTGCGCAAGCGGGTGGGCATGGTGTTTCAAAAGCCCAACCCCTTTCCCATGACCGTGTATGACAACATCGCCTACGGCCCGCGGACCCACGGCGTGCGCAGCAAGGCCAAGCTGGATGTGATTGTGGAGGAGTCCCTGCGGGGAGCGGCCATCTGGGAAGAATTGAAGGACCGGCTGGACAAAAGCGCCCTGGGGCTTTCCGGCGGGCAGCAGCAGCGGCTGTGCATTGCGCGGGCCCTGGCGGTCAAGCCCGAGGTGCTGCTCATGGACGAGCCCACCTCCGCCCTGGACCCCATTTCCACCGGAAAGATCGAGGAGCTTGTGATGCAGCTGAAAAACGATTATACTATCGTCATGGTGACCCACAACATGCAGCAGGCGCTGCGGGTCTCCGACCGCACGGCATTCTTCCTGCTGGGCGAGGTGGTGGAGGCGGACGCCACGGACAGGCTCTTCTCCACCCCCGCGGACAAACGTACCGAGGACTACATCACAGGGAGGTTTGGCTGATGCGCACGCGCTTTGACGAACAGCTGGAAAAGCTGAACCGGGAAATGATCCTGATGGGCGCCCTGGTGGAAACGGCCATCGAGGGCGCCTGCGAGGCGCTCCATGACCAGGATGTGCGCAAGGCGCGGGACATCATGGCCGCGGATCCGGCGGTGGACCGGCAGGAGCGGGACATCGAATCCCTGTGCCTGCGGATGCTGCTCCTGCAGCAGCCCGTGGCTCGGGATCTGCGCCTGGTTTCCTCCGCGCTGAAGATGATCACGGACATGGAGCGCATCGGCGACCAGGCGGCGGATATTGCCGAGATTGTCATCATGCTGGGTGAAAACAGCGGCCTGCGCCCCCCGGAGCACATCGCCGCCATGGCGGAGGAGGCGCGCGCCATGGTCCACAGCGCCATCGACGCCTATGTGCAGCGGGACGTGAAGCTGGCGGAGCGGGTCATTGACCAGGACGACGCGGTGGACCGGCTGTTTCTGAACGTGAAGGACGAGCTGGTGGAGCTGCTTCGCCAGGAACCCCAGTCCGGCCTGGCGGCCCTGGACATGCTGATGATCGCCAAGTATTTCGAACGCATCGGGGATCACGCCACCAACATTGCCGAGTGGGTGCAGTATGCGGTCACCGGGCTGTACAAAGGAGAATCGCTTGCATGATCTATTCCGTGGAGGACGACGCGGCCATCCGCGAACTGATCGTATACGCCCTGCGTCAGGCGGGCTACGAGGCCGAGGGTTTTGAGGAGGGCGGCGCGTTCCGGCAGGCGCTGGGCAAAAGAGCGCCGGAATTGGTGCTGCTGGACCTGATGCTGCCTGGGGAGGACGGGCTTTCCTTGCTGCGCTTTCTGCGGCAGAATCCCGCCACCCGGGAGACGCCGGTAATACTGCTCACCGCCCGGGGTACGGAGATGGACAAGGTGGTGGGCCTGGACAGCGGCGCGGACGACTATGTGGTCAAGCCCTTTGGGGTCATGGAGCTGCTCAGCCGGGTGAAGGCCGTGCTGCGTCGCGCCGCCAGGGAGGAGCCGCCTCGGACGCTCACCGCCGCCAACGTGACGCTGGACCCCAGCCGCCGCCAGGTGACGGTGGACGGCGAGAGCGTGACCCTGACCCGCAAGGAGTTCGACCTGCTGGAGATGCTGATGCGCAACCGCGGCCTGGTCCTGACCCGGGAAAAGCTGCTGGACACGGTGTGGGGGATCGACTTTCCTGGGGATACCCGCACGGTGGACGTGCATATGGGCACCCTGCGCCAGAAACTGGGCGCGGGCGCTTCGCTGCTGCAAACGGTGCGCGGCGTGGGCTATCGTATGGAGGATTGAATGCGCAAACGAATATTTCTAAGCTTTCTGGCGCTGAGCTGCGCGCTATTGGCGCTGCTCACCGGCGTGCTGGTCCTGGGGGTGTACCGGCTGGAGCAGCGGCAGCTGACGGATTCCCTGGCCGCGGAGGCGGAAACCCTGGCCTCCGCCCTGGAGACCACCCAGGACAACGCCGCGCTGCTCTCCGCCCTCTCCCTGAGCCGGCGGGTGACCCTGGTGGACGCCCAGGGCAACGTGACCTTTGACAACTACGCGGGGACGGCTTCCCTGGAGAATCATGAAAGCCGGGAGGAGATCCGCCTTGCCCGTACCCTTGGCTCCGCCACCGTCACCCGCACCTCCAGCACACTGGCCGAGGAGATGGTCTACCATACCCGCCTGCTCTCCGACGGGCAGGTGCTGCGCCTGGCGGCATCCCAGCGAACGCTGTGGGGGCTACTGGCGGATTTCCTGCCCTGGGCCGGGCTGGTGCTGGCCGTCTGCGCGGCGCTGGCGGCGCTGCTTTCCGCCCGGGCGACCCGGGCGCTGGTGGCGCCCATCGCGGCCATCGATCCCGAGCATCCCCTGGACAACGCCTGCTATGAGGAGTTGACGCCCCTGCTGCGCAGGCTCCACGCCCAGCAGGAGGAGAACGCCCGGCAGCTGGCCGCCCTCAAGGCGCAGAAGCAGGAGCAGGACGCTTTGCTCTCCCACATGCGGGAGGGGCTGGTGGTGCTGGATGGCCGCCAGCGGGTGGTGACCATGAACGGCGCGGCCCAGGCCATTCTGGACGTCCCCGGCCCGCTATCCCAAGGGGTGACGCTGCTGGAGGTGAACCGCAACCCCGTGCTGCAGGAGCTGCTGCAAGCCTTGGAGCAGCGGGACGCCGCGCATGCGGCCATGTCCGCGGGGGGGCGGCACTACCACGTGAGCGCCAGCCGGGTGGGACAGGGCGAGGGCGCGCTGCTGCTCCTGCTGGACGATACCGCGGATTTTGAGGCCGAGTCCGCCCGGCGGCAGTTTACCGCCAACGTATCCCATGAGCTGCGCACGCCCCTGACCACCATCAGCGGCTATGCGGAGCTGTTGGAAAACCGCCTGGTGGCCGGCCCCGAGGACGAGGCAAAGTTTCTCTCCCGCATCCGCCGGGAGGCCGGCCGCATGCTGTCGCTGGTGGAGGACATCCTGCGCCTGTCCCAGCTGGATGAGGGAAGCCTGGAGCTGAAGCGTCAGCCGGTGAACCTGCAGCAGCTGGCGCAGGAGACGATGGCCTCCCTGCTGCCCAAGGCGGAGGACAGGCAGGTGACACTGGCGCTCTCCGGGGAAGCGCCGGAGGTAACCACCGACCCGGCTCTGCTCAGCGAGATCCTCTTCAATCTGCTGGACAATGCGGTGAAGTACAACCGTCCGGGAGGAAAAGCGGAGATTCTGCTGGACGCGGCGGGAGAACGCGCGCGCATCCGCGTGCGGGATACGGGCATCGGCATTCCCAGGGAGCACCAGCAGAAGGTGTTCGAGCGCTTCTACCGGGTGGACAAGAGCCGTTCCAAGGCCACGGGAGGCACGGGGCTGGGGCTGTCCATCGTCAAGCACGCGGTGCAGCTGCTCCAGGGGGAACTGCGCCTGGAGAGCGCGCCCGACAAGGGAACCACCGTCACCGTGCTGCTGTGAGCGCGGCAAAGGCCCGGCCGTCTGAGTACAGGCGGCCGGGCCTTTTGCATGGGTCGATGGTTTGCTACCTACGCGGATGCGCCTTACTGATTGGGCAGCAGCGTGAGAATCTCCTTGATGGACATGCACAGCGCGTCCGCCTCCAGGGAGCGGCTGTTGGCCAGGATGGTGCGGGCGGTCTTTTGCATGGCGGGGAACGCGCTGCGGATCAGGTGATTGGCATGGATCACGATGTTCACACCATGGGCGGCCAGCTCCTGCTCGGTGACGCTGTTGTAGGTGGTGGGCACCACCATGATGGGCACATGGGGGAACTCGGCGCGGAAGGCGTCGCAAAAGGCGTAGACCTCGTCGGGGGACTTTTGCCGGGAGTGGATCATGATGCCGTCCACCCCGGCGTTTACATAGGCCCGGCAGCGGGTTAGGGCGTCCTCCATGCCCTGCTCCAGAATCAGGCTTTCGCACCGGGCGAAAATCATGAAGTCCTTGGTCTTCTGGGCGTTTTTCCCGGCGGCGATCTTTTCGCAGAAGCCCTCGATGCTGTCCTGCTGCTGCTGGGCGTTCACGCCGAAAAGGCTGTTTTTCTTGAGCCCCTTCTTGTCCTCAATGACCACCGCGGAGACGCCCATGCGCTCCAGGGTCTGCACGTTGTAGACGAAGTGCTCCACCAGTCCGCCGGTGTCCCCGTCCAGGATGATAGGCTTGGTGGTCACCTCCATGATCTCCTCGATGGTGTTCAGCCGGCTGGTCATGTCCACCAGCTCAATGTCCGGCTTGCCCTTGGCGGTGGAGTCGCACAGGCTGGAAACCCACATGGCGTCGAACTGGCGGATGCCCTGGGGGGTCTCCACGCGGGTCTTTTCCACAATGAGGCCGGTAATGCCGTTGTGGGCCTCCAGCACGCTCAGGCAAGGCTTGTATTGCAGGAGCTTGCGCAGGCGGGAGCGGCGGGTTTCCGGCAGGGACAGCAGCTGGTCCAGGCTGGAGAGGGTCTCCTCGGTGGGGGTATGGGTGTAGGGGAACTCCTTGAGCTCACCGCCCCAGGCCTTCAGCGTCTGAATCACCTGCTGGCGGATCGCCGCCTGATAGCCCGTGCGCCAGTCGTCCCCGTGGACCACATAGTCCGGCCGGAGCTTTTGCAGGATATCGGTATAATCCAGGCTCTCCTGCACCACCACCCGGTGCACGCCTTTCAGCGCCTCAAACATGGCCCGGCGCTCCTCCAAGGGAATCAGGGGGTAGTGCTTGAAGCTGGCCACCGCCTCGTCGGTGAGCAGGCCCACGGTCACCTCGCCCAGCTCCGCGGCGCGCTTCAATATGTTCAGGTGTCCGTTGTGCAGGATGTCCGTGCTGAAGCAGATGTAAACGCTTTTCATGGGCGTTTTCCTCCTTGGCAGTTCATTGGCCGCGGCATTGGCGGCGGAAAAGTTCCCGCACCTCCCGGGCGTCCTCGGGGGTGTCGATTTCCCGGCACAGGCGTCCGGCAAGCTCCAGGGGATAGAGGGGAATCGCCTCCCACATGGCGTTGAAGGCGTTCTCCGCGTAGCAGCGGTCCTCTCCGCGGTCCACAAACCTGGCGATTTCCCCCATCCAGGCGTCCATATCCCGGCGCAGAAATTTATACGCCGGCTGGGAGGCCACGCAGCCGGGGCCAAAGCGGTCCACGCCGATGGCCCGCACCCGGCCCTGGCACAGCTCCGCCTTGAAATCCTTTTCCGGCAGGGGCAGCGCGCTGTCCACCGTCACCACGCTGTGCGGAGCGGCGGCCAGCTCCGCCATCACTTCGCCGGTAAGCACCAGATCCCCGTGCAGGGAGATCACGTCGTCGTGGAGCAGCTCCCGTGCCAGGTGCATGCTGTAGATGTAGTTGGTCTGCGCATACCGCGGGTTGTGCACGAAGTGGAAGCGCATGCGGGCGCGCAGGCCCGTGAGGTAATCCTCCAGCAGCTGCGCAAAGGGGCCAGTGGTGACCACTGCGTCCCGGACTCCCGCCTCCTCCAGCAGGCGCACCTGCCAGGAGATGATGGTATCCCGGTCGTCCAGGGGAGTCATGCACTTGGGGTGCTCCCGGGTGGCGTCCCCCATGCGCGTTCCCCGGCCGGAGTTGGGCAGCAAGGCGATCATGCCTGGTCGCTTCCTTTCACATACGCCATGAAGGCGTCGCGGTTTTCCTGGGGCGTGGTGGTGGGGCGGCCCAGGTCGGCTCGGGCGCCCAGGGCGCAGAACATTTCCACGAGGCACAGGGTGGGCTGGGCCTGAGCGGCGGCGAGAGCCTGCTGAAGGCCGGGCAGGGTGTCGGCGGTGAACACGGCCGGATACCCCGCTTCCCGGGCCAGGGGCGCAAAGCGCATGCGGCCCTCGCCCACGGGCATGCCGCCCACGGTTTCGTGGGCGCCGTTATTCATGATGACGTGGATCAGGTTGCGGGGGGCCTGCTGGGCGATGACCCCCAGGCTTCCCAGGTGCATCAGGGCTGCGCCGTCCCCGTCCAGGCACCAGACCCGGCGCTCGGGCTTGGCCAGGGCGACGCCCAGGGCGATCATGGCCGCATGGCCCATGGATCCCACGGTGAGGAAATCCTTGGCGTGGCCCTGCCCCAGGCTTTCCCGTATCTCGAACAGTTCCCGGCTGAGCTTGCCCGTGGTGGAGACGAAGATGTCCCGTGCCCCGGCCATGCGGGCGATGAGTGCCACGGCCTGCTCCCTGGTGACGGTATGGAGGTTGGCGTATGTGGGCCGGCAGGCGGTGGTCAGCGCGCTCTTGCGAATCACCAGGGCGGCGCAGCGCCCCTGGCGAAGCCGGGCGGTGATGTGCGCGAACATGGCGCGGAACTGCTCCTCGGTGGTGGAGGCTTCCAGCACATAGGGCTCAATCTCCATCAGCCGCAACTGCTCCAAGGTCACTTCCCCCTGGAAGACGTGCTGAGGCTCGTCGTGAACCCCGGGCTCTCCGCGCCAGCCCACCACGAACAGGCAGGGAATGCCATAAACTTTTTCATGCAGCAGGGAACAGACCGGGTTGACGATGTTGCCCAGCCCGCTGTTTTGCAGGTAGACCAGGGCGGGATGCCCCGTGGCCAGGTAGTGCCCGGCGGCCAGGCCCACCGCGCCGCCCTCGTTGGCGGCCACCAGGTGGC
>DBFBGQ010000007.1:0-19916 GCA_048201975.1 Candidatus Egerieenecus sp. | reverse complement strand
CGTGGACATCACCAACCGCCTTGTCTGCTATGACATCAAGGCGCTGGGCAAGCAGCTCAAGCAACTGGGCATGCATATCGTCCAGGATCAGATCTGGGGCCGCGTAACGGCCAACCGCTCCGCTGGCAAGGCCACCTGGTGTTATCTGGACGAGTTCCACCTGCTGCTTAAGGAGGAACAGACCGCGGCGTACAGCGTCGAGATTTGGAAGCGTTTCAGGAAATGGGGCGGTGTGCCAACAGGGATCACCCAGAACGTCAAGGACCTGCTTTCCTCCCGCGAGGTGGAGAACATCTTTGAGAACTCCGACTTTATCTACATGCTCAATCAGGCCGCCGGGGACCGGGAAATCCTCGCATCCAGGCTCGGCATTTCGCCGCATCAGCTCTCCTATGTCACCCATTCGGGGGAAGGCGAAGGGCTGCTGTTCTACGGCAACGTGATTCTGCCCTTTGTGGACCATTTCCCCAGGGACACCGAGCTCTACCGCCTGCTCACCACCAAACCAGGCGAGGTACGAAAGGAGGAGAAGGCATGAACGCTGCGGCATGGCTGGCGGTCCTTCTGGGATGGGGCCTTTTGAGCTGGCTGTTTCTGGGCGTGACGCGCCTGGCGGCGCAGGCCGACCGGGAGACGGAAAGGGCGTTTCAGAGCATGATGCGGCATCAAAGCGGAAAGGAGGACGCGGATGGAGGAAAGCCGCCTGAAGTTTGCGGAGGATGAACAGCCGCCCGCCGGACAGGAGGCCCCCGCGCGCCGGATGGAGGCCGCCGCGCCAAAGCCCGGCGCAGGCCGTCCCACTAAGCGCAGGCGCATGGAGATCGCGCGTGCCGCCGGGGCCCGCCTGCAAACGGAGAAACCGCGTCAGACTTCCTCCCGGCTCATCCATGAGGCGCTACCCCAGGCCGGAGAGGAAGTCCACCGGCAGATTCGCCGCGTGGAGGATGACAACACCGGCGTACAGGCGGCGCATGAGACCGAGCAGGGCGCGGAAAGCGGCGTGGGGCTGGTTGTCCGAAGCGCCCGGAGGGCAAGGCTGAACGCATCCCGCCACACGGAGCAGACGGCGCAAGCCATCCGCCCGCAGGCTCCGCCCTCCAGCAACCCGCTTTCCCGCTGGCGGCAGAAGCGGGCCATCCGCCGGATGTACATGACGGGACAGGCGGCGGGCGAAACGGCGCGGAGCGCGGCGCAAGCCGGTGGCGCAGTCGCCCGCGCGAAGCGAGGAGTGAAAGCCCTGGTCGCGCGTAGCCGGAAAACGTATCTTCTGGCGGGTGCGCTGGTGGCTCTCCTCGCCTTTGTGATGAACGGCCTGTCCTCCTGCGCCCCGCTGGTGCAAAGCGCGATGCAGTCCCTCGTGATCGCCGCCTACCCCGCCGGGGACGAGGACCTGCTGGCGGCGGAGCGGTACTATGCGAATTTGGAGAAGGAACTGCAAAATGAGCTGAACCATTACGCCTCCTATCATCCCGACTTTGATGAATACCGCATCGAAGCGGACGATATCTGGCACGACCCCCATGCGCTCATGGCGCTGATCTCCGCGCACGCGAACGGGGAATGGACCGTCGATGACGCATATGGCTACATGGACCGGCTGTTTGAAAAGCAGTACATCCTGACCGAAGATATTGAGGAGGAAACCCGCTACCGCCGGGAATGGGTCACGCGCTACCGCAGGGTGGAGGACGAGGAAACAGGGGAAGTAACCTGGGTCCCCTATCAGGTGGAGGAGGACGTGCCCTACACCTACCGCATCTGCAATGTTACGCTGGACAACTTCAACCTCTCCCACCTGCCCTTCTACGTACTGTCCCGCGAGGGGGTGGGGCGCTATGCCATGTACATCTCCGTGCTGGGCATGCGCGAGGACCTGTTCCGGGGCAACCCCTACGCTTCCACGCTCCGCGAGCCGGGCGAATACGACATCCCGGCGGACGTTATGGAGGATGAAACCTTTCGCCGGCTGATCGAGGAAGCGGAGAAGTACATCGGCTATCCCTATGTATGGGGCGGCGACAGCCCGGAAACCAGCTTTGACTGCTCCGGGTTCATCAGCTACGTCTTTGCGGCCAGCGGCGTCAGGGACGTGGGCCGGCTGGGCGCGACCAGCCTGTACGGGCGCTGCACGCCCATCGCGCCCCAGGAAGCGCGGCCCGGCGACCTGATCTTCTTTGAAGGGACCATTTCCGGGGAGGAGGGCATCACCCATGTGGGGCTGTATGTGGGTGGGAATCACATGCTGCACTGCGGCTCGCCCATCGGGTATGCGGACCTCACGGATTCCTACTGGCAAAATCACTTCTATGGCTACGGCAGACTGTACGAGTAAAGAAAGGAGAAAACATGGAGAAAAGCAAGCTGGAAAAATACCGCGAGGAACGCGCGCGGCATCTGGAGAAGATTGCGGACCTGCAAAAGCGGGTACGGGCGCTGGACCAGCGCATCATGGAAAACGAAAGCATGGAGATTCGCGCCCTGATGCGCAGCGAGAACGTGACGCTGGAGGAGCTGACGGCGCTGGTGCGCAGGATGCAGCAGCAGCACCGTCAGCCGGTGGAAAATACCGCTCCGGCCCACGAAGAACCGCCGTACCAGCGGCCCGCCTACGCGGCTACCTTCCCGGACTGGAAGGGGGAAAACGAATGAGGAAACAGCGGACATTCACCCGCCTGCTGACGCTGCTTCTTCTGCTGCCGGTGCTTCTGACGGCGGCCTGTTCCTTTGCGGCCATGGCGGAAGGCGAGGTGATTCTGGAGGACCCGGCTTTGATTGGCGATCTGGAGGACGCCATGACGGACCTGGTGATGGAGCCTGTTAAGCAGACAGAGGGTGAACCGGCTCCTACGCAAGAGACGACTACAGAACCGTCTGTGGAACCCTCGCAGGAACCGACCGCCGAGCCGTCCGTGCAGCCCTCGCAGGAACCGACCGCCGAGCCGTCCGCCCAGCCCACGCAGGAGCCCACCGCGGCTCCTGCCGCAAGCTATGAAATTGAGATGGAGGCCCCTTCCGGCTGGTATCTCAACCGCGCCGTAATGGAGATCACGGTCCGGGACCTGGGTGGCACGGGCTGGGCCGCCGTACGCATCAGCGTGGGCGGAAAGACGCTCATAGACGGGCCGCTGCCCTCCGGCCACATCTGGATCGACCTGCTGGAAAACAGCGAGGTAGAAGTCATTGTGACCGACCCCTATGGCGAGGCGCACCGCAAAAGCCTGCCGGTCAACTGCATCGACAACACCCGTCCCACCCTCAAGACGAGCGTTAAGGGCGAATACCTGCATATCGAAGCCGCCGACGCGCAGTCCGGCGTGGCCGCGGTACAGGTCAACGGCACGTCCTACACGGAGCTGTCGGGCGGCACGCTGAGCATCCATCTCAAGCAATACGCGGACGCCTATGAGCAGTTGCTGGTGCAGGCGGTGGACCGTGTGGGCAACGTGAGCAAGGCCATCGCGGTGGCCAACCCGTTCTTTCACGACACGCCCGCGACCGCAGCCCCCACCGCCGCGCCGACCGCCGTGCCCACGCGAAAGCCGGGGTCCTCCGGCAGCAGCTCCGGCAGCGGGTCCGGCAGCGGGTCCGGTGGGAGCCGCGCTACGCCCAAACCGACGGCAACGCCCCTTCCGACCGTGGCCCCAACCGTGACGGCGGCGGTTCTGCCCACACTCCTGCCGGTGACCGGCACAGCGGGGATGCCCTTTACCCAGGCGGGCAACGCCTTTACCCGCGATCTGCTCTACGACCGCTACACCAACAAGCAGTTCATCGCCATCGAGACGCGCGGCGGCGATGTGTTCTACATGGTGATTGACTACGACAAGCCGCTGGATGAGGACGGTGAACAGTATGAAACCTACTTCCTCAACCTCGTGGACAGCCGGGACCTGCTGGACATCGTGGACGAAAGCCTGATCGAGCCGGAGATCGTGTACGTCACGCCGGAACCTACGGTTCCGGCTACGCCGCAGCCGGTTTCCGGGCAGGAGCCAAAGGACGCGGGAGCAGCGCCCCTGCTGGGGCTGGCCGGGCTGCTGGCCGTCGCGGGCGGCGGGGCGATGGCGTATGTCAGGCTGAAAAAAACCGGCAAGCACCGCAAACCGGCATATGATTATGCGCTTGACGATGAGGAGGACGAGGAACCGAGCGAATGACGTGGCATTGAAGCAGGCGGCATCCCATGATATAATCATACAAAAGGAGGCGCTGCCGATGGATACTGTTCAAACGTCCGACGAGCGCACATGTGCGGAGCTGGAGCTTCTTCGCATGCTGGAGGAAGCGGATGAGAATGTGCGTGCGGGCTGCATCGCACCCATGGAAAATACGTTTTCCGCTTTGCGGGATAGTCTGCTCCAGCGAAAACAACAATAACCAATTTGCCCTGTCTGCGCCCGTTCAGGGCGTTTTTTGTGCAAACCAATAAAGAAAGGAGCGATTGATTGTCCAGAGCCCGACGCCGTTTTTCCATTCTGCCGTTAGCCGCGGCGCTGCTGCTGTTGGCGGGCATGGGGGCTATCCTGATGCCCGTTTTGCAGATGGACCGGGAGATTCGCAGGGATGTGGAGGAATATGCGCAGCTTCGGGAAGCGGCAAGCCTTCCCGCCGAAGCGCCTTCCCGGCCGCCCGATGCGGATGCCGAAGGGAACCTGCTTGATTGCCGGGTCCAGCCATCCGCCGCGCCCTCTGACTGCTTCACCGGAGCGGACCTTGCGGCGTGTCAGGCGCAGAACGACGATTTTATCGCATGGTTGTCCATCCCCGGAACGCCCATCGACTATCCCGTTGTGCGCACCGGCGATCCGGATTATTACCTGAACCACACGTTTTCAGGCCGCAAGAGCTATCTGGGCACGCTTTTTTCCCTCGAAGGGACGGACTACGAAACGCCCGGACGCAATATCGGCATCTACGGCCACCATATCCGCAGCAGCGGCGAAGCCATGTTTTCGCCGCTGCTTTCGTATAAGGACCCGGAGTTCTGCGCCGCTCACGCCGTGATCTATCTGGATTCCCTGTATCACAGCGCGGCCTACCGCGTCTTTGCCGCCGTCAACCTGCGAAGCGGCGAGTGGGACCCCGCCACGGCCCGCTTTGCCAGGGACGAGGACTTTCTTGCCTTTGTCCGTCGGGCGCGGGCGCAGGCGCTGTACGATACGGGCATTGAACCCGGCGCGGAGGATGAAATTCTGACGCTTATCACCTGTGACCGAAGCTATAGCGACCCCGACGGGCGGCTGGTGGTCATGGCCGTCCGGGAATACTGAAGGAGGAATGAAAGATGAATCATAAACCACGCACAAGACTGGCCGCGCTGCTTCTGGCCTGTCTCCTGCTGTGCCCTTCGCCGGGCAGGAGCGAAGCGGCGGTGCAGACAGACGTGCCGGTGCCGCAAGAAGCGGCGATACCGGCAGAAGAAACGATGGAGCCGCAGGAAACCGTGCAGGAACCGGCGGCAACGCCGGTAGAGGAAACAGCACAAGAAGCGACGCCTACGGAAGTGCCGGTACTTCCTACACAGGAACCCATGCCGGAGTCAACCGAGGCTCCAACGGCAGAAACGGAGCTTCCAACGCAACCTCCTGCACAAGCCCCGACCGAAGCACCGCAGCCCCCAACCGAGGAACCGACTTCCGTACCCGAAGCAGAAGCGCCATCGCCCGCACCTGAAACAGTGCCGGCACAAACAGGGGAACCCCTGCCGCTCTCCCTGCAAGACGCCATGGCCCAGCGCGGTTACGCCTATGTGCTGGCTGCGGCTATCCCTCTGTATGCCGCGCAGGACCTCGCCGAACCAGCCTATTGCATGACGCAGGAAACGGCGGTGCTGCTGGTCCATCGCTTTGCGCCCGAAGAAGGGTTTGCCGAGGTCTGGCTGCTTAACGAAAGCTATGAGCTCACCACAGCCTATACCGCCGTGGACGCGCTGCCCGAAGCTGCGCTGTCCGATCAGGAGGTTGCCGCGCTGGCCGGTGAACGCCCGTCGGCCCTGACGGCGGATGAACGCCTTGTCTTTGTTGTGCCAGGATATGTGCCCGCGCAGGAACCCGTTCCTGAGCCGGGCGCAGCGGAGACTGTGACCCCCTCCGCAGAGCCGGAAGCCGCCGAAATCCCGCCCGCGCAGCCCGGCGCGTTTGTACAGGTGAGCACCCAAACCAATGCCTATACCGACATTGATTCGAGCGGCATGGATGCGGACAGTCTGTGGGCCGGATGCTTCACACAGGACGCAACCGTGCAGGTAGAAGAAACCCTCCAGGATGCCCTCGGCCGCTGGTGGTACCGGGTGCGCTACCTGTACGGCGACGATTTTGCCGACGGTACGCTCAAGTGGACGGAGCAGGGAACGCTCTGGGTGCTTGCGCAGGAAACCTGCGCCACCGGCGCGGCGGACCTCACCGTGACGGATTACGCCCTGCCCGTAAGCCCTTCCTCCCGGATGATGCGAATGTCCGCCAGCCCCATGCCCGGCTTTTCGCTCAAGACCATCAACGCGCCGGTGCCGTCGCTGTATGTGGGGCAGGGCGGGCTGCATGGCAGCTCCGGCAAGGACAGCGCGTATTTGCAGATCGCCAAGGCCCCCGGCCATGGCACGGTGTATGCGACACCGCATTACCTGGACGGATACACGGTGTATTGCCTTGAGCACACGCTACCTGGGCCCGGTGAGAACATCTCCGGCGGCGGCCAGCAGCCTACCGGCCCGTATGTTATCGTGGACATGGATTCGTACCGTACCAATCCCGGCTATTCCTCCATCATCTATCACGAAAGCACCCTGCACGCCATCGGCTGGGTGCTTCGTCATACCTACCCGTTCATGGTCATCGACGATGATGACCCGGACAATGAAACCTGGTCGCGCGTTGCCGGACAGTTCGCCATCCGGCAGGTCATCCGCGAGCTGGAAGGGCCGCAATACGTCCGTGATTACTGGAACATGGACAACTTCTACCGCGCCAGCGGACAGGCTCCCGGCGTGTATCTGGAATACGCGCGCTGGCTTGCGGCCAACGGCATCGCCCGCGCGTCCATGACGGGGGCCATCTCCGTGAGCAACCAGTCCACCCATTTTTCGGGCGGTTCCCTGACCGGCACCGTCACCCTTACCACGGACGCGGACCTCATTCGCGTCAGCCGGTCCTATGGGGTTTTGACCGGAAACACCGCCGGGCAGGATGAATCCTACTACTACCTCAACAGCGGGGATACGGTGTCCATCATCGCGCCGGGGACCCACCTCAGCTTTGTGGCCGAATCGGTTTCGTCCGACGAGGAGGAGGCGAGCTTTCTGGTAGGCGTACCGGACGTGGCCATCCAGAAGGTGCTCATCCCGCAGTACGGCGCGCCCTACAAGCTCCAGTCCGTGACCGTCACCTTCGATATGCCCCTGGGCGCGGCAGCCGTCACCAAGACGTCCGCTTCCACCGACGCGCCGCTGGCGGGCGCGGTGTTTGAGCTGGTCAGCGGAGACGCCGTCATCGCAACGCAGACCACCGGCGCGGACGGCGTGGCACGCTTTGAGAACCTCCAGCCGGGCGTGTACACCATCCGGGAAAAGAGCGCCCCGGAAGGGTATCTCGTATCCGTTCCGGGCGAGCAGAGCGTCACCGTCACGGCGGGCGGCACGGCCCATGCGAGCTTTGCCAACGCGGAGATCACGGGCAAGATCCGCATTGTGAAACGGGACAGCCTGACACGGGAGGCGCTGGCCGGAGCGGAGTTCACCGTCACCCCTTTGTCGGCTCCCGCAGGCGCAACCGGCGTGGGCGGCAGCGTGGTCATCGTCACGGATGCAAGCGGCGTTGCCGAAACCGGCTGGCTTCCCTGGGGCCGATACCGCATCGAGGAAACCACCGTGCCGCAGCACTATGTGGACGTTGGCTTTGAAACCGAAGTCGAGATTTGGGACAGCGGCAAGACCTGCGAGATTGAAGTGGAGAACGAGCCAACAAAGGGGTATATCCGCATCACCAAGACCGACCGCCTGAACGGCAACCCCATCGAGGGCGTGCGCTTTGATATCTACGAAAACGATGAGTACGGCTCGGCGCTGGTCTGCAGCATGGTGACGGATGAGAATGGTGTGGCTGTATCCGAACCGCTGCGCAAGGGGCGCTACATCGTCCGTGAACAAGGCAAAACGGCTGGGTATGTGTTTGAGGAGATCGCGCTGGACGCGGTGGTAAAGCCGGATGAAACCACCGACCTGTCCGTGACCAACCAGCCGGTGCGGGTCCGGCTGAAGCTGTACAAGCGCGATGCGGACGAATACGCCGGGAAGCCCGCGGATGCGCCCGGCACGCGCGGCGACGGCGAGCTGACGGGCGCGGTCTTCCGCGTGCTCGCGGCGCAGGACATCACCGACCGGCAGGACAACGTGATCTATGAAAAGGGCGCTGTGGTCGTTGATTCCCTGACCACGGCGGGTCAGGATGCTTCCGTAACCACGGATGCGCTCTGGCCGGGCGTGTATGAGATTGTGGAGCTTGCGCCGCCTGTGGGGTATCAGGCTGCCGTGGATTCTATCATAGTGGATGCGCTATCCGCGGCAAAACAGTCGCACGAAGCCGCTGTCATCTATGAAGGTGTTGTCACCAATGAAATCCGCTATGGCGCGCAGGCCATTGTCAAATTGCTCGGCGGTATGAGCGACGATCCCGACCCGGACCGCGTGGAGACGCCGGAGGCGGGCGCGGAGTTCCTGGTGTATCTTCGCAAGGCAGGGTCTTACGAGAACGCCCGCGCGTTGGAGCGCGACCGGCTGGTGACGGATGAAAACGGCTACGCGAAAACCAAAGCCCTGCCCTACGGCGTCTATGTGCTGGAACAGATAAAGGGCGCGCCGGGGTATGAGCTCAAGGGCCCGATCCTCTTTGAGATCGACGGGACCGAGGATATCCTCAACCCGCCGCCCCTGACGCTCTCCGACCGGCCCATCCGCTACCGCCTGCGCCTGATGAAGACGGACAGCGAAACAGGAAAGACCATCACGCTTTCCGGCGTCTCCTTCAAGCTCAGAGACGAGACGGGAGAGTTTGTTACCCAAACCGTCTCCTATCCCACCCTGCAGGAGACCGACACCTTTGTTACCGACGAAACCGGCAGTGTGACATTGCCCGAAACGCTCACCTGGGGCCTGTACTTCGTTGAGGAAGTCACAGCCCCGAAAGGCTATCTCATCCGCGAGGAGGCGCTGCCGGTGTTCGTAGGGCAGGACGGCGACGCGCCCGGAGAAACGTACCAGATCGACGTGGAAGTCCCCAACGAGCCGGTCAAGGGGCGGATTCTGCTTGAAAAGAAGGGGCCGCGGCTCACCGGGTTCGAGGTGACGGCAGATGCTTACGGGAACGAGGCGCACCGCCCCGTATACGAAGAAAGGTATCTGGCGGGGGCGGTGTTTGAGCTTCGAGCGGCGGAAACCGTCACCGGCGGGGACGGCACGGTCTGGTTTGAACAGGGCGAGCTGGTGGAAACCCTCACCACCGCCTCGGATGGGCCGGCAGCCTCCGGGCTGCTGCCGCTGGGACGGTATGTGCTGGTGGAAATTCACGCGCCCGAAGGGTATGCGCTGGATGACACGCCGCATGAGGTGGCATTGACCAGTGCAGACAGTCAGACAGCCATCGTGAATCTCACGGTGGAGGTCGGCAATGACTATTATCCTGCCGAAATCACGATTCAGAAAGAAGCCGAAACCCTGCAAAGCGTTCCGCAGGATGATGGGATGATCATCCGAAGCGTAACGACCGTCCCCGGCGAGGGCTTTGTATTCGGTCTGTACAACGCCTCCGACATTCCCTATGACGGCGGCGTTCTCCCTGCCGGTATGCTGGTGGCCTCCGGCGCGACGGATACGGAGGGGCGGCTGGTGTTTGCCGGGCAGTACCCGCACGGGGAGTACCATGTGAAGGAGCTGCAAGCGCCGGAAGGCTGGAAATTGTCTGCCGGGACGTTCCCCGTTTCAATCCTGCCTGAGAAAGCGCAAGAAGACGCCGTCATCCGCGCCGGTCTGACGGTGCATAACGAGCTGATCTGCACGCCCGTCACGATCACCAAGACCGACATCACCGGCGCGGCCCCGGTGCCCGGCGCGCTCATCGAGGTACGAAACAGCCGGGATGAGATCATCTATCGTGCGCGCACGGATGAAAACGGCGAACTGCCGGACATTCTCCTCATGCCCGGACAGTATGCCTTCCGTGAGGTGCTCGCGCCGGACGGCTACGCGCTCAACGAGGCCGTATGCATCTTTGTGGTGGACGCACAGGGCCAGGTGAGCGGCGATACGGAGATGGAGATTCGGGACGATTGGACGCGCTTTTCCCTGCGCAAGACCGACACAGGCGGCCGGGTACTTGCGGGCGTACAGTTTGCGCTGGTCGATGCGGACGGAAACCAGATCATGACCGCCGAGACGGACGAAAACGGGCTGGCCTCGTTTGAAAGGATTCCTCACGGGCGCTACAGCGTGGTGGAGACGCAGCCTCTGCCCGGCTATCTTCCCGCCGGAACGGTCGCGGAGCTGACTGTAGACGGGCAATACGTCAATCCCGACGCGCCGCTGGAGGTCGTCAATGTTCCCGCGGACACTCCCGACATCCAGACCGGAGTGGACCTCCCCTTCACACCCCTGATGTGGGCAGGCGTGGGAATGACGACGAGCGCGCTGGTACTCATCGGCGTCTATGGGTACAGGCGCAGGAAGCGGCGGTGACAGCTTTCGGGAGGACGGCTCTGCTGGCCGTCCTCCTTCCCCGCGGTTGCCGGGTGGGAGCAAATACGGTATAATGAAGCCAATTCAAAGGAAGAAGCGGTGAGAAAACATGCCCAACGAAACCGACGGCATCATCAAACGCTTTGAGCAAAGAACCATTCGCAGCCTGTGGGATGAGGAGCGCCAGGAATGGTATTTCTCCATCGTGGATGTGGTAGGCGCGCTTACGGACAGCCCGGATTATCAGACGGGGCGCAAGTATTGGAATAAGCTCAAGCAGCGTCTACATGAAGAAGGTAGCGAACTGGTGACAAATTGTCACCAGTTGAAAATGCCGGCGGCAGACGGCAAAATGCGTCTGACCGACGCAGCCGATACCGAGCAGCTTTTGCGCATCATCCAGTCCATTCCCTCGCCCAAGGCCGAGCCCTTCAAGCTGTGGCTGGCGCAGGTGGGCCGGGAACGCATCGAGGAAACCATCGACCCGGAGCTGACCATTGAACGCGCGCTGGAAACCTATCTGCGCAAGGGATATTCCCGCGAATGGATCAACCAGCGCCTACAGGCCATTCAGGTGCGCAGAGAGCTGACGGATGAGTGGCAGACGCGCGGCGTAAAAAAAGGCGTCGAGTATGCCATTCTCACCGACGAGATCACCCGCGCATGGTCGGGAATGAACACCCGGCAGTACAAGCGGTTCAAGGGACTCAAAAAGGAAAACCTGCGCGACAACATGAGCACTACGGAAATCGTGCTCAACATGCTGGCGGAAGCATCCACAAAGGATATTTCCCAGGCCGAAGCGCCGGAAACCTTTGCGGAAAACCAGCAGGTCGCCCGCAAGGGCGGCGAGGTCGCAGGCATTGCGCGGCAGGCGCTGGAAGCGCGTACCGGCAGATCCGTCATTACCCCGCAAAACGCGCTGGACTTTCACCGCCTGATCGAAGATGTCATGGAAGAAACGGCGGCTTTGCCGGAGACGGAGAAGCGGCGCGAATGACGGACCGGCTGCCGCCCGAAAGGTTTTTTTGACAGTCTGAAGCAGTCCTCCAAGGGCTGCTTTTTCTTATGCAGATGAAGGAGGAAACTCATGAAACGGTTGATTATTGCGGAAAAACCCAGCGTTGCCCAGGCCATTGCCGCGGTGCTGAGCATCCGGGAGAAGAAGCCCGGCTATCTGGAGGGGGCGGACGTCCTGGTGAGCTGGTGCGCCGGGCATCTGGTGGAACTGGCCGCGCCGGAGGGTTACGATGCGCGCTACGCCAGATGGCGGCAGGAGGACCTGCCCATCGTCCCAGGGCCCTGGAAGTACGAGGTCATTGAAAAGAGCGCCCGGCAGTTTGAAACGCTCAAACGCCTCATGCGCCGCGCCGACGTTTCCGAGGTCGTCAACGCCTGCGACGCGGGGCGCGAGGGCGAGCTCATCTTCCGCCTCGTCTATGACCTGGCGGGCTGCGATAAGCCCGTCCTGCGGCTCTGGACCTCATCCATGGAGGAAGACGCCATCCGCGAGGGGCTGCGGCAGATGAAGCCGGCCGCGCACTATGATGCACTGGGGCAGGCCGCCCTGTGCCGGGCGCAAGCGGACTGGCTGGTGGGCATCAACGCCACCCGCCACTTTTCCCTGCTCTATGGACGGACGCTCAACGTCGGGCGCGTGATGACCCCCACGCTGGCCATGCTGGTGGAGCGCGAGGCGGATATCGCCGCGTTTCAGCCATCCGCCTATTATCATGTGCGGCTGGACTGCGGCTCCTTCCCGGCCGAAAGCGAGCGCACGGAGGATCGCGCGGAGGCGGAGCGCATCGCCGCCCTGTGCGGCGGCAAGGAAGCAAGGGTCGTATCGGTGGAAACCAGCGAACGCAGGGAACAGCCGCCCAGGCTCTACGACCTGACCGCGCTCCAGCGCGACGCCAACCGTCTGCTCGGCTACACCGCGCAGCAGACGCTGGACTACGCGCAATCCCTGTATGAAAAGCAACTGCTGGCCTACCCGCGAACGGACAGCCGGTATCTGCCGCAGGGCATGACGGAGAAAGCGCGTGAGTTGGCTGCTTATGCGGCGGCAGCGCTTCCATTTGCCGCGGGGCTTTCCCTGCCCTGCCATCCCCGGCAGCTTGCCGGAAAGGTCAGCGACCACCATGCCCTGCTTCCCACGGCGGCTCTCCGGGACTACCCGCTGGACGCCCTGCCCGCCGGCGAAAGGAGCGTGCTGACGCTGGTGGCGGCGCGCCTGCTCTGTGCCGCCGGGGAGGCGTGCGTGATGCTGGAGACAACCGCCCGGCTGGAATGCGAGGGGGTCTCCTTTACCGCCAGGGGAAGAAGGACGGTGCATCCGGGATGGAAGGCGCTGGACGCCGCTTTCCGCGCCACGCTCAAAAGCCGGGAGCGCGAGGAGGAGGCGGACGGCCTGCCGCCCCTGAACGAGCGCATGACCTTCCTTCCCGTGACGGCTTCCGTCAGGGAAGGGAAGACCACGCCGCCCGAACGGTATTCGGAAGATACCCTTTTGTCGGCCATGGAAAACGCGGGCAATGAGAAGCCCCCAAAGGATGCGGAACGCCGCGGCCTGGGCACCCCGGCCACCCGCGCCGCCATCATTGAAAAACTGCTTAAGTCCGGGCTTGCGGAGCGAAGGGCGGTCCGCAGACGCATCTGCCTCGTCCCGACGGACAAGGGGATTTCCCTGATTACCGTGCTGCCGGAGGCGATTCAGTCCCCGGCCCTGACCGCCGCGTGGGAACAGAAGCTGCGGGAGGTGGAGCAGGGCGCGCTGGGCGGGGAGGCGTTTCTCACAGACATCACGGACATGGTGCGGGAGCTCGCCTCCTCCGAGCATCCCGTTCGGGACGTGCACATGTTGTTTGCCGACAACCGCCGGGCCGTGGGCGTATGCCCGCGCTGCGGCGCTTCGGTCGTGGAAAACGCAAAGGGTTTCGTCTGCACCGCGCGTGGCTGTGGCTTCGCGCTGTGGAAGAAGGACCGCTTTTTCGCCGCCATGCGCAAGGAGCTGACAGCCTCCGTCGCGGCCGCGCTGCTCAAGGAGGGGCGGGTGAGCCTGAAAGGGCTGTTTTCCCCCGGAACGGGGCGCACCTATGAGGCGGACGTCGTGCTTGAGGACACGGGGACGCCGTTTGTAAAGTATCGTCTGGAATTTGCGGAAGGGAGGAAACAAAAGTGAGCCAGGAAAAGACCATTCGCTTTATTGACACCAATTACCGGACGCTGTTTACCCTTCCCGACGGAGGGAACCTCCGGATGATCTTCCCGGATGGCAAAAGCAAGGTAAGCCGGTGCCGGTATGTGGACGAGTACAACACGGAGGTGGCCGGGCGGGTGTACCACATCTGCGAGTTTGCCGGGCATATGGAGCGGGGCGGCATCGCCTGCGCGCCGGAGGAGCCCCTGCCCAGGCAGACGGACAAGCAGGCGTTCCAGGAGCGCCGTTTTCTCCGGGCTTCCTTCGGCGCATATGCCATCTACCAGCTCACACGCGAGGAGGCGACCCATAATCTGCGCTTTGAACCGTTTGAGCATCTGCGGGCGGCGGGGCTGGCGGTGGACCGTGTCAACTACGATCTCGTCTACACCGGCGCCCTGCCGTCACGCCCCGATCTGTCGCGGGAAGCGTTGCTCGAATCGCTGTACGAGCGGTTCAACCTCGACCCTCCACGCGATTTCACCGGCCATAGCCTGTCCGTCAGTGATGTGGTCGGCCTTAAGGGAAAGAGCGGCGTCAGCTTTCATTATGTGGACAGCTTCGGCTTTGCGGAGCTTCCGGCCTTCCTGCCTGCCCCTGACAGGGTCATGGAGGAGGCAAGCCGTGCGGCGGAGCTGGCGGAGCAGCCCTTTGCGCTGGTCTCCTTTCGGGGAAAGCCCGCGCTGCTGGCGGACTGGCGCGTGGACAGGAGCCTGCTGCCCCAGGAAATTTATGCGTATGACCTGCGGTATGGGGAGGAGTGGGGCGTGCCTGTCACGCTGGAAAATCAGGCGCGCGTCAATTTCTGCGGCACGCTTCTTTTTAATGAACCTCTGACTCTTTCGCCCGACGGGCGCATCACACTGGACAGAGATGCAATCGATCATCTGGATGGAAAAGCGATCTCCCTTTCGGAATTTCAAAAGCAGCAGGCACTTCAGCGCCGGCCGCCGTTGCTGAAGCGGCTCAGGGAGCCGCGCCCCGCGCAGACAGAACGCAAACCGGCAAAAGCAGAACAGGAGCGATGACATGTTCAATACGACGGAAATGAATCTCATGATCCTCTACAACCCCGGCACCCGCCTGGGACTGATGGAGGAGCTGGGCAACATGCTTGGGTATCTGTCCGGGGAGGAAACCGGGCTGCGCCGCACGACGGTGGGCGTCATCCGCAAGCTCCAGGCCATGACCGACGAGGACTTTGACCGGCTCGACCTCGATCCGTCCGGCCTCTGCCTGAAAGGAAGGTGAACGCATGCCCGACAGCAGGACGGACAGCCTTGTGCAGCTTGCGCAGGATACGGCCCGGCGCATTACCGGCAGTCACACGGCGTGGATGGCGTATCTTCAAACCGCCGCCCGCCTGTACAAATACCCCTATCACGAACAGCTTCTCATCTTTGCCCAGCGTCCGCAGGCCACGGCCTGCGCGGGTTACGAGGTCTGGAAAAATACCATGCGCCGCTATGTGCGCAGGGGCGCGAAGGGCATTGCGCTGCTGGATACCTCCGGGGACGCGCCCCGGCTGCGCTACGTCTTTGACGTGGCGGACACCGGCGAGCTTTCGCAGTCGCGCAGCCTGAACCTCTGGAAACTTTCGGAGGAAAACGCGCAGGCGGTTTCGCTTTCGCTGGAAAACGGCTACGACGTGCCCGCCCGCGAGGGGTTGGAGCGGCAGCTGCGCGCCATCTCTTCACAGCTTGCGGGCGCTTGCTGGGTGGACCGCAAGCAGGAGATCTTCGACATCGTTGACGGTTCGTTTCTGGAGGGGTACGATGAAGGTGCGATAGGAGCTTCCTTCCGCAGAGCCGCATCCGTCAGCCTGGAATACGCGCTGCGTTCCCGGTGCGGACTGGCAAACGAGGGACGCTTCATCCGCGAGGACTTCATCCCCGTGACGGAATGGAACACCCCGGAGGCAGCCGCCGCGCTGGGCACGGCGGTCAGCGAGATGAGCGGGGAGGTCCTGCGGACCATTGAAATCAGCATCCGAAACCATGAAAGGAGCGTCGAACATGATCGCCTACAGGCAGAACGGAGAGACCCTGATTCCCGACCTGAAGCTCAGCGAAACCGAGAACCGGCCCCTGGGCAGGTACGGACGGATGCGCAGGACGTACCTGCAAACGCATCGGACGATGCTGTGGAACAGCCTGCTGCTAAGCGGGACATTGCAGGAGCACCTGCTGGAGACCGACGCGGCGGCACAGAGCCGTCTGGAACTGCTGATGCCGGAGCTGATGAAGGACGCGGGCGCGACGGAGGCATTGAAAGCCAGCGACCCGATGCGATGGGTCGGCCTGATGAACGCCTGCAAGGCGCAGGCCGAGGAAATCATCCTCAGGGAGCTGGTGTACAGCTAAGTTTTCTGGAGGGGCTTGCGGCCCAGCCCGGTACGGAAAGAGCGGAGAGCGATATGCCCTCCGCTCTTTCCATTACCCAGGAAGTGGTGGACGAGGTACTCCGGGTGGGCGGGAACACGGCCCATCACCGGGAACGGATCGTCGCTGCCTTTGAGAAGCAGAAGCCTGTAACCGGGGATTTCCTGAGAAGCCTCCTGCATGGCGGAAACGGAATCGTCACCGATGCAGGAACCTTTGCCGCATGGTACGACGAGACCGGCATTCGTATCTCACGCGGCCGCTTCGCCCGGCATGCTCCTTCCGCGAGGCTCGTTTCATGGCAGGAAGCCGCAGGCCGTATCGGACAGCTTCTGGAGGAGGGACGGTTCGCCGCCAATGTGGAGCTGGCCGGGGCCGAAGGATACGAATGTTTTCGGCTTGCCGAAAAGCTGTGGTTCCTGCGGCAGGATTTCAGCGAGAAAGCCATAGACGCCGGGTATCTACCCAGCCTCGCCAAAGACGGAGGACGCCATTTTTCAGAGGATACAGAATGGCTTGCTGAAAAGCTGACGGACCCTGCGTTTCGCACGCAGCTTAAAAGCGAGTACCGGCAGTTCCTGTCGGATCAGCAGCAAAGCGGCGATCTGCTTCGGTTTCACTTTCACCGGCTGGATGAAATACTGGAAGCCCTTGAAGACCTTGACCTTCCTCGCAGGGCCTTTTCATCTGAAATGGCGGAAATTCCGCCTGTCCGGCAGTTCATCACCGAAGATGAAATCGACGCAAATCTGGCGGAAGGCGGCCTCATGTCCGGCAGCAAGGGACGCATCTTTGCCTTTTTCCAGCAGCCCTACTCCGACAGGGAACGAGTGGATTTTCTCAAGCAGGAGTACGGTACGGGCGGACGTTCGCACGCGCTGTCCAATGCGGATGGAAGCGACGAATCGCATAGCGGAAAGGGGATACGGTATCAAAAAAGGGATTGCCCTGAGGTGCATCTTACCTGGCAGAAAGTCGCCGGACGAATCGCCGGACTGATCCGGCAGGGCCTTTATCTGACTGAGCAGGAGCAGGCGGAGTATGACCGAATCCAGGCGGAAAAGGTCCAGGCCGGAGAAGACACCCCACAAGCTCCGCAGCCGGACCCCGCTGTATGGGAATACAACGGCGTCAAGGAACGCCACCCGGATGATCTGGTCCTGTATCAGATGGGCGACTTCTTTGAGCTGTATGGCGAGGATGCCAGAGAAGCCGCGCCGGAGCTGGGATTGCAGCTGGTCTCCCGCGCCATCCCTGGGGGTGGGCGCGTGGAGATGTGCGGGTTTCCGGCAAACCGGCTGGATCAGTACCTGGAACAGCTCCGGGCCAGGCATGATGTGACGGTTTCCACCGCGTCGGAGGGCAGTGCCCAGCGTCGGGAGTATTCGGTTCTTTCTACCGGCCATGAGGCTGAACAGGACATCAACGCCCGTGAAGCGGAGTACGGCGAGGACGGATTCCGGGTACTCCGGGACGAAGAAGCCATGCAAGCCGCTACGGTCCGGGAACTGCATGAGCAATACAAGTCCATTGTGCTGGAGGCCGTCACCCAAGACACCGCATATCGCAATGCCTGCGGCCACAGCGACTACGAGAACGCTGTGATCGAGGGCCATGCCGCTATCCACCGTGCTGTCCTGGGGGCCGGTAATATGGGGTTGCTCCGCGCCTATTCCGATATGCCGGAGTTCCGTCAGCACCTGCAGCGCGAGATTATCGGCGAGACCTATCCCAAGCTCCATGAGCTGCTGCGTCCGCTCTCGCAGGATGACATTGATGATGCTATCAGGACATGGAACGGTGATATTCAAAGCAAACAGGCCGTTATCCGTTACATGGAGGCTCATGCGCGGGAAAAAGACACCGCTGCGTGGCTGGCCCATGAATATAGCGGCAGAGACAGCAAGAGTCTGTTTGTGATTCGAGCTGGAAGTCCTGAAGGAATTGAACTGCCCTGGCCGAAGGTACAGCGCCTGATTGCCCGGCTCATCAAGGAGGACCGCTTTCTGACCGAGCAGGATCGGCAGTCTGAACCGCAAAGCCAAGAGAAGCGCCCCTATCAAGTGGTGGTCTATCACCATTTTGAAAACGGCTTTGATGAAAAGAAAGAATACCCGACGCTGGAAGAAGCGGAAAAAGCGGCGAAAAGCTATGTGGACGGCACAATGGAGCCGGACGGCTTTGCCTATGACGGCGCGGCGGTCTATGATCTGGAAGCCAGACAATATCTGCGTATCTATGGGGATTACCCGGATGAAAAAGCCCATGAACAGATCAATGAGTTAGCTCACCCCCATGACCTTGATGCAGAGGTGGAAGCATGGGAAGCTGAACAGGCCGCCCAAAAACAGACGGTAATTGACACGCTCTCCGAACAGGAACAGCTTACCGTCCGAGCTATGGAAACTGCTGGCTTTATTTTCAATCCGCAGGCTGCGAAACCTGGCTTAAAAGAAAACCTGGTCTTTACGGCTGGGGAATATGGTTATCCCATTACTTTTGAAAATTGGGAACAGGCTTACTTGTGGATTGATGGAGCGGAGCTGCGGGATACTCCCGGTCTGCGTGAACAAGTACAGCACATTCTCCATCCAGAACCCCAGAATAGCGTCCTCACCAACGAGGACTACGCTGCGGTCCGTGGCACACTCCGGAAGCGGACTTCTTACGATCCGGCGGTGCCTCCCTACCATGTAGGGGATATTGTCTATCTGGATGACCTCGCTCACCAGATCACGGGGCTGCGGGATGACACGGTGCAGCTGCTGCCCACCGGCATGAGCTACCCCATCTACCGGGCCGAGAGTCGGGAACGGTTTGTGCAGCTTCTGCGGGAAGATAACCGCAACGACTTCTATACCGAGTTCCTGCCTGCAAACCTGGATACGGTGAACCAGGACCTGCGGGATGTGCTGTCGCATGGCCTGATCGGTGAGGCGGATAAGGCGGAGGTATCCAAGCTGCTGCACAGCGGTAAGAGCAACCGGGAGGTAGCCCTATGGTTGAGCCGTGCCTATTCCAACATTGTGGAAACGATGGAGCTGGAGACCGGCGACACCGCTGACTACCGCACTACTCCTGAAGGCATTGAGCTGGAAGTGCTGGACGCAGACGAAAAGCGGCTGGCCATGCTGTTCTTTCGCTGGGACGAGGTTGCGCCTCTGCTGCGCGGGCTGTACGCCCGTCAGCTGGACGGTTTTGGACAGGAGCGCCCGGAACCGCCTGCTGAAACCCCGCCTTTCCACGCTGAGACCGTGGCTGTCTATCCGGGTGACAAGAACCATCTGCCCTATGATGTGGTGGTTCAGACTCTGCGGACCAATGAGCCGGAGCTGCCAGCACCTGCCGCCGAGACGGAAAAGGTCCAGGATGAAGTGCTGGACGAACACTCTGCATCCGTTCGGGTCAATGGCGAGTGGCAGACCTTCTCCAATGCCAGGGCTGCCGAGGAAGCTGCCTTTGGAGAATACAAGGAGAACCTGCGCCGCAACGCCGAGAATTTCCACATCATAGACGATCATCTGGGCGAAGGCGGCCCCAAGGCCAAGTTCCAGGCCAATATTGAAGCAATCAAGCTGCTGAAATACCTGGAGGAAACCACCGGGCAGGCAACGCC
>DBFBGQ010000006.1:0-18690 GCA_048201975.1 Candidatus Egerieenecus sp. | reverse complement strand
ATCATAAAACTAATTCATGAAAAAAGAGAAATGGATTATTATGATTTCAAATTGATACCACACAAAGACAAAGAAAGTTTACTCCATGATATATTATGTCTCTCAAATAATGTAGAAAATAAAGATGCGTACTTAATCATTGGAGTGGACGATAGTGCCTATAGCGTTGAAGGTATTAAGGATGAGGATTTTAAATCAAACGATCTCTATGATTTTTTGAAAACGCTAAAATTTGCAGGAAACCATATGCCAGAAATCGAAATCAAAAATCTCCGTTATAAATATAAAAAGATAGTTGTAATTATTTGTAAAAGCTCAAAATATGTTCCATTTTATTTGACAGAACGATATAAAAGCATACATGATCATCAGATTTACACTCGAGTTGGAGATACAAATACTCCTAGAAATCAACACGCAAATTACGCAGATGTTGAAAAACTATGGAAATTCCATTTTGATCGGCAAAGAGAATGAATTTCATTAAAGTAAAGGAATGAGCACCATGCCCTTCACCGAATCCAACTACGAAAACGCCGTCTTGCAGCTCTTTACCCAGACCCTGGGCTACTCCTATGCCTACGGCCCGGATATTGAGCGGGACTACCACTCGCCCCTGTATGAGGATGAGCTGCTGCCCGCGCTGCGAGCGGTGAACCCCGCCCTGCCTCAAGCGGCGCTGGACGATGCGGTGTACAAGCTCAAGAACTTTGCGTCCGGCTCCCTCCTGCAGAAAAACATGGTTTTTACCGACTATCTGCAAAACGGCGTGCCGGTCAAGTTCGTGGTGAAGGGCGAGGAGCGCGCGGGCCTGGTGTACCTGGTGGACTACCAGCACCCGGAGAACAACCGCTTTATCGCCGTCAACCAGTGGACGGTGGTGGAAAACAGCGAGAAGCGGGCCGACGTGGTGCTGTTTGTCAACGGCCTGCCTCTGGTGGTGGTGGAGCTCAAGTCCCCCTCCCGCGAGGAGACGGACGCCTCCGCCGCCTACCGGCAGCTGCGCAACTACATGCACGAGATTCCGTCCCTGTTCATCTACAATCAGGTGTGCGTCATGAGCGATCTGACCACCTCCAAGGCGGGCACCATCACCTCCGGCGAGGACCGCTTCATGGAGTGGAAGACCAAAGACGGCAGCTACGAAAACACCCAGCACGCCCAGTTTGACACTTTCTTTGAGGGCATCTTTGAAAAGACGCGGTTTCTGGATATCCTCCGCAACTTCATCTGCTTCAATGTGGACGGCGCCAACACCTTCAAGATTCTCGCGGGCTATCATCAGTATTTCGCCGTTAAAAAGGCCATCGAATCCACCCGGCATGCCACCGTAACCGATGGCAAGGGCGGCGTGTTCTGGCATACCCAGGGCAGCGGAAAATCCCTGTCCATGGTGTTCTATGCCCATTATCTGCAAAAGGCGCTGGAAAGCCCCACCATCGTGGTCATCACCGACCGAAACGACCTGGATAACCAGCTCTACGGCCAGTTCTCCCGCTGTAGGGATTTCCTGCGCCAGACGCCCCAGCAGGCCGAAAGCCGCCAGCATTTGCAGGCGCTGCTGGCGGGCCGCCAGGCCAACGGCATCATCTTCACCACCATGCAGAAGTTCGAGGAAACCGGAGAGCCCCTGTCGGAGCGCCGGAACATCGTGGTCATGGCGGATGAGGCCCACCGGGGCCAGTATGGCCTCACCGAAAAGGTGGTCACCCGCCAGAATGAAAAGGGCGAACTGGAGGTGCGGACCTCCATCGGCACGGCCCGCATCATCCGCGACAGCCTGCCGAACGCAACCTATATCGGCTTCACCGGCACGCCCATCTCCGCCAAAGATCGCAGCACCCGGGACGTATTCGGCGACTATATCGACATCTACGATATGACCCAGGCAGTGGAGGACGGCGCCACCCGCCCGGTCTACTACGAAAGCCGGGTCATCCACCTGAAGCTGGACGAAAACACCCTGAAGCTCATCGACGCGGAATATGACCTGATGGCGGAGAATGCCGACCCTTACGTCATCGAAAAGAGCAAAAAGGAACTGGGCCAGATGGAGGCCATTCTGGGGGCGGACCAGACCATCGCCTCGCTGGTGGATGACATACTGGACCATTACGAAAACTACCGCGCCCATCTGCTCACGGGCAAGGCCATGATTGTGGCGTATTCCCGCCCCATTGCCATGAAGATTTACAAGCGCATACTCCAGCTTCGCCCGGACTGGACGGAAAAGGTCGCCGTGGTCATGACCCAGGGAAACAACGACCCGGAGGAATGGCGGGAGATCATCGGCAACAAGGCCCACAAGGAGGAGCTGGCCCGCAAATTCAAGGACAACGACTCCCCCATGAAAATCGCCATCGTGGTTGATATGTGGCTCACTGGCTTTGACGTACCGTCCCTGGCCACCATGTACGTGTACAAGCCCATGGCCGGGCACACCCTGATGCAGGCCATCGCCCGGGTGAACCGCGTTTTCCGGGACAAGGAAGGCGGCCTGGTGGTGGACTATGTGGGCATTGCCGCCGCGCTCAAGCAGGCCATGAACGATTACACCGTCCGGGACAAGAAGAACTACGGCGATCCCGACGTGGGCAAGGCGGCCTATCCCAAGTTTCTGGAAAAGCTGGAAGTCTGCCGCGATCTCTTCCACGGGTTTGACTACACCGGCTTCCTGACGGGGGACGATCTGGAAAAGGCACGAATGATCAGCGGGGGCGTCAACTTCCTGCTGGGTCAATCGGTGGCTGAACGCGGCCTGCCCGACAGCGAAAAGGCGCAGAACGTCTACATCAAGGAAGCGCTTCTGCTCCGGCAGGCCCTTTCCCTGTGCAGCAGTATGGTGGATGAAAGGACCCGGTTTGAGGCGGCCTATTTTGAGGCGGTGCGGACCATGCTGGTGCGGCTCTCAATCGGCGGCACAGGCAAGAAATTTACGTTGCCGGAAGTCAACCAGCGCATCAACGAGCTATTGAAGCACAGCATCCAGAGCGAAGGCGTCATCAACCTGTTTTCCGATGTGGGCACGGAGTTCTCCCTCTTTGACCCGAAATTCCTTGAAGAAATCGCCAACATGAAGGAGAAGAACCTTGCCGTCGAGCTGCTGAAAAAGCTGATTGCGGAGCAGGTCTCCATCTACCGGCGTACCAATCTGGTGAAATCAGAAAAATTCTCCGAGATCATCCAGAGCGCCATGAACCGGTATCTCAACGGGATGCTGACCAACGAAGAAGTGATTCAGGAGCTTCTCAAGCTGGCCAAGGAAATTTCCAATGCTCATGCAGAGGGCGAAAAGCTGGGGCTCACCGCAGAGGAACTGGCCTTTTACGATGCGATCACCAAACCGCAGGCGATTAAGGATTTCTACGAACGCGATGAGCTGATTGCGATTACCAGGGAACTGACCGACCTGCTGCGCAAGAATCGCACCATTGACTGGCAGAAGAAGGAGAGCGCCCGGGCCGGTATGCGCCGGTTGGTAAAGCGACTCCTCAAAAAACACAAGTATCCGCCGGAGGGGATGGAGGATGCGGTACAGACCGTAATGAGCCAGTGCGAGATGTGGACGGATACAATGGAGACATAAAATAAATTTGCAGAAGATTGTGAATATCAGGAACAAAGAGTGCGCCCTTGTGTCGTTAATTATTAGAGGCTATCGTACAATCTGATTTCAGAAAGGAGGTTTTCTTTTATTCCCATCACATACCAATTCCCGTATGATAGCCCCGTCCGCTACTTACCCCTTGCATACCTGCTGCCCTGCGATGTACTCTCCCGATATCCCACGCTTCGCAGGCTGCCCCGAAGTCTGGGCGCTCTGAACGCCTCTCCCGAATGGCACAGAATTCTCTTGAGCCAGCAGTTTCCAAGCGAAATCATGGATGCTGTGGCCTCGGTGGTTTTCCCTCACTTGGGCTTCGGTGGATGGAAAGAACACTATACAGCCAATTCCCCGGCATGGCGTTTGTCATACGCCCTACCCCTGTGGGCCAAAGGAGTGGAGCGCGTGTGGGGCTGGGGTGTGCAAAAGCTGTTCCGCCTGCCACCGAACTTCGAAATCCCCTTCTTTGAGGCGGACGACGTACAGGCGATGATGAAGCAGGTGGTGGAACAAACCATCGGGGAGCAGGACTGGAGGCCAATGCTGGAAGCAGTGCGGGAAATGCCCTGCGACGAAGATTTCGAGAAATGGGATACCCATGTTCGCAAGGACTTCCTGCGCAAGTGGTATCACACCCGGTCAAAATGGGTGCGGACCGTTTCGCTGGAAGCATGCATGGAGGACAAGGACAGCAAGATCCATTCGCTCCCCGCCCCGGAGGGAGACGTTGCGGAACAGGCGGCGGAGAAAGACTTCTGCAACCGTTTCAAGGCCGCTCTGCCTGAAAGGGACAGAACGATTCTGGAGCTGCGGGGAGAGGGATATGGCTATCAGGAGATAGCGGATAAGCTGGGCTACAAAACCCATAGCGCTGTGATCAAGCGCATGGAGGCAATCAAGAAACGGTTCGTTCGATACGAAAACGAGGAAGGGCAGTAAAGCCACGCAAGCCGGAAAATGGCGGGCGTGGCTTTTCTGTACCCAAATTCAGAAAGGAGGCTGTATGCTTCAGTTGAAAGACTTACCGCCCATGGAGCGGGAAGGAAACGGTTCGCTGTATCGCATGGATGCAAAACAGCGCCGGGAGGCAGTGCGGCTGATCAGAGCGCATTGTAGTTTCTACGATAACGGCAACTGTCTCTACCTGGATGATGGCGAGGAAGTGGTTTGTCCTCAGATCACTTCGTTTTCTGTCATCTGTGCGTTCTTTCGCCAGGTGGTGCTGAAAGATGAGGCGGCCAGGGGGCTGGAGGCGAAGCTGTTTCGGCGGGAGACGGCAAAACGCTGCCGTGTGTGCGGCAGGACCTTTTCTTCGACTTCCAACAATGCGAAATACTGCCCCGACTGCCGGGCGGCGATGCAGCGAAGGCAGAAGGCTGCCTATGCCCGGAGGCGGAGGTCAAACGTAGAAAAGTCGGCTTACGAAAAGGCATAAAAATCAAGGCTTTCGGACTTGCAAACTTCTTACCCCATACGTTGATACGTCCCACCCCGAAAAGCGGCTTCGACTTTTCTACAAGGAGGCATTATGACAAAGTACATTTACTTGCACCAGAAACCCAGAACCATCCGCTTTACACAGCTTCCCAACTTCCTGTTTGAATTGCCCGGCTACCATTTGCTTGGCAACGAGGCAAAAATCCTCTATGCCATGGTTTTGCGCCGTGCCGGCCTTTCCCGCAAAAATGGTTGGGCAGACGAATACGACCGAGTTTATCTCTACTATCCCATCAATGAGGTAACGACCTTACTTCACTGCGGACGGCAAAAAGCGGTGGATACCCTGCGGGAACTCCAATACGCCGGGCTGCTGGAGATCCGCAAGCAGGGATGTGGAAAGCCCAATCGGATTTACCCAAAATGGCATGAAGCAGTTCCAGATGCCGACTTCAAGAAATCCGGCCATGGTACGCCGGAGGGCTGAAAACCATACCCGTGAAGTACGGAAATCTCCCTTGAGAAGTACGGAAACCGGACAGTAGTTAGAAAAACAAAAATCAAAAAGAACCATTTATTATCCATCTATCCAATCCCAATATGAACTGGTCATCAGGGAATTTGGATGGATGGAGGAAAGGAGTTTGATGACGCATAAAGCACAGCACGCAATCCTTCGCTTTGCCAAGCACAAGGCAGGGCTGGCAGGAGCATTGGAAGCCCATCATGAGCGCACAAAGGAGAGGTACGCCAGCAACCCGGACATTGACATCAGCAAAAGCAAGGACAATTTCCACATCATCCAGCCCGCACAGAAGTACCGAAAGGAAATCGACATTCGCATCAAGACGGCGGGGTGCCGCCTCCGAAAGGACAGCACCATGTTTGTGGACACCCTCATCACCGCCAGCCCGGAGTTTTTTACAGGCAGAAACAAGCAGGAGGTACAAGCCTATTTCACCGAAGCGGTGGCCTTCATGGAGAAGAAAGTGGGAGTGGGCAACATCTTTTCTGCTGTGGTACATATGGATGAGAAAACTCCGCACCTTCACCTGTGCTTTACACCGATCACGAAGGACGGTCGGCTGTCGGCCAAGGAGGTTCTGGGTAACCGGGCGCAGTTGTCCCAATGGCAGGATGAGTTTCACGCGCACATGAAAAAGGCTTTCCCGGTCCTCAAACGGGGCGAGAGCGCGCTGGTGACAAAGCGCATGCACATTCCCACGTGGCTGTTCAAGCAGTCTGTGGACCTCACCCGCCAGCAGCGGACCATTGAAAAGGCGATTAGCGAGATTGGCGGTCTGAACGCTGGAAAGAAGCGGGACGAGACGCTGGAAATGATAGGCCCGTATTTCGCCCGGTTGGAAAGGCATCTGGGACAGATGAAGAAGTATCAAGTCACCATTGACTACTTGACGCAGGAGAACATGGGCCTGAAACAAAAAGTCAACGACGAAAAGAGCATCCAAAAGCGGGTGGAAGTATTGGAACTGAAAAAGGAAAACGAGCGGCTCCGACGATTTGTGGAAAGTATTCCTCAGGAGATCAGACAGGCGTTTCAAGAGCGGCAGAGGGAGCAGTCTGCCAAAGCTCCCCAGCGATAGCCATTTTCTCAAGAAAGGAGGTACATTTGGGCGGAAGAAAAAAGCTCACGAACAATACAGGCATTCCCCAGCACCGGATCGAGGCGATAGCACGCTGCATCCTCCCGGATATTCTTGCTTTCTATGAAAGTGAGGAAGGCCAGAGGGAATTTGCTGAGTGGAAGAAGCAAAGGAAACTGGAAAAGCAGGAGGTCAAGGCAGAGTAAGGACGAAAGAAAGGGCGGGCGCACCGTGAAAACGGCTGCGTCCGCCTTTTTTGCGTCTATGGAATTATTGCTTCTTCCGAAGGCCCCTCGGCTTGGAGACAGGCTTGCGCCTTACCCCGTTGCGAAAGTAGGTACTTTACATACGGGTTGAAAAAGCAATCATCCGAACCTGTTTTCTGATCAGTCAATGTGGCTTTGAGATCACAAAAGTAATGATCGATGTCCATTCCTTAGAAATAACGAGCTCGAATAACAGCGTTCATTGGTCGCCCGCCATCATACGAAGCAGGTTTCTTTCGGCTTTTACGCATGGGAGATTGGGGACAAAACACATTTCAATCAGGCAGCGCATTTTTCCTGCTCCGGAGTGGCCTGACATGTACATGCGGAAGGGTGTGTTTTTGTCTACCCGGCAGCCGTCAAAAAACCTCCATCAAGGCTTCCAGCAGTCCACTCGGAAGAGGAAGCGAAGCACATTCACGCAGAATCGCCAGCGGTTCCTTCTGCATGCACAGCAGGTCAAACAGCCGTTCCTTGAGCTCATAGTCAATCTGTGCACGGTTGAGCAGTGCTTCCCAGTATCCGACACGGTCGTTGTCGGCAACACAAAAGCCGTCCGGAAGGCTCACCGCAATGCTTTGGGCATTGTCCATCGGTGGGAGCTTCACATGGAAACGATGCATTTGCGAGTCATAGAGGGTTTCGGCCGATAGGAGTTCCTTCCCGCAGCGCGCCACACAGGAAGCTGGCTCCTTAAGACCGCAGAACGTAATGGTGAGCTGACGCTTTCTGTGCAAAGAGGGGGCGTCATGCACGACGGAAAGCGAAAATTCATTTCCTGCCAAACGAAGCGCGGTCAGCAGATAGTCGCCTGAGGCATAGCGCTCCGTCTCCCCATCGTCCTCGTAGAGATCCAACGCGCCATCCGCCCCCACAAAGACAAGGATCTCCAAGGCTTCAGGGATTGCGCTTTTCTCCTCCACCGGCATCAGCGGCACAATCCCGCCTGCCCTGGCCAGCACAGGAATGCTTTCCAGCGGCCTGAACAGGCGCCTCGCTCCCCCGCCGCGATAGAGGATGCCGGTAAACAGGTCATGATAGAGGCCGTCCGGAAGCCAAGCGTCGACGCCGGCCAGCCTGAGCTGCGGCGCCATGGGCGAGGTGATAGGTGCGGCGATCAACTGGTTGCCAAAAAGATACTCGTTGGGTACCTGGTAGGCAGCATCCTCGCGTGGCCATGCGTAATACATGGGCTGAACAAGCGGCTCTCCAAGGCTGTGGCAGCGCCAGTTCATGCTGTAGAGATAGGGAATCAGGCGGTGGCGCAGCCTGAGAAACGCCGTCATGATGCCGCATGCCTCCGGCCCGTAGCGCCATGGCTCCTTGCCGTTAAACGGATTGGACGTGCTGTGCATACGCAGGATCGGAGAAAAAACGCCGAACTGAAGCCACCTGGTTTGCAGCTCATCATCGCGCCTACCGTGCGTATGCCCGCCGATATCGTGGCTCCACCAGCCGTAACCAATATTGGAAGCCGTGGCCGTAAAGTATGGCTGAAATTGAAGCGACTTCCAGCTGATGACGCTGTCTCCCGAAAAGCCGGCCGGATACCGGTGACTGCCCGGCCCGGCGTAGCGGGACAGAATAAAGGGGCGCCTACCTTCATGCGCGGCATCCTGCGCATGAAAATGATTAAGCAGCCACAGCGGGTCCATGCCCTCGGTAGCGCAGGATTGTCCCTGCTGCCAGTCCACCCACCAGAAATCCACGCCCTCCCGCTCCAGCGGGTGATGCACAAGGTCAAAGTACACATGCCAAAACGCCCGGTTTTCCGGCTCAAAAGGAATCCGCTGGCCTCGCGCCTCATCCCTTCCCAGAGCAGTAGCGGCCTGTGGATAGACCAGCTCATGCGGCTGGATACCCTCGGCGGGATGCAGATTGAGTGTTACCTTGAGGCCCTTTTTGTGCAGCGCCTCCAGAAACGCCGGCGGGTCGGGAAACAATGTCCTGTCCCAGGTGTAGCCCGTCCATCCCTTGTGGCCGGCGCCGTCAGAGCTTACGTGCCAGTTCATGTCAATCACGGCCACGCTTAAAGGGATGCCGGCCCTTTCAAACCGGTCCATGAGCGAGAGGTATTCGCCGGCGGTATAGGCATGGAATCGGCTCCACCAGTTGCCCAGCGCATACCGGGGCAACAGCGGCGTAGCACCGCACAGGTGAAAAAAGTCCGCCAGCGCCTGCCGGTACGCATAGCCATAGCTGAAAAAATACAGATCCTGATGGCCCGGACGGGGCGGGTCAATCCAGCCGTCCTTTGTCAGCGCATAGGAAGCGCTGTCATCCAGCACGCTGTAGCCCTGGAGGCGGGAAAGGAGGCCGGGCTCCAGCGGCACCGGGCCGTCCGCCTCGTCCAGCGTGCGCGCCGTGCCGCCCAGGTTTTCGCAAAGCGCGTCCCCATAATGCCAGGTGCAGTAGATGCCCCGGCATTCGGAACGGTTTTCAATCCACAGCCCTCCGGGAGAAAACGGCTTTTCATCATAAAACACGTTCATGAACGCCGTTGAAAGCTCAATGCCGCGTTCCGTGCGCCACAGCCGGTGCTCAACCGGCGAAAAGTCCCGGTTTTGCACCTTCTGGGTAGGGCGGTCCTCAAAGACGCTGTCCGGCGCATATTCCAGCCGAATAAGCTGCGGCGTCAGCAGCATCAGGCGGTACCGTTTTCCCTGTATCACGGTGGTCTGCCCGTTCATGGAACCTCCTCCGTTTCGGAATCAATGATGATGGGCTCACCCTTTACGCTGAGCAGGCCGCCTTCCACCCGCACCGGCTGGCCGTTCACCAGGTCGCAATAGCGGCCATCCGGAAAGGGTGCGCGCACGGGCGCGCTTGCTCCCCGCGTGCTGAAAACACCCATCAGCCGGCGCTGCCCCAGCGTATATGTGGCGCGGAGCATGCCGTTTCCGGCGTCCTGAACGCTGTAGCTGCCTTCCGCCATCAGCGGATGGCTGCGCAACGCCCGCAGGGCACGAAGCTGAGAAGAAATGTCCTCGCCCGCATGCCAGTCGATGGGGTCCTTGTCAAACAGGCTGGGCCGGGTTTCGCAGCCTGCTTCCTGTCCGTTATAGATCAGCGTCATCCCCTTTTGGAAGTAGAGTAACGCAAGCCAGTTGCGGCGCTGACGGGCATCCGGCACAAGGAAGGCGGCGCGCGGACGGTCATGGTTTTCCAGAAAGCGCAGCTTGACATAGTTGTCCGGATAGAGATATTCCTGCCGGGAAAGGGCGGCGGCATAGGCGTCCAGCGGCTTTTCTCCGCATAGCAGGCTCACCCAATCGTGATAGACGTCGTACTCGTAGCTCAGATCAAACGCCTGATAGATCTCGCTGTCCGACAGGCTGGTCATGCCCCGCGCACGGTTGTCCAGCGTGAAGGCGGGCTCCACCGACTCGCTCAGCCACAGGCAGTCCGGCCGCACCCGGCTTACCTCGCGCCGCGCGCGCAGCCAGAACTCCAGCGGCACAAGCGGCGCCACATCGCAGCGAAAACCGTCCACCACGGATGCCCACATCTTGAGCGTTTCGATCTGGTAATCCCACAGTTCCGGATGGCTGTAATCCAGATCAATGATGTCCGACCACTCGCCGATTCGATTGCCAAAGCTGCCATCCGCCCTGTGATAGAACCATTCGGGATGGTACTGCGCCAACCAGGAGTCCGGCGAGGTGTGGTTATAGACCACGTCGATCATCAGGCGCATGCCCAAGCGGTGAACCTCGCCGGCTAGGCGCTCAAAATCCTGCATCGTGCCGTATTCCTCATTGACGGCGCGATAATCCCGGATGGCATACGGGCTTCCAAGCGCGCCCTTTCTGCATGCTTTTCCGATGGGGTGAATGGGCAGGAGCCAGAGAATATCCACCCCGAGATCCCGGATGCGCGCAAGGTCCTCCCGCACCTTTTCAAACGTACCCTCTTTGCTGTATTGCCGTACATATACGCAGTACATCACCTGCTGACGAAGTGCCTTGCTGGTATCTGCCGCCATTCTGCCGCCTCCTGTTCATCCTGTCTGGTTTTGGTTTTCTTCGCGCAGCCTTCCTTTTCCTGCCATCAGCCCTTGACCGCTGCCGAAGCGATGCCCTGCACAAACCGCTTTTGAAAGATCAGGTAGCACACAACGACCGGCACGATGGTGATGGCCGTTGCGGCAAACAGCCCGGCATAATCGGTGGAGTATCGCCCGCTGAACATGTTCAGCGCCACGCTCAGCATGTTTTTGCTTTCCGTGCGAATCATCAGATACGGCCAGAGATAATCCTCCCAGGCCCAGAGAAACTGGAAAATGGCCAGGCTGGAAATGGCGTTTCCAAGCATGGGCAGCATGATGCGGTGAAAGATATAGCCGCCGCTGGCCCCGTCCATCCGCGCCGCCTCCAGCAGCTCATCGGGCACGGCGGCGCAGCTCTGACGCATCAGAAAGATCCCGAATGGCGTAAACAGGCTGGGGATGAGCAAAGCTCTCCAGGTGTCCAGCCATCCCAGCTGCTGCATCATGGTATAGCGCGGGATGATCGTCACCACGCCCGGCACCATCATGGTGGCCAGAATGGCGCCAAAAAGCGCGTCGCGTCCACGGAAGCGGTATTTGCAAAGCACAAAGCCGCTGATTGCGCTGGTGTAGAGCGTAAGCGCCGTCAGCAGCACGGCATAGGTCAGACTGTTTGCAAAATACCGGAGGAAGTTCATCTTCTCAAGCGCGTTCCGGTAATTGTCAAAGGAGGGGTGAAGGGGCAGAAAATGCTGCTCCAACGCGCTGATTTCGGCATTGGATTTAAACGATGACGCCAGCATCCACAGAAAAGGCAAAATGGTTATAACGCTGCATGCAAGCAGCACAACATTCAACGCGAGGGACTGGAGCTTTCGTTTTTGCATCGCCGCGCCTCCTATGCCTTGACGCCGCCACTGGCCCGGAAGGACAGGGCCGTGAGCGCGGCGATGAGGACAAAGAGAATAAAGGAAATGGCCGAAGCATAGCCAAAGTTGTATTTCACAAAGGCCTGATCGTAGATGATATAGGATGCCAGATACGTCTTTGTCCCCGGTCCGCCCTGGGTGAGCACCATCACGGGGATATAGGTCTGAAAATAGGAGATCAGCGAGGTGATGACGATGAACGCCATGGTGGGCTTCAGCAGAGGCAGGGTCAGAAAGGCGAAGCGCTGTATCGCGGAGGCGCCGTCCATCTCCGCGGCCTCGTAGCAATCGGCCGGCAGCGAATACAGACCGCCCAAGAGGATGACCACCGCATAGCCAAAATCCTTCCAGATGGTCAAAAGCAAAATGGCGCTCATGGCGTAGCGCGCATCGAAAAGCCAGTTGATTTTTGTTCCCAAAACCTGATTGATCAGGCCAAACTGCGGATCATACATGAATTTCCACACAAAGGCCACCGCCACCATCGGGGTGATGGTGGGCAGGTAATACAACGTGCGGTACAGCGACTGGCGGCGAATCAGCCGGGTGTGGAGGGCCAGGGCCAGCGCCATACCGATGACCAGCCGAGCGGCCACCGCAACCGCCGCAAACAGCGCCGTATTGCCCATGGACTGCCAGAACAGGCTGCTGCGAAACACCATCCGCCAGTTTTGCAGGCCGGTGAAGCGGTATTGTCCCTTCAACGGATTCCAAAGATGAAAGCTGCCTACGAAGGCCATGAGAATGGGAATGAGATAGAAAATCGAAAAAAACGCAATCAGTCCTGCGACGACCGTGTTGCGCAGGACGATTTCGCTACGGCTTTGCAGCGGATGGATCCTGAGTCTGCGCGCCATCAGGCGGGCGCCTCCCTTCCCCAAAAGGGCCGGTGGGAGGGGTAAACCCACCGGCCCATGCGGTTATGGCAAACGATCGTTCATTTCGCTTCGTCCGCGTACTGGTATTGCGGCTCGACGGAAACAAATTCGCTCATTGCCAGCTCCTCATTGCAAAGGTCCTCGGCGTTTTGCAGGGCGGTTTCGACATCCTCGCCGTTGTAGAAGATGTTTTCCAGTGCGATCTTCATGTTGTTTTCAACGGCGCTGGGCATGGGGCCGGGCCAGATGTAACGGTCGATGTGCTCGGCCAGCACCGCGATGCTCGACACGCTGAGGATGTCCTCGTCCTGCGCCAGAGACCGCTTGGCCGGGAAGACGGAGTTGGCCAGGCAGAACTCCTTTTGGAGCGCGTCGTTGGCCAGGAAGAAGCGCACGATATCCTGGGCTACCGCCTGCTGATCGGCGGGCGCGTTTTTGTTAATGCCAAAGGTGGACTCGCCGTTGTAGCGGTGATAGGCATAGGGCACGTCCTCGGTAGGGGTGGGAATTTCAAAGCTGCCGAAGTCGGTTTCGGGCCACAGGCTCTTGAACAGATTGTGCATGAAGCCCCAGCCCAGGTACATGGCCACCATGCCCTGGCCAAAGTTGTCGCCGGAGTTGTTGCCGAAATTATAGTCGCCGCTGCCGTCCACCTCATAGATGTCCTTCATGCGGTTGACGACCGTGCGGATGGCTTCGTTGTTGAAAGTTACCTTGTTGTCCTCCGTAAACAGATTCTGCCCATACTGGTACTGCATACCCAGCACATCGCCCTGGGCGCCGCCGTTAAAGCTGAATCCCGCCTGTACCAGCTCGCCGTTTTCATCGCGGATGGTCAGCTTTTTGGCTACCTCGCGGAACTGGTCCCACGTCTTGGGAATGTCGGCCTCGGTCAGTCCGGCTGCATCCCACATGGCCTTGTTGTAATACATGGTGGCCGTCATCATGCCATAGTCCGTGTAGTAGACGTTACCGTCGATTTCATGTGCGGAAACGCCAACAAAATCGGCTTCCAGGTCCTCCAGCGGAATATCATAGGGCGCCAGATAACTGATCAGGTTTTCATGATAGCTGTTGTGTACATTGAAGATGGCGGGACCATCTGTGCCCTGCAGGGCCAGAGGGAGCTTTGTCCAGTAGTCTTCATAGGGGTTTTCCACAAGCGTGATCTTCACATTGGGATGAATGGCCGTATATTCGTCCACCACTGCCTGAAACAGGTTGGCCGCGCCCGTCCAATACCAGAATTCAATGGCGATGTCCTCACCGTTGTTGACCGGAGCGGAGGGGTCGTATTGAATGGCGCTTCCGATGACTGCGCCGCCTTCGGCCATGGCAACGCCCATGGTCATCAGCAGGGTCAGGGAAAGCAGCAGGGAAATCATACGCCTTAGATTTTTCTTCATCACAAAATCTTCCCTTCCGTTATTTTTCTTTCCGCATGACTAGTATAGCGGTAAACTTAATTCTATTATAGTCATCCGTGCTGCGTTGTCAATAGAGAAATCAAACAATAGACGATAGAATTGAACCATACGTTTCATTTGCAACATTATTCAGACAAAATAAGATAAGTTTATTAAACTTCATCCGGTTGAGCCTGCGGAACTTCACGGTGAATTATTCCAATTTTATATTGCAATTGTTTTGAGAAGTATGCTACTATGGTTTATAAACCTTTGTGAGGAGGATGGCTGTGGTTACGCTTAAGGACATCGCGCGCGAGGCCAACGTAAGCGTCATGACGGTTTCCAACGTTGTCAACGGCAACCTGTCCAAGGTATCCAAAGAGAAAGCGGCACAGATTCAGGAAATCATCCGGCGGCGCAACTATGTGCAAAACGCCAGCGCGCGCAACCTTGCCAAGGCCAATTCCAATATCGTGGCTATCATGCTGCGCAATATCGGCAATGAAAACGCGCTGAGCGGGCCGCACAACGCGGCGCTGGTGGGACAGATGATCCGGTTGCTTCAGGCAGGCGGCTTTTATGCGATGGTCAGCCTAGTTGAAAACAAGGCCGACATTGCAAAAACCCTGCGTGCCTGGAATGTGCGGGGAGCCGTTTTTCTGGGAATGTTCGATGATGAGATCGAGCAGATCTATGCCGCCTCCAAGGCTCCCATGGTATTTGTGGACAGCTACAGCAACATGCGCCGGATTTGCAGCGTAGGCATTGATGACTACCGGGGCGGACGGCTGGCGGCCCGCTGCCTGGCCGAGCATGGTCATACCCGGCTTGCCTTTGCCGGACCTGCGCAGCACGCCACCGGTGTTATCCAGCAACGCCTTGCCGGATTTATGGATGAACTGGCTGCCCGCGGCCTCACGCTGGAACCAGAGCATCGGATTGTTGTGGAATCCGACAGCGACCCGCACGCAATTTGCGCTGCGACAGATGCGCTGTGCGCCATGGCTGGAAGCATAACGGGCGTCTTTGTAACAAGCGATCAACTCGCCATGGGGCTGATGGGCGCGCTGGCAGAGCGCGGGTATTCCATTCCCCGTGATCTATCGGTTGTAGGGTTTGACAACATCCCCGTCAGCGGACAGATCTATCCTCCACTGACAACCATTGGGCAGTATCTGGAACAGAAGGCAACGCTCGCCATTGAAATTTTGCAGCGTCAGATAGAGGGCCGAGACACCCCTGCAGAAATGCGCGTGCTGGATGTGGAACTCGTCGAACGCGCCACCGTATCTGCGCCCCGAACGTGAACGGGCCCTGACAAACGGAGCCGCAACAACTCTTTTAAAAACAGCAAAGGAAGCCGTCTGTAGCCGATCAACAGCACCGATATTCCCCAGCACCAGATCGCAGCAATCGCCCCCTGCATCCTGCGGACATTCTGACCTTCTATGAGAGCGAAGAAGGGCAGCGGGAGTTTTCTCTGAACAGAAGAAGCAGAGAGAATGGAGAAGCAAGGGGTAAAAACAGAATATGGACATGGCAAAGGCGGGACATCATCCGAAAATGGTGGTGTCCCGCCCTTTTTGTATTTATGTGGCTTTCTTCTTTAAATTCCGTGGCCCTCTTGGCTTGGAGACAGGCTTGCGCCTTACCCCGTTGCGAAAGTAGGTACTTTCATACGGATCGAAAAAAACAAATAATCCGAACCCATCTCCTATCGGAAACAAGTTCGGATTATATTGGTTTGGTGCGGGAAACAGGACTTGAACCTGCATGAAGAAAACCCTCACTAGAACCTGAATCTAGCGCGTCTGCCAATTCCGCCATTCCCGCGAAATGCGATACATAATTTTCGACGCGCCGGGGGAAAATCCTGCTTCCTTTGGAAAAAAAGTGAAAAAACTTTCCCCGCACCCGGAAGGAACCCCCGGCGGGTTCACGAATATCTATAACGCGCGGCGCGCCTGGAAAGAGCGGGGCGGCCGCCGGATCGAAAATCCGCCTATATAAATTAGGAAGAGAGGATTCTCGCCATGGAATACCGTCAAGAGGAACGCTTTGTTTACTGCTCCACCAGCCGGGGGCTGCTGGGTGTGGAGGCCGTCGCGCCGGGGATTCTGCGGGTGTTTCTGGGTCAGGAGGCGCGGGACTACGTCTCCAAGGCCGTGGAGGCGGGGCTGCACGCCCCATGCCCGCTGACCGTGGAGCCCGCGGGGGAGGGCTGCGCCATCGTCACCCCCCTGCTGCGCCTGGAAATCGACCCCCAGGGCCAGGCGGACCTTTTCGACGGCCAGGGTCAGCCCCTGAGCCTGAGCTACCGGGGCGCCCGCGGAAGCGTGGACCGGGGCCTCACCCCCGAGGCGCTGCAGCTGCTGGCCAAGGAGGGCCACCGCCCCCAGGACCAATCCGGCCCGCTGCCCCTGGAGGAGCTCCGCGCCCTGGACCCCGGCGACGCCATCTACGGCCTGGGGGACAAGACCGGCTTTTTGAACAAGCGGGGCTACGCCTACGAGAACTGGAACACGGACGAGCCCGCCCCCCACGAGGAGTGCTTCAAGTCCCTGTACAAGGATTTCCCGGTGTTCTTCGTCTCCAAGCCCAACGGAGCGCAGACCTACGGCGTGTTTTTTGACAATACCTTCCGCACCTACTTTGATTTCGGCTTTGAGAGCCCGGCGTATCTGTCCTTCGGGGCCAAGGAGGGCTACCTGAACTATTACTTCCTGGCCGGGCCCACCCTGGCCCAGGCGGTGGAGCGGTACACCTGGCTCACCGGGCGCTGCCCCCTGCCGCAGCGCTGGACGCTGGGGTATCATCAATGCCGCTGGGGCTACGCCTCCGCGGAGACCTTCCGGGAGCTGGCCCGCACCTTCCGGGAGCTGGACATTCCCTTGGACGCCCTGCACCTGGACATCGACTACATGGACGGCTACCGTGTCTTCACCACCAACGGGGAGACCTTCCCGGACTTCCCGGGGCTCATCCGCGAGCTGGGGGAAATGGGCGTCAAGGCGGTGACCATCATTGACCCCGGGGTGAAGGTGGATCCCAACTACGCCATTTACCGCCAGGGGCTGAAGGAGGATTTCTTCTGCAAGACCCCCGACCAATTGGTGTACGTCAATGAGGTGTGGCCGGGGAACAGCGTCTACCCGGACTTCGGCGCGCCGCGGGTGCGCCGGTGGTGGGCCGGGCTGCAGCGCTTCCTCACGGAGCAGGGCGTCAGCGGCGTATGGAACGACATGAACGAGCCCGCCAGCTTCCGCGGCCCCCTGCCCAACGATGTGCTCATGACCGACGAGGACCGGGTCTCCACCCACGGGGAAATGCACAACGTGTACGGGCACAACATGTCCCGCGCGGCCTTTGAGGGCTGGAAGGAAGCCACGGGCCTGCGCCCCTTCGTCATCACCCGCGCCTGCTACAGCGGCTCGCAGAAATACGCGGTGGTGTGGACCGGCGACAACCAGAGCCTGTGGAACCACCTGCGCATGGCCATTCCCCAGCAGTGCAACCTGGGCCTGAGCGGCATGGCGTTTATCGGCACGGATATCGGCGGCTTCGGCGCGGACTGCACCCCGGAGCTCATGGCCCGGTGGGTGCAGGCGGGCTGCTTCTCCCCGCTGTTCCGCAGCCACAGCGCCCGGGGCACCCGCCTGCAGGAGCCCTGGCGCTACGGCAAGGAGGTCACGGACATCTTCCGCAAGTATGTGAAGCTCCGCTACGCCCTGCTGCCCTATTACTACGACCTGTTCCGCCAGTGCGAGGAGACGGGCCTGCCTCCCCTGCGCCCCCTGGTGCTCCACTACGAGCAGGACCCCAACGTCCGGGAGCTCAACGATGAATTCCTCCTGGGGGAAAACCTGCTGGTAGCCCCGGTGGTGGAGCAGGGCGCCCGCCGGCGCATGGTCTACCTGCCCGCCGGGGACTGGTACGACTTCTGGACCGGGGAAAAGCACGCAGGCGGCTGGCTTATGCGGGAAGCGCCCCTGGATCTTTGCCCCATCTATGTCAAGGCGGGCACCATCCTGCCCCTGTACCCCGACCAGCGCCACACCGACGAAATGGCGGACCCCGCGCTGATCCTCCGCTGCTATCCCGGCGAAGGCGTCTGGGAGCACTACCGTGACAACGGCAGGGACTACGCCTACCGGGATGGTGCCTATACCCTCTACCGCTTCACCCAGGACGCCGCGGGCCTCCACCAGGAGCTGCTCCACGACGGCTTCCGCCCCTACCCCGAGATCCGCGTGGAGCGGGTGGGGGAATAAAAGGGGGAAACATCTTCTGAGCCGCCCCTCGCAAGGGGGCGGCTCAGTGCATTGATAAAATATTTGATTTCATAACATTTGCAAGTTTTACATTGCATTCTTGCAAGCACGGGGGCTTTCCGATCGTTCCGCAACCTCAATCGTCGCGGCGTTCCGCCGCTCGTTTCGGTTGAGAAAGGCGGGCATGCACTGCCGCGAGGCTGGTTGCCTGCGCCTTGCGCAGTCAACCAGTCCGCCGTAGGCGGATTGCCTTTTCCGGTGGAAAAGGCAACCTTCCTGGCGGCAATGCCCGCCTTTCCCCCTG
>DBFBGQ010000005.1:0-7097 GCA_048201975.1 Candidatus Egerieenecus sp. | reverse complement strand
ATTTTTTTGCGTAGAGAGGGCAGAGGCCTTTCCAAAGGCAAGGGAAGTTCTGCGCTCAAGGCAGCGGGAGCGCGCAGGAAGCCTGATGCAGGGGAAGCTCGTCCAATTTGTCCAATGTGCGGCCGTCCCAGCGGTAGAGCCACAGGGCGTCATCCCGGCTGCAGGCCGCCAGCAGCAGTCCCCCCTCCAGGCAGGCCAGGTGGCGGGGCCAGTTCCCCGCCGGCCATTCCCCAACGAAAGCCAGCCCCTCCGGCAGAATATGGAAGGCGGAAACCGTGTTGGGTCCGCGGTTGCCCACAAGGATCGCATCGCCCATCCGGCAGGCGCCGCCGGGAGCGTTGCGCCCCGAAGCGCGGCTGGCGGGCAGAGCCGCGTAGCACTGCCCGTCCCCTTGGAAGCATCGCAGCATGCCGTCCAGCTCGCAGACCACCGCGAAGCCGCCCCCTGGCAGGGGGAGCGGCTGGCGCGGTCCGCTGCCGGGGGGCAGGCGGAAGATCTCCGGCGCACCCTCCGGCAGGCCTGCGCGCAATGCGAAGCGGTAGACCCGGTCGTTCCCCAGGTCCGCCAGGTACAGCGCGCCGCCGATTTCCTCCGCCCAGTGGGCTCTGGGCGCGCCGTCGGGCAGATATTCCCACAGCACCCGGGTAAGCCCCGCGTCCAAGGCGAAATAATGTCCGCTTTCGTAGCAGCTGCCATACAGCACGCCGCCGATGGCCGCCAGGTGGCACAGCCCGCGCCTGCCCGGCAGTTCCATGCGCCCCTGGGGGAGAAGCTCGCCCCTCTCCAGCCGGTACGCCGTTACGGACGCCCCTTCCGGCTGTTCCGCGGCGGCGTAGACGCGCCCCTCCATCAGGCAGCAGAAGGAGGGATTTTCCCCGTGCCGCAGGCCGGAGACAGCCTGGATTTTGCCGCCTTCCGTCACCTGCGTAAGCAGGATATCCTGGCCGTCGCCGGTGTAGCCGGAGCATACCACGTGCTGGATTTTCATGCAAGCACCTCCATGCTTATGCGTCGGGGAAGGAATCGTGGGCTTTGATGCTGGTACCTCCATCCACCATCAGCGTCTGGCCGGTCACGTAAGCCCCCATGTCCGATGCGAAGAAGAGCGTAGCGTTGGCAATGTCCTCCATGCAGCCGGCGGGCAGGGGCTGGCAGCGGTCGCAGTGCTGAAGGAAGGCGTCCTTCTCCTCCTGCGTAGGCATGTCATTCATCAGGTCCTGCATCACGTCGCTGAGGATCAGCCCCGGACACACGGTGTTTACCCGCACGCCATCCGCTGCAAAGTCCAGCGCCATGGCTCTGGCAGCGGCGTTCATGGCGCCCTTGGTGCCCGCGTAGAGCATGTTGCTGGGCTGCGTCATGGCGCTGTGGATGGAGGAGATGAATACCACCGAGCCCCGGTTGGCCCGGAGGGAGGGCATGAAGCGCCGGGCGAAGCGCAGGCCGCTGAGGTAGTTGGTTTCCATGAGGCGCGCCATGTCCTCGTCCAGATAATCCTCCACGGTGCAGTGGCAGTTGACCCCCACGGTGCACACCAGGCTGTGGAAGCCGCCGCTATCCTCCAGCGCCTGGCGGGCGGTGGCTTCGCTCTGCGCGGCATTGGCCAGGTCGCAGACATACCCGCGGCAGCCGGGCTGAATGCGCTGCAGCTCCTGCTCCGCCTGCTTCACATAGGCGGGGTTTCGCCCGGCGAAGTAGACCGTGGCGCCCTGGCGGGCAAAGAGCACGGCGATGCTCTTACCGATGCCCCGGGCCGCGGTGGTTACAAAGGCTGTTTTGCCTGCCATCAGATGGTTGTAATCCAGTATAATCCGTTCATTCACAGAAACGCAACCCCCTCTCCCGGCGCCAAGGGTTCGATGTCAAAGCGCCGCAGCATCTCCTCCACGGCCTCCGGATCGCCCTGCGCCGCCCGGAGCTCCAGGCTCCAGTCCATGCCGCGGTAGCGCTCCGCCGACGGGTCGCGCTCCAGAAATGCCAGCAGATCCTGCAGCATGGGCAGGGGCCACACGGGCGCGTCCACGTCCGCGGTGGTGTATTGTCCCGCCCGCAGCCGTGGAAAGGCATACAGGTCCCGGGCCTGCATTTTGAACGCATTCTCAATGACGAAGTCCACCATGTGGCTGGGCAGGAACAGAACGCCGTTTTCATTGCCGATCACGATATCCCCAGGCACGCACAGCGCCTCCCCAATGCGGCAGGGGCCGTTGAAGGAAACCAGCTGGCAGTCCCGGATGGGCGTGGGATCCACCCCGCGGAAATACACCTGCACGTCGATCTTCTTCATCTGCTCCACATCCCGCACGCCGCCCCAGACGATGGCGCCGCCCGTCACCGTCCGCGCCTTGATGGCTGTGGTCAGGTTGCCGCCGGCAAAGGTGCCCTTGTAGATTTTGTCATACAGGTCGCAGACCACCACGTCGCCCTCTTCAAGCGTGTCGATGACCCACTGGTTGCAGTCGCCCTTCCAGTGCCGGGCCGCGGCGGAGCCGAAGGAGTTCCGGCGCACGTCCGGGCGCTGGGGGGCGAAGCAGCAGGTGACGGCCCGGCCATAGAGCTTCTTGCCAGGGTGCAGTGTGCGCAGGCCGCCCTGGAACTGGAAGCGGTAGCCGCTGAAATACAGCGGATGCCAGATCTCCTCCTGGGTCAGGGTTTTGATGATTTCAATCTTTTCATCGCTGACCTTGGGACGGCCGTTGGGGAAGCGCTCCCCCGTCCACTCCCGGGTCAGGTCCAGGATGTCCTCGCGCTCGTTCAGCCGCATGGATGTTCCTCCTTTTCCTTGCGAAGCTCCCAGCTGCGCATCAGTCCCGGCGCGGTCCAGTAGGGCGCGGGCGCCTCCTGCCACTCCGGCGCGCTGCGGGCTTCGGGGTCGTAGATCACTTCGCCGGCGCGGACGGTGCCCACGCATTCCAGCTTGCCTTCACCCGTCAGGCGCGCGCCGCCGCAGTCCAGGTAGCCGAAGCGTCCTTCCCGCACCCGCACGAGCGCCAGATCCGCGCAGTCACCCGGCCGCAGCGCGCCCAGGTCCGGCCGGCCGATGACCAGCGCCGGGGCCCGGGTGGCCCGATACAGCACCTCTCCCAGGGGCATGCCCATGGCCAGGAATTTGCTCATCACATACAGCAGATGGATGGCCGGGCCCGTGATGTTCTGGTGGTGCAGGTCCGTGGAAATGGTGTCCGGCCAGAAGCCCTGCTGGAAGCAAGGGACCGCCTGGCGGAACCAGAAGCTCCCGGAGCCGTGCCCCACGTCGAAGCGGATGCCCCGGCCGCGCTCCTCCAGCAGATAGTCCTGCACCTTGCCCGCGCTGTCCAGCAGCGGAAACTGCTGGGCGAACACATGGGTATGGATGTCCCCTGGCTCCAGGCGGCGCAGAATGGCCGGATAGCTGCGTTCGGGAACAACGGGAATGCTGTCCACCATCACCCGTGTGCCGCTGAGGGCGGCCGCCTCCCGGGCGCCGTCGATAGATGCGAAGGCGGGATGGGCGGCATCCTCGTGCCGGGGCCAGTAGTGGGCGCTTTTGATGCCCACAATGGTTTCGGGCCATTCCTGGACCAGGGCCGCGGCGATCTTCGGGTTGATGTCCGCCACGGACTGCTCCGAATCGGTATAGGCCATGCCCTTGGCCGCAATATCCAGAAAGGCCAGGATGCGCAGCTTGGTGCGGTCGATCACATGCTCCTTGAAATCCCCGAAGTTGCGCCAGCCGCAGGTGCCAGCGTCCACCGCGGTGGTCACGCCGCAGCGGGTCATGTGCTCCTCCGCGCTGACGGTGCGCAGGGAGTCCTCCCGGGGATAGGGGAATACCGGGTAGATATGGCAGTGCATGTCGATGAGGCCGGGCGTCACCACGCATCCAGCGGCATCCATCACCGCCGCGGCCTCCCCCTGGGGGATATTTTCGGCGCGCAGGGCGATTTTGCCTTCCCGCAGGGCCACGTCCTCCCGCTGAAAGGTCTTCGTTTCAGGATCGAACGTCGTGCCGCCCTTGAGCAGCAGGTCGTATAGGGCCATGGTCACGCCTCCTCTCCATAGCCTGGGGCCAGGCGGAAAATCAGTTCCACCTCCACGGGGATGTTGTGGTTGGGCATGTTGCGGGTGCCCATCACCGTCCGCACGTGGCGGCCGCGCTCCTGGAGCACCTCGGCGCACAGGTCGGAAAAGCCATCCGCCACCGCGCCGATTTCCTGAAAGCCCTGGCCGCAGTTCACCAGGATCAACGCCCGCACCAGCCCCGCGATGCAGTCCAGGGTACCGTAGCGCTCCTGAATGGCGCGCAGCAGCGTTTTGCCGCACTCGGCGGCTGCCTGCCGCCCTTGCTCCAGGGTGAGCGCCTCGCCCACCCGGCCGCGGAACAGCGGCTCATAGGTATTGATATCCTCCGGTCCGTGCCCGGAGACAAAGACCAGCTCACCGGCCTGCCGGATGGGGATCAGCGCCTTCACCCGCGGGTATGCCTGCGCCCCCTCCCGGCCCAGCTCTGGGATCTGATGGATCATGGCGCTTCCCTCACTTTCGGATGCGGACAATGGCGTCCACGCATACGGGCATGTTTTGCTCCAGCACATAGGCGCCCATGGCGGCCCGGGCGTGACGGCCCCGCTGCCCGAAGATCTCCACCATCAGGTCGGAGAAGCCGTTCATCACCGCGGGCATGTTGCAGAAGTCCCCGGCGCTGTTCACCAGCCCCAGCGCCTTGACAAAATAATCCACCCGGTCCAAACTGCCGATATAGAACTGTATGGTGCGCAGCATGTTCAGCCCGCAGAGTCTGGCCGCCTGGTAGGCGTCCTCCTGGGTGAGCTCCGCGCCCACGCGCCCGGCATAAACCGGTTTTCCCTGCTCATCCACCGGGTAGTGGGCCGACAGGTAAAGCATGTCCCCTGCCAGCACCGCGTCCACCGTTCCCTTGCCCCGCCAGTCCGTTTGCTGCAGGCGGATTCCCAGCTGCTCCATGCGCTTTTCCGTCGCGCCCATGTTTATGCCTCCTTCCAGTGTAACACCCTGTATGCCAGCATCTGGCACGCCTGTTCCGCCTGCGCCAGGGTCAGCATCTGTGGATGGAACGCCAGGGACTCCGACGCCGCGTCGTAGCCCACCAGCAGCCCGTCCCCCCGGAGGGCCTGGCGCAGTTCGGCTGCATCCATGCCCGGCGGCCGGCCCAGCACCCGTGGAGAAGCCTGGCCCACGGGTCCCTGCGGCGTTATCCGTACCTGGGAAAAGCCGCAGCGCTCCATGGTGTCCCGGGCCAATTGGCACTTTGCCAGCAGCTCTGCCTGGCGCTCCGCTTCCGGGAGGGCGAGAAAATCCTTGACGGCTGCATACAGCCCCGCCAGGGCTTCCCTTGTGACCTTTGACCCGCGGCAAACCCCCTCGTGGGGCGCGCCCAGCGCCAGGAAACGCTGGATCCAGCAGGCTTTTCCAACAATCAGGCCGCTGTCCTGGGGCCCGGCAAGACCCTTGCCGCCGCTGAACAGCGCCAGGTCCGCGCCCATGCGGGTATACCGCCACAGGTTCTCCGCAGGGGGAAGCTGCGCCGCTGCGTCCACAAACACGGGCAGCCCCCGCCGGTGGGCGGCTTCCAGAATCTCCGGCAGCCCTGGACAGAGCGGCGCCCCGTGAAACACAAAGTAGAACACCGCCGCCACGCGGGGGGTGAAGGTATCCTCCAACGCTTCCAGGGTTAGGGGAACGCCCGCCTCCCCAGCCCAGCGCAGCTGCGCGCCGCTGGCCGCGATGCTGCGCATGTAGGGATTCCGCTGCGGCCCGAGCACGATGACCTGGTCCCGCCGGCAGCGGGCGGTATCCGGCAGGGCCCGGAAGGCCTCCGTTTCCCCCTGGCTGATGGCGGCGGCGGCGCAGAGCGTCAGCGCGCTGGCCGCCCCGGCGGATACATAGGCGGCCTCGTTGCGGGTCAGCCCCGCCAGGGCTTCTCCCACACGGCGCTGCATATCTTCCAGGTCCACCCAGGCGCCGGAAGCCTCCTCCATGGCGCGGTAGACCGCCGGGGACATGCAGCTGGCTCCGTTGGAGGTAAAGGTGTCCTCTGCGTTGAGATAGCGGCGCAGACCCAGCTCCTCAAACAGGCTCACGCCTCTCCCTCCTTCTTGGCGAAGGGATTTTCGGTGGTCCAGGAGCGTTCCTGCTTCAGGTCCGTGTCCTCGGAATAGCTGGCGAAAACGTCCGCGCGTTCGGAAACGTCGTTTCCGCCGCCGGCTGTGACCAGGTCCTGGTCCAGGGGAAGCGCAGCCAGGCGCTCCCAGGCCCTGCGGGCGGCCTGGCCCAGGGGCAGGTGCGGGGCGGAGCAGGCGTCCGTCACCGGATAGCCTTCACGGATCCAGCGCTGCTCCACCTCCTGGTACAGCGTCTCCAGGCGGTCGTCCACGGTCTCGGGCCGGGTCGCGCCGCGGTCGTCCAGCAGCTGGTCCAGCAGCTCCACGCAGGCCCGCACCCGGGGATGGTAATAGCCGCGGAGCAGCTCCACATAGTCCCTGCTGGGATAATCCACCAGGTTGGGGATGGTCCCGGCGAAGGTGGAACCCAGGTCCCGCATCCAGGCGCGGAAATCCTCGATCCTGGTATCCGCGCCGGAAACGTCCGGATCGCTGGGGCGGCCCTGATAGCGGCGCACCACTGTTTCGATATAGGAGTTTTCATCCTCGGCGGCCATCTCCTCCAGGCAGGCGAGCAGCTCCTCGAGCGTTGCCGCGTGGCGCTGGAAGCCAAGGTGCACGGCCGCGGCGTCGCCCGATCCCCTGGCGAGGAAGAGTCCGAACAGGCGCTGCAAGTGTAGGTTGAAATATTCCGTGATGTATTGCCGCAGGGCGTCGAAGAGGTCGCGGCCCATGGCCCGGTCCTCCGCCGCGCCGGGGATCGCCAGCATGCCCTGCACAAAGCCGGCCAGCTCCCGGGCCACTTCCAGGGACTCCTCCACCGGGACCAACCGGCGCTGCACCCGAGTCAGGTAGCAGCGCTTCTGATAGCGGGCGTGGGAGCTGTCCAGATGGGAGTACACCGCCCGGTGCAGCCGCCGCAGCGCGGGCAGGGCGGCTTCGGCGCGGGATGCGCCATACCGGCGCAAAGCCGTATCC
>DBFBGQ010000004.1:0-11086 GCA_048201975.1 Candidatus Egerieenecus sp. | reverse complement strand
GGCTCCCGCAAAACCGGCGCGCAAGGCTTTTTCTGCCCGCGCGCCGGAAGGCGGAATCTCCGCCTGGAAAAGCGTCCCGCTTCAGGCGGAGCGCTGCTCCATGGCCAGCTTATCGGCAATCATGGCGATGAATTCGCCGTTGGTGGGTTTGTCCTCCTTGGAGGCCACCTTGCAGCCGAAGGCCCGGTTCAGCGTATCGATGCGGCCGCGGCTCCAGGCCACCTCAATGGCGTGGCGTATGGCGCGCTCCACCTTGCTGGCCGTGGTGTTGAAGCGCCGTCCGATGCCCGGATACAGCTCCTTGGTAATCCGGTTGATGATGTCCGGCGTTTCTATCACCATTTTCACCGCTTCCCGCAGGAATTGGTAGCCCTTGATGTGCGCCGGAATGCCAATGGTCAGGAACAGGCTGGACAGCTTTTCGTCCAGGGATTGGCTGCGCTGCAGCGTGCCCAGATGCACAATCTCCTGCTGGCTGCCTCCGCGCCCTGCCACCTCGCGGATGCGGGCGATCAACGATTGTACCTCGAAGGGTTTCACCATGTAGTACTTCGCGCCCAGCTCCACGGCGCGCATGACGAAGTCGTCCCGCCCCAAAGCCGTGGTCACGATGATTTGCGGCGGATTTTCCAGCTGCTGGCGGCGCATTTCCTCCATCAGGGTATACCCGTCCATCTGCGGCATAATGATGTCCAGCACCATGGCGTCCACCGCGGTTTTTCCAAGCATCTCCAGCGCTTCCAGACCGTTGGCGCATTCCCCGACGACCTTCATGCCCTCCTGCTTGCTGATCTGCTCATGCATGGCGCGGCGCATCTCCGCATTATCATCCACCAAAAGCACTCTCAGTTCCTCCAAGGTTTTCTACACTCCTTCCAGACAATGGATATTGTACCGGTTTCATGCGGGTTCTTCTCCGGCATCCGGCAAGATTTCCAGGCACTTCACGGCTGATCCGCAAGCATTATAGCACATTCCGTTTTCTGGAAGGGAAATCCCTGAAAAATAGATGGAATCTTCTATGATCCGAAGGTTTCTGACAAATTCCGCCGTCCCTTGCGACAAAAAAACGCGGAAGGCGGCGCGTCCTTTCCGCGCCGCCCCGCGTATGCCTCCTTACGGCTCATAGAGCATATCGATGGCCGTCACCGCGTCGGCCTTGCTCACATAATAGATCAGGTTCCAGGTGGCGCCGTCGGCGGTTTCGGTGTCGTACCGTATCTCCTTGGTGCCATCCTCCATCAGGTAGATTTTTCCCTTGCCGGTATCGTTGTCATACAGGCCCCGGTTTCCCGAGGGGCTTTCCACCTGCCCCATATCCCGGAACTGGCCCACCACATCCTCCTCGCTGTCGCCAATGCCCGTATCCCGCGGTCCGGAGAACTGATCCGTGGTGAAATACAGCTCTGTGAGCACCCATCCCTTGCGCTCCAGCTTGCCCATGACCGCATAGCCCCAGCTGTACGTGATTTTCTCGCCGGGGTCCTCAAAGCCCTCCAGCGTCACCTCTTCGGAGCCTTTCCCGGAGCCGTATTTTTCCACAAACTCATCCCGGGTGGTCACCCCCAATGTCAGCCCATTGGCCGTGTCGTCGGTGGAGTAGGAGCTGAGGGGATAGGGGCCGGTTTCAATCTTATACAAAATCTCCAGGGCGTTGCTGGCCTTGCCGTAGCTGTTCACCGCCACGGCCTTCAGCGTCACCTTGCCCCCGGGCAGCCAGAAGGGCTCGCCGGTATAAATGGGCGAATCCGCGTCCGGCTCCGAGCCGTCGATGGTGTAGTAGATCGTAATATCCGTGTCGTCTTTGTTTTCCTTCCCCAGCCTGAGCCAAATGCGCTGCCGCTGCTGGTACGTATTCGGCGCCAGCGAGCTGCTGGGCTTTTGCGGCGAAGGCATGATGACCTTATAGGTGCCCGTGAGCTCGTCGCTCACCAGATCCTCGCTGATGGCCACCGCCCGCAGGGACCAGCTGCCCTCGTCCAGGAAAATCGGCCCGGTATACAAGGTTCCCTCCGCCGGCAGCTCCGCTTCGGCGTCCATGGTGTAATAGATATCATACCCCTGGGGAGAGGTGAGCGTAATGTATTTCTTTTCGGAATACACGCCGGCGGTCAGGTCCGCCACAGGGATCAGGGGCAGCAGCTCCGACCGCATGGTGCGGAACGTGGTCTGTTCCGTCTTTTCATAGGCGACCAGCATCAGCTCCGCCGCTTCGGGATTCCGGTCCTGGGCCTGCAGCAGCCGGATCATGCTCCGGTAGGCCTCGGGCCGGTTCGGAACGATGTCCGTGTAAATTTCCTCATACAGGGCCAAGGCCTCCTCCGTCATGCCGTAGGCCTCGTAGGCGCTGCCCAGCAGCAGCAGGCCGTCCACGTTGACGTTTTCCTCGCCGTCCATTTCCCGCGCCTGAAGAAAGTCGGCAATGGCGCCGTCGATATCGCCCATATCCAGCCGCTCCTCGCCCACCTCCCACAGCGCGATGGAAGTGGACTGATAGCCCATCCGCGCCAGGATGCGCTGCCCCTCAGCCGTACGGTTCAGGTAGAAATACGCCCCCACCGCCAGCAGCACCAACAGTCCCGCCGCGGCAATGGCCATGTGCGCCCAGTTGATCATATGGCCGCTGACCCTGTGCACATTGGCATGGCGCTTCGCCGCGTGCGCCCCCACGGGCTGCACCCGCGCAGTTCCGCCCCCGTACACGCGCCGCCCCGGCCGGTCGTAGCCCTCCGGCGCGCCCGCACCCGCGGCATGCTCGTCAAAGGTAACCGGCGGGCGCATCTCCGGGGAGGATCCGCCGCTGAGGGACGGGTCCACGTAGACCTTGCCGGTGCTTTCCCCCGCGGAGGACGTGTAGGCGCGGCTGGCGCCGCTGCGGCGGTGCTGCGTCCGTTTGGGCTCCTCCGCCGGCTGTGCCGTCTGCTTCCGCCCCTGGCGAATGGCGCGGACGCCCGTCTCCTGGCCGCGTTTATCGATCAGCGCGCCACAGCTGGGGCAGAGGATGTCCTCCGATGTTACATATGCGCCGCATCTTTGGCAAAGCATGGCGCATCCTCCTTCCAAAAGCACGTTAGGGGAAGCGTGCCGGACCGGCCCGCTCCCCTGCTGAAGTTTATCGGTTTTCCTGCCGCATGGGCCGGTTGTTCACCGTCTGCCCGTTGATCACCAGCTCGAAGGAGCAGCCCAGAAAGGCCGCCGCCTCCTCGCACATGACGATGCGGGGAGTGTAAATCTGCGTATATTCCAGCACCGAGGAGGAGCGATCCATCACCAGCTCATGGCGGATCACCCGCGCCTTGCGATCCACGGTTACGCTGTTTTCCGAAATGGAGAAGTTCACCCGGTCATGGATGTCCCCGGGGTCAGGCTTGCCGTTGCGCACCCGGGTCTTGTGGGCGTCGCTTTTGTCCCCGATGGCCAGCGCCGCGCTCACCGCGCTGGACACCGTGCCGCTCTGCTCCTCATGGTTGCCCACGGCGGTGATGATCTCCATCACGTCGTTCATCTCCATGCCCGCATCCTTCAAAATGGGCAGCAGCATGATGGCGCCGTTGGGGCCATGGTTGTGGCGGTTGACCGAGTTGCCCACATCGTGCACCCATCCGGCGATGGCCGCCAGCTCCACTTCCCGCGGGGAATAGCCCAGCGCCTTCAGGATGCCCGAAGCCGTGCGGCTCACATAGCTCACGTGCCGCGGGCCGTGGTCGGTATATCCGAGGGCCTCCAGATAACGGTTGCCCGCGCGGATCATGGCCTTGATGTCCTCGTTTTGCTTGATATCCTGTAAGGTAATCAACCCTTGCCTCCTTGGTTTGGTTTATTGCATGCCCTGCAGCGCGGCGTAGTCCGGGTCGTCGTCAAACTCCCGCTCAGGCGCAACGCCGCCCAGCTCCTCGATGGCGTTGCGCAGCTCGATATAGTCCAGGTAGCGCACCCGGTCGTCACGGGCGGCCTCCATCAGCGCTTCCAGGGCGCGCTCGTCCCCCAGCTTGCCCAGATAGCTGGCAAAGAGCGCCCGGCGCTGGGGGTTTTCATGGAATAAACGCAGGGCCAGCTGAAAAACCTGCTCGTTTCCAGGAAAGTTGCTCAGCACGTCCAGCAGCGCTTCCTTGCCCGCCTCGTTGGCGTGGGGCAGCTCCTGCAGCATCTGCGGCAGAGCCTCCTTACCCATAGCGGCCAGGCTCTCCAAGGCGTTGTCCCGCAGCTCGTCCTTGGGCGCGCGGTCCAGCTGCCACTGGATGTAAAGCATCTTGGGGGCGGTGGACTCCATCTCCCGCAGCAGGCCCACAGCGGTCATCTTGGCCTCCTCGCAGGCTTCCGGGTCCTTGAGCAGGGCCACCAGGCGCTTCTCGCAGGGCTTGCCCACCTGCTGGATCTGGTCCAGCAGCAGGTCCGGCACCGGCACGCCCTTGTCACAATATTCGTTGAACCAATCCACCAGTACCTTCGCGTCCTCATACTGGGTGAAATAAGCCCCCGGCGTAACGCCATCCAGCCAGGAAGCGGGGGTATTGAGAAAATTCATGTAAACCCGGGGCATATCCGCCTCCATGGCGTTGTAGTTTTTGTATTCCCGGCTGTGGTCCTTCATCCACTGGGAAGTATAATCCGCAAAGCGCTCGTCAAAGTTGATGCATTTCATGGTTGATCGTCTCCTTCCGCCGTCTCCGGCAGTTCCATTGCCAGCTCCATGGCCCGCAGCGCCCGTCCCACCCTGCGCACGGAGATGGGCAGGCGCCGCACCAAGCGGTCAATCAGCTCCTCCTGCCCCATGCGGTGCAGGTAGAGCGCTTCCGTGGCCTTCACCCAAGTGTACGCCTGCGCTCCTGCCGCCTGGGCGCGCTGCTTCGGCGTCAAACGCCGCCACACCTCCGCGGCAAATTCCGCGATCTGCCGGCTCTGGCCATAGCGGCGGGTTTCCAGCAACAGCAGGCGCAGGAACAGCCGCCACCGGTTCCGCTGGCTGGCGGCGCTCCACTGGCAGCTGGCCCAGGTCAGGCAGCCGTCCAGCAGCATGGGATGCGGGCCCTTGTCTCCCAGCATGGCCAGCCTGGCCAGCGCCAGCTGACGCACCTGGGGCAGCGCTCCGGGCATGACCAGCAGCATGCGCATGGCCTGCCGGGACGCTTCCTCCGTGCCGGAGGCCAGGGCGCCGAACAGCGCCCGCTGAATCTCCGGGCTGGGCAGCGCCGCCGCCCAGAGGGTTGTGGCCCTCAGCCCGCCCTCCGGGGAAAGCAGCTCCTTCGCCCCTGCCCCCGCTTCCAGCGCCTCGGCCAGGCGCAGCAGCTCCCGGCGCACCACGCTCTCCGGCGGGTTGCCGGCGGGAGGCAAAGGCTGCCAGCGATCCACGGGAAAATCAAACAATCCCCGCGCCCGCATGTCGTCGGGATCAATGCGGAGCACCCGTCCCCACAGGGCATGGGCACGCTGCCGGTCCCCGGTCTGCCAGCAGGCGTCGGCCAGGCCGCACAGCAGGCGGATGTTCCCATCCTCCCGCCGGCTCCGCGCTTCCATATACCGTTTCAGGAACACATTATCCCCCACCTGGCGCGCGGTATACTCCACCAGGTCGTCCGGGGGATGGTCCGGACCCTTGCCGGACGCCTGACGCAAAAAGCCCCGCGCCGCCCGCGCCTTGCCCAAACGGCTCAGCAGCAAGCACAGCAGGCTCCAGAGCCGGGGATCCTCCGGCGCATGGCGCAGACCCGCCCCCGCATGTCCCAGGGCGCGCTCCCATTCGCCCGCCTCCAGCTCCACAGCCGTCCAGGCCACCTGCACCGCGGACGCATCCCGGGCAATCCGCAGGGCGCGGCGCATCCGGCGGCGGGCCAGGGGCATGTCGCCCGCCTGCGCCGCCGCGGCGGCCCGGCGGATCAACGGACGCAGGCGAAAGGCCTCTTCGTCCGCCTCCTGGCTCATCCATTCTCCCAAAAGCTCCCGGGCGTCCTCCGCCTCGGGGTCCTGGCGCAGCTGGTGATACAGCGCATCCCTGGCCCCCTCCTGGTTGCCCATGCGGTGCAGGCACAGCGCCAGCTGATAATACACATCCGGCAGCACCGGGTCTTCGGCGCACAGCTGATACAGTATCCTGGCGGCCTGGGCATCGTTGCCCATTTCGCGCAGAATCTCCGCCAACAGCAGCCGGTTCTGCGGCGTGTCCTGTTGCTGAAGCGCCATACGCATCAGTTCCACGGCCTCCACCCGCGCGCCACGCCTGCGCTGCTCCTGGGCCCGCCGCTTCAGGTAAGCCGCGGAGCGGGTAAAGGCGACCACACGGCCCTGGGGTCTGCGCGATTCAGTCATCCGTCCTCCTACCCCGCCGCCGGGGATTTTCTCGGTTCCGGCCCCGCCCGGGGCGCCCCGTTCCAGCCTTTGTATGTATGCGCTTTGCGCCGCGCCCATGCGTCAGGGCCGAGAGGCCCGCGCCAGCAGCTCCTTCAGCTCATCGGGTGTGAACGCATAGCGGCTGTGGCAAAAATGGCATCCCAGCTCCGCGCCCTTGGGATCGGCGCTGAGCTCCTCCAGCTCCTTCCGCCCCAGGGAGATCAGCGCCTTTTCCATGCGCTCACGGCTGCAGCCGCAGCCCCAGGCGATGGGCGTGCGTTCCAGGATCTCCGGCTCCATGCCCCGGAACCAGCCCGCCATCAGTCCCTCGGGGGTTTCGAAGGTCAATTCCCGGCTGATATCGGCAAACATGGGGGTGCGCAGCTCCAATTGCTGCAGGGTTTCCTCGGTGCAGCCGGGCAAAGGCTGAATCAACAGCCCGCCGGCCTTGAGCACCGCATCCCCATGGGTCAGCACGCCCAGGGAGACCAGGGAAGGCTGCTGCTCGCTGGTGGTGAAGTAATTGGCAAAGTCCACCGCCAGCTCGCCGCTGACCAGCTCGCATTGGCCAATGTACGGCTCCCGCAGGCCCAGATCCTTCACCACGCTCATGCGGCCCTGCCGGCCCACCGCGCCGCCCACGTCCAGCTTGCCGTCCGCCCGCAGGGGCAGCTCCACCCGCGGATTGTCCGCATAGGCTTTCACCACGCCATGGTTGGCCACCGCCACCAGCGTGCCCATGGGGCCGCCGCCCTTGACGGTTACCGTAACGGATTCCTTCTCGCCCTTCATCATCACGCCCATCATGGCCGTGACGGTCATCAAACGGCCCAGGGCCGCCGCGCACACCGGCGTAGCGCGGTGAATGTCCGCCATCCGCTGCACCATGTTGGTGCTCTCGCACAGCAGCGCCCTGGCCTGACCCTGCATCAGGGAAATATGCAACATTTCTTCCATGCGGTAAACTCCTGCCTGATTCCTGGTTGGTTTACGCCATGTGCGCCGGGTCCGCGCGGCGGATGGCGGCGAAGTGCCAGCGGCGCTCGCTCTCCCGGGGCGCCTCCAGCCGTCCGTCCCCGAACACCGTCACCCGGTCAAATCCGCTTTGATACAGCAGGTCCGACAGGTGGCGCAGGGTATGGGCCTTCTGCTTCTGTGTCTCGTCGATGCGCTTGTAGCTGCCGTCCTCCTGCTTGACAAAGAAGCACAGGTGCATGTCCAGCACCTTGGTCTTGTCGTTAAAGGAATTCTGCCAGAAATAGGTGATCTTGGGCAGATCCTCGCAGATGATCTGGTTGCCCAGCACATCCCGCAGCTTGTGGGGCGTGGAAATATCAAAGAAAAGCCCGCCGCCGGGCCGCAACGCCTGATAAGCCGAGGAGAAAAACTCCAGCACGTCCACATCGTCCAACAGATAGTTCACTCCGTCGCAGGTGGCCAGCACCGCGTCCATGGGACGGTGCAGCCGCAGCTGGCGCATATCCTGGCGCACGAAGGGAATGGCCATACCCTGGGCGCGGGCCTTTTGCGCTGCGCGCCAGAGCATGTCCTGGCTCAGATCCACCCCCGTCACATGAAAGCCGTGACGGAACAGCGGCAGCGTCAATCCGCCGGTGCCGCAGGCGCACTCCGCCAGCTTGCCCCCGCGGATGCCAAAGCCCTCCATCATTTTGCAATAAAAATCCGCCCATGCCTCGTAGTCAACGTCCGTCATCAGCTCATCGTAGATCTCAGCAAATCCCGTATACATCCGTATTCCTCGCGTCTTTTGATGCCCTCAGGGGGCCCGCCCGCCTGATGCGCTTATTTTCCCTTGCTCCGGTGCAGCATGCCGCCGATCCTGCCGGTATCCTTGGCCGGCAGGCCGGCCCAGCCCTTCTTCTCCAGTTCCTCGATCAGCCCCAGCTCCTCCGCCAGGGCGTACTTGCGCTTTTCCTCCTGGGACAAACGCCACAGCGCCATTCGCGCACCACCTCCGGTGCTAGCTTGCGTGCCTTGGGGGAAAAACATACCTGCGTTTACGCCTGGGGATTCTCCTCTTCCTCTTCGTCCTCATCGTCATCGGTTTCCTGGCTCAGTCCACGGTTGATGACCGCGCCCTCGATGCGGCTGTTGATGAAGCGGTCGAACACCGCGTTGGTGTAGCTGGCAGTGATGAACCGGCTCAGGCCAAAGCCCAGCACCAGATAATACAGGAACAATCCCAGCACGGACCACACGGGGCTGAAGAAGAACGCGCAGAACACCGCAATGGCCGTAGGCACCATGTGCAGCAGCCGCAATCCAATGCTGAAGGGCAACCGCGCCACCGCAAGCAGCAGGCCGTTGCGCAGCAGCTCCCGCATTTTCAGGTTATAGCTGACCATCAGCGGGTAAAAATAGGTGACGGAAAGCATCCACAAAACGCCGATCATGGCGGTGAGCACCTGGGGCAGCACCATCACCGGGTTCTCCGCCGCCATGGCGCTGTAGAAGTTCCAGCACACGTACACCACCAGCGGCATCAGACCCGTAATCAGGGAAATCACCAGGCCCTGCTTCCAATTTTCCTTCACAGCGTCCTTGAAGTCCGACCAGATAAAGGCATGCTCATCCCGGGCCCAGTTGCGGGTTACATAGCACACGCCCGCGGTGCAAGGCCCCGTAATGGCAATGCAGGGAACCAGCAGCAGCAGCGTGGACATCACGATGCTGCTCATGTTCTGGGTCAGGCTCTCCACGGCCTCCTCCGCCGTGGCCGCCTCGCCCAGCATGGTGAGCATGGACATCGCGGCGATCATCAGCACCACCATGGCCGGAAGCCACACGACGATGTACATCAGGTTCAGCCGGATGAGCGCGGAAAAGCGAATGCGCAGCATTTCCCAGAATAATTGCCAGCGGTTCTTGGGCAGGTCCTCCTTGCGGTAATCGCCTTTACCGCTTTTGCCATAATAGAAGTTGTTCATCAGCTTGCCAAACATACGGGTTCCTCCTCATCAGTGGTGGGCTTCGGACATTATAGCATACAATTGTAAAAAAGTGAAATACCCCGCGTCATGTTCTTTTGTCCCAGGTTTTTCCGGCGCTTCGCTTGACAAAATTCGCGGGGCGGGTGTAACTTTTCCTCACGCGGCGCGTATCTATGGATGAAGGGAGGTTGCGCCATGACCCAGCAAAACGAAAGCGACAGCCAGCTAATGGCGCGCCTCTGCCAGGGGGACGACAGCGCCCTGGATCAGCTGATTGCGCGTCACCGTGGGAGCGCGGAGCAGTATGCCAGGGCGCTTGTGCGGGATGCCGGCGAGGCGGAGGACGCGGTAATGGACGCCTTCGCCCGGGTGTATCTGCTGCGGGAGCGTTACCAGCCGGCGTTCTCCTTCCAGGCGTGGCTGCGGGTGCTGGTGCGCAGCCGCTGCCTGGACCTGTTGCGACGCCGCGCCCGCCGGCCCGTGCCCATGGACGAGCTTCCCCCGGGGGGCCTTGCCGAGTCCCCTGAAGCCCTGGCCCTGCAAAGAGAGGAGCGGCTGCGGATATGGCGGCTGCTGGAGGAGCTCAGCAACGCGGATCAGCGCCTGCTGCTGGGCTACGCCGTTCACGGGCGCAGCTACCGTGAGCTGGCGCAGGCGCTTCATCTCTCCCTACCCCAGGTGCGGGTGCGGCTCCACCGCATCCGCAGACGTTTACGCCGAAAGGAGGATACAGCGGAATGAAGGCTGCCTATACCAAGGAGGTACTACGCCGCGCGCAGCGTCTGGCGGCGCTGGAAAAGGCCAGCGAAACGCTCACAGCGCCCCATCGGGAATGGCGGGGACTGCTTGCCGCGGCGCTAACCGCCTCCGTCACGCTCTATCCCGCCGCCAGCGCGGCCTTGACGCTTGTGCGATAAACGTTTATAATCAATACCATTGTCAGAAAGCGAGGCGTACTCCAATGTCCGAACTGGAACCCATCACCCCCGAAGATCAGACGCTGCCCGCCAAGCGCGATAAAAAGGAAAAACCCAAAAAGCCGCTGAAACAGGAAATCCTGGAGTGGGTGCTCACCATTGCAGCGGCAGTGCTGATCGCCTTTGTGATCCGTACCTTTCTGTTTGAGCCGGTGCGGGTGGACGGCGGCTCCATGCTGGAAACCCTGCAGGACGGCGAAATCATGTTCGTTACCAAGTATGACTACCTGGCCAGCGACCCGGAGCGCTTCGACGTGGTGATCTGCCATTACCCCAACCGGGGCTCCACCAACTTTGTCAAGCGTGTGGTGGGCCTGCCCGGTGACACCGTGGAGGTTCGCGGCGGCTACCTGTATGTCAACGGCGAGCGCTACGAGGAGGACTATATCGTGCATCGCCCCTATGACGACTTCGCGGCCTACACCGTCCCCGAAGGCTACTTCTTCGTCATGGGCGACAACCGCTCCAACTCCCATGACAGCCGCGCCAGCGATGTGGGCCCCATCGCCCGGGATCAGATCCTGGGGCATGTGCAGGCGGTGCTGTTCCCCTTCAACGCCTGGCGAACCATTGAGTAAACTGGCGGCCCTGGCGTGGACCGCGAGCCAAAAGCGCCTGCACCCTTGAAGCGCAGGCGCTTTAGACTGTCAAAAAACTCCCTAGAGGCGTCGGAGGGGCCGCAGCCCCTTCGACTTTTATTCGTGTAAGCCGGCTCCGCCGGCTTCGCGGGTGATTGATTTTGCTTGCAAAATCAATTCCTTACAACTTCGGACGACCTCTGGTTGGCCGAAGTTGCTTCCTCGAAAAAGTGGGCTTGCCCACTTTTTCGACACG
>DBFBGQ010000003.1:0-27065 GCA_048201975.1 Candidatus Egerieenecus sp. | reverse complement strand
GGCTTTTCTTTTGAAAAGCCAAGTCGCTTTGCGACCGCTGTTTTTCATGCAATGAAAAGCAGCGCCTTGCTGGGTGGTTGATTTTGCTTGCAAAATCAATTCCTTACAACTTCGGACGACCTCTGGTTGGCCGAAGTTGCTTCCTCGAAAAAGTGGGCTTGCCCACTTTTTTGACACGCTGTAAGGGGCTGCTTCCTTCTGGAAACAGCCCCTTTGTCAATGGTCTGTTATTCTTCTTCTTCCTCTTCGGGGAGTTCCGCGTTGTGGAACACTTCCTGCACGTCGTCGTAGTCGTCCAGGAGCTCCAGCATTTTCTGGATTGCTTCGAGGTTTTCGCCTTCCACGGCCACGGTGTTCTGGGGGATCATCTGCACCTCGGCGGTAAGGAAGGACGCGATGCCCTGCTTTTCGAGGGCTTCGCGCACGGCGGTCAGGTCGTTGGGGGCGGTATAGATTTCGAAGGCGTCCTCGTCCACCTTCACGTCCTCGGCGCCGGCGTCCAGTGCCAGCATCATCATCTCGTCCTCGTCGCTGCCGGGCTCCCGCTCCACCACCAGCACGCCCTTCTGGTCGAACATGAAGCTCACCGAACCGGTGGTGCCCATGTTGCCGCCCACCTTGGCGAAGCAGTGGCGGATGTCGCTGGCGGTGCGGTTGCGGTTGTCGGTAATGGTTTCCACGATGACCGCCACGCCGCCGGGAGCGTAGCCCTCGTAGGTGATCTGTTCGTAATCCACATTGCCCAGCTCGCCCGCGGCCTTTTTGATGGAGCGGGTAATATTGTCGTTGGGCATGTTATTGGCTTTGGCCTTGGCAATGACATCCCGCAGCTTGCCGTTTACGTCGGGGTTGCTGCCGCCCTCGCGCACGGCGATGGCGATTTCCCGGCCGATCTTGGTGAAGATCTTGCCCCGGGCGGCGTCCGCCTTGCCCTTTTTCGCCTGGATGTTATGCCACTTGGAATGACCGGACATCGTATCCCTCCCACGGTTCTATGAAACGTCAAAAATATTCAGGAACGCTGTATTATATCACCGGGAACCCTTGCGCGTCAAGGATTTGCCGCAAAAACCCCCCGCTCGCGGAAGCGCCTTACTTGAACATGCGCTTTTTGTACATGAACAGGAAGGCGATCAGCGAGCAGACTACGGTAAGCACGATCACAAACCAGAAGCCCATGCTGGTGTCCGCAAAGGGTACCTGCACGTTCATTCCCCACAGGGAGGCGATGATGGTGGGCACGGAGAGCACCATGGTCAGGCTGGTGAGCACCTTCATGGTAATGTTCAGGTTGTTGCTGATGATGCTGGCGAAGGCGTCCATGGTGCCGCTCATGATATCCCGGTAGATGGCGCACATCTCCATGGCCTGCTTGTTCTCGATGATCACATCCTCCAATAGGTCCGTATCCTCGGGGAAGCGCTTGAGCACCGACTCCTGGCGCAGGAGCTTCTCCATCACCAGCTCGTTGCCCTTGAGGGAGGTGGAGAAGAACACCAGGGATTTCTCCAGCTTCATCATCTGCAGCAGCTCCTGGTTGCGGCTGCTCTTTTCCAGCTTTTCCTGCACGTGCATGCTGGACTTGTCGATCTGCTTGAGGTAGGCGAGGAAGCGGCTGGCGTTGCGGTGGAGCAGCTGGAGGATGAAGCGCGTGCGCTTGAACGTCCAGAAGTTCCGCACCCGCTCCTGGGTAAAGTCCGCAATGATGGGCGTATCCCGGGTGCAGACGGTGATGATGATTTCGTCCACCAGCACGATGCCCAGGGGGATGGTGCTGTAGATATATCCGCTGCCCTCGCTTTCCACATAGGGGATATCCACGATGATCAGCGTCTGGTCCCCCTCGTGCTCGATGCGGGCGCTTTCCTCCTCGTCCAGCGCCGCCGCCAGGTACGTGGGGTCCAGGGCGAAGCGGGTGTTCAGCCCGTCGATTTCTTCCTTGGTGGGGTTTTGCAGGTGCACCCAGCAGCCCTTCTCCAGGGTGGTGCACTCGGTGAGATGATCGTCCACGGTTTTGAAAATTCTGCGCATGAAAAAACACCTGTCCTTTCCCAAAAGACGCTCTTTCAGGCAGAACAGGCCGCAAAATTCGCCCTCGGCCTCAGCCGATGGCGTTCATGGGAGCTTTCCGCCTGGTTGCTATGGTACAATGCTGCTGAATGGTACTGTACGGGTCGCCGTCCATGTGGCGGGTTCACTCCCTTTCTGATCCGTTTCGCGCGCCGCGCTTGGTATCATGATACCCATTTGCGGGGAAAAAGTCAACGCCTTCCGCAGTCTTTTTCTTCCAATTATGGCGCTGTTTTCCGGCTTTTTTCGACGGAGGGGAACAAAATATTACAAAAATTTTATCATCGGAGTTTGCTCGCTTTCGTGGCTTTCCGCCCGGAAAAGCTATTGACAAGGGCAGGACATGCTCCTATAATGATTGCGTTCGCACATTGAGCGGCACAAGATATTGTGCCTTATATGCATTATGGCAACAACCTGTTGTGTATTCAAGGGACCGAGGCTTATAGGGGGAGGAAACCGGCATGACCATGAAGAGCATCAAAAAGCGGGACGGCCGCACCGTGGCCTTCGACGCCAGCAAGATCGAGGCGGCGATTATGAAGGCCTTTGAGGCCAGCGGCAGCGCCAAGGGCCAGGAAACGGCCGAGCAGCTGACCCAGCGGGTGATCGAGGAGCTGGAGAACAACGAGAGCATCGGCAGCGTGCCCACGGTGGAGGAAGTGCAGGACACCGTGGAGCGCGTGCTGATCGAAAAGGGGTTCGTCCGCTCCGCCAAGGCGTACATCCTCTACCGGGCCGAGCGCAGCCGGGTGCGGGAAATGAACACCCGCCTGATGAAGATTTTTGAGGACATCACCTTCAAGGATGCCGTGGATTCCGACATCAAGCGGGAAAACGCCAACATCAACGGGGACACCGCCATGGGCGCCATGCTGAAGTTCGGCTCCGAGGGCGCCAAGCAGTTCTATGATATGTACGTGCTGGATCCCCGGTTTGCCCAGGCCCACGCCGAGGGCGACATTCATATCCATGACAAGGATTTCTATACCCTCACCACCACCTGCTGCCAGATTCACCTGACCACCCTGTTCCGGGACGGCTTCAGCACCGGCCACGGCACCCTGCGGGAGCCCATGGACATCTCCAGCTATTCCGCCCTGGCCTGCATCGCCATCCAGGCCAACCAGAACGACCAGCACGGCGGCCAGAGCATTGTGGACTTTGACTACGGCATGGCCCCGGGGGTGCGCAAGACATTTATCAAGCGCTATCAGGCCAACCTGGCCCGGGCGCTGGAGCTGCTGTGCGGCGTGGAAAACGCCGAGGACGCCGCGGAACGCCTGGTGGGCCTGATGAAGGCCGCCGGCGCCGAGCCCACCCTGGAGGAGCAGCCCGATCACCGGGCCGCCCTGAAGGCCCAGCTGCTGGAGATGACCCAGGACGAGGCCCTGTGCGACCGCATGCTGGACTTCGCCCAGGAAAAGGCCGCCAAGGAGACGGACCGGGCCACCTTCCAGGCCATGGAGGCGCTGATCCACAACCTGAACACCATGAACAGCCGGGCGGGCGCGCAGGTGCCCTTCTCCTCCATCAACTACGGCATGGACACCTCCCCCGAGGGGCGCATGGTGGTGCGCAACGTGCTTCTGGCCACGGAGGCGGGGCTGGGCCACGGGGAGACGCCCATCTTCCCCATTCAGATTTTCCGGGTGAAGTCCGGCGTGTCCTACGACCCCGGCGATCCCAACTACGACCTGTACCGCCTGGCCATCCGCACCAGCGCCAAGCGGCTCTTCCCCAACTTCTCCTTTGTGGACGCGCCCTATAACCTGAAGTACTACAAGCCCGGCCATCCGGAGACGGAGATTGCCTACATGGGTTGCCGCACCCGGGTGATGGGCAACGTCTATGACCCCAGCCGGGAGATCTCCCCCCGCCGGGGCAACCTGTCCTTCACCTCCATCAACCTGCCCCGCATCGCCATCAAAGCCCGGGGCGACGTGCAGTGGTTCTTTGAGGAGCTGGAGCGCAAGCTGCAGCTGGTCACCGAGCAGCTGGACGAGCGGATGGCCATCATCTGCAAAAAGAAGGTCAAAAACTTCCCCTTCCTCATGGGCGAGGGCGTGTGGATCGATTCGGAGAAGCTGGACTGGAACGACGAGGTGGGCGAGGTGCTCAAGCACGGCACGCTGTCCATCGGCTTCATCGGCCTGGCGGAGACGCTGGTGGCCCTGCGGGGCGCCCACCACGGGGAGAGCGAGGAGAGCCAGAACCTGGGCCTGGAGATCATCGGTTTCATGCGCAAGTATGTGGACCGCCTCTCCCAGGAGCGCAAGCTGAACTACACCCTGCTGGCTACCCCTGCCGAGGGGCTCAGCGGCCGCTTCGTGCGCATCGACCGGGAGAAGTTTGGCGTCATCCCCGGGGTGACGGATCGGGAATACTACACCAACAGCTTCCATGTGCCGGTGTACTACCCCTGCTCCGCCTTCCACAAGATCAGCGTGGAGGCCCCTTACCATGAGCTGACCAACGCCGGCCACATCAGCTATGTGGAGATGGACGGCGATCCCCTGCAAAATCTGGACGCCTTTGAAAAGATCGTCCGCTTCATGCACGACAAGGGCGTGGGATACGGCTCCATCAACCACCCCGTGGACCGGGACCCCGTGTGCGGCTACAACGGGATCATCGGCGATGAGTGCCCCTGCTGCCACCGCCATGAGGATGGCCGCCCCTTTGAGCGCATTCGCCGGATTACCGGCTATCTGGTGGGCACGCTGGACCGCTTCAACAACGCCAAGCGCGCCGAGGAGCATGACCGGGTGAAGCACGGCGTAACCGCCACGGAGGAGTGAGGGCATGGATATCCGCATCGCGGGCACGGTGGACGACTCCATTGTGGACGGGCCCGGCTTCCGCTACACGGTGTTCACCCAGGGCTGCTCCCATCACTGCCCCGGCTGCCACAACCCCGAGACCCATGATTTCGCCGGGGGGCGGGTGGTGGATACGGAAACCATTCTGGCGCAGATCCGGCAAAACCCGCTGCTGGATGGGCTGACCCTCTCCGGGGGCGACCCCATGGAGCAGCCCCTCCCCTGCGCGGAGCTGGCCCGCCAGGCCCATGCCCTGGGCCTGAACGTGTGGTGCTACACCGGCTACACCCTGGAGCAGCTGCTTTCCGCCGCCGTCCCGGACCGCCTGGCGCTGCTCCGGGAGACGGACGTGCTGGTGGACGGCCCCTTCCTGCTGGACCAGCGCAGCCTGGAGCTGAAATACTGCGGCAGCCGCAACCAGCGGCTCATCGACGTGAAGAAAACCCTGGCGGCGGGGCAGCCCGTCCTCTGGGAACCCCCCGCATGGTAAACCGTATGGCAAAACCCTGCCGCCCCGTACGTCGCGTACCGGGCGGCGCTTTCATGCAGACAAAGGAGGAACCGGTGGTGATCATTCGCCCCATGCTGCCCCAGGATATCGAGGCTTTTCCCGCCGCCTTTGCCGCTCAGGGCTGGCCGGGCAAGACGGAGGCGCTGTTTCAGCGCTACTACCGCCAGCAGGAGGCCGGGGAGCGGAAGGTCTTCGTGGCGGAGGCGGAGGGCGTGCCCGCGGGGTACGCCACGCTGCTGCCCCAGGCCCCTCAGGGACCCTTCGCAGGGAAGGGAATTCCCTGCGTATGCGATTTCAATGTGCTGGAGCGCTTTCAGCGCCGGGGGATCGGCAATGCGCTGCTGGCGGCCATCGAGAATCATGCCCGTGCCCGCGGACCGGCGCTATGCCTGGGGGTGGGGCTGTACCGGGGCTACGGCGCGGCTCAGCGGCTCTACGCCCGCCGGGGCTACCTCCCCGACGGCAGCGGCGTATGGTATGAGGACGAGCAGGTTGTTCCCGGCCGCGCCTACCCCGTGGACGACGAACTGGTGCTGTACCTGTGCAAAACCTTTGCGTAGGCAAAGGGCAGGAACCGTGATATACTAGGGAGAGAAACAGGAAGCCCCGCCAGTCGCCGCGGGCTTCGGCAGGGAGGCGCCATGATCGCAATTCCTCAACGGCTCAGGCCGTATATCGGTTCCCGGAACTTTTACCGCCAGGCGCTGACGGTGATGATCCCCGTGGTGATTCAGCAGCTGATCAATACCCTGTTCAACGTGGTGGACAACGTGATGGTGGGCGGCATCGGCCCCCTGGCCATGAGCGCGGTCACCGCCGCCAACAAGCCTTACCTGATCTACAACGGTTTTTTCTTCGGCATGGCGGGGGCGGGCGGCCTGCTCATCAGCCAGTATTATGGGGCCAGGGAGCGGGACACCTGCCAGGGGCTGTTTGCGCTGCAGCTGGTGCTGGGGCTGATCAGCTCGCTGCTCTTCGGCGCGGTGATGTTTTTCCTACCCGGACCCATCATGGGGATTTTCCTCCAGGCGCCGGAAACCGTGCAGCTGGGGGTGGACTACATGCGGGTGGTGTGCTTCAGCTACATCCCCGTGGCCATTTCCAGCGTGTGCATCTTCTCCATGCGGTCCCTGGGGCTGAACAAGATGCCCATGCTGGTGGGGCTGATGGCCATGCTGGCCAACGCCTGCTTCAACTATGTGTTCATCTTCGGCCTGGGGCCTGTGCCGGCCATGGGCGTGGTGGGCGCGGCCCTGGGGACGCTGCTTTCCCGGACGCTGGAGATGGTCTTCTATCTGGTGGTGCTGGCCCGGCGGCGGGCGTTTTTCAGCCTGCATCTCGCGCCCATCCGCCGCCTGACGGGAAACCTGCTGCGTTCCTTTGCCGGCAAGGCCCTGCCCCTGACATTCAACGAGATCCTGTATAACCTGGGGTTCAACATTTACTTCTGGACCTACGCCCGGCTGGACGAAGCGGCCATTCCGGCGGTGACCATTGCGGACCAGGCCATGCAGATCGGCGTGGTGGTTTCCGTGGGCATGGCCAGCGCCGTGTCGGTGATGATCGGCACGGAGCTGGGGGCGGGATGCTTTGATCAGGCCCGGAGCAACTGCAAAAAGCTGCTCTCCCTGGTGTGCGCCATCTCCCTGCTGTGCACGGTCATCGGCCTTTGCGCGGCCTTCGCCCTGCCCTACGCCTTCGATGTGCCTGCCAGCCTGCGGGGGCTTGCCACCATCCTGACGCTGATTTACTGCCTGTTCTACCTGCCCAACGCGGTGTACGCCTTCTGCTTCTACTGCCTGCGGGCGGGCGGCGATACGCGGGGGGCCACGCTGCTGGATTCCGGCTACATGTGGCTGGTGCCCGTGCCCGCCTCCCTGCTCATGGGCTGGCTGGGGGTAGGTACGCTCCCTTTGACACTGGCCCTGACCCTGACCACGCTGCTGATGAACCTGAAGGTCATTCCCGCGCTGCTAGTGCTGAAAAAAGGAAAATGGGTGCGCAACATCACCGTATAAAAATACGCGGCAGCCTGAAAGGCTCAGGCTGCTGGAGTCGTAAGTTTCATTTTTTCATGCTGATGTGAAAAAGCGCTGATTTTCCGAAATGGACGCCAGGAACATGAAACCTTTGAAGAAACCGAAAAATTTTTTCATGGCGCTGCGCGGCCTCCCGGGACCTGTTCCCGGGCGGCCGCGCGTGTTTTATTGCGCCTGGAATCCCATTTCCGCCAGCAGGGCCATGGCGTCCGCTGCGCTCATGTGCAGAAAGGCCGCCTGCTCCGTTAGCACGCCGGTATCCTGCTCCATCCAGGTGACCAGCGCGCACCAGTCCTCCCCGCAGGATAGCAGCGACAGGGCGTTGCTTCCGGCCCAATCCTCGGGCAGGGGCAGGCAGCCGCTGGTCATGGCGATGGCCTGGGCGGCCACGTGCGCCGCGCCCTGGGTGGCGCCCAGCTGAGTGGCCACCGCGGCGAGCATGCGCTGCCGCGCCAGGGGCAGCAGATCCTCCGGCAACTCCGCCGCGCCGTCGCCCAGCAGCGCGTCCAGCTGCTGGGTGGAGACGGAATAGCGGGCGGCTTCCGCGGGCTGGCCAGCGGAAGCAAAACCGTCCAGCAGCTCGTTGATTTCTTCATTGCCGCCCATGAGCGCCCGCCAGGCCTGACTGCCCGCCAGCTCCTGCACCTGACCGGCCAGCCGCAGGCCTTCCTGGGCAATCCAATCCTTTTCCTCCGCCAGGGTGCTCAGGGGCAGGCACAGGCAACAAGAGAGCAATAGCGCCAATATACGTTGCAACATGTTAATTTCCTCCTTGAATAAAGTCCCATAGCATCCTTTGCAATTTTTCCACGGAATACGCCTGCCGGTCCGCCAGCGCCCACTCATCGGGCAGGCCGTAGCCGTAGCAGGCGGCTATGGTGGGCAGGCCGTTGTCCCGGCCGGCCAGCAGGTCGCCCTGGCGGTCGCCCACCATCACCGCCCGCTGGGGGCGCGTCTGGTGGAGCACCAGGCGCAGCGCCTCCGTCTTGGTTTTGCCGGGGATCATGGGCTGCACCCGTGCAAAGAGCCCGGCGATGCCCGTGACCTCCATGGACAGGCGGAGATACTCCTCCAGGCCGTTGCTCACCACTACCAGCTCCGCCTGGTTGGCCAGCGCCTGGAGCATCTCCTTCACCCCGGGGAAAAGCCGCTGCCAGGTGGGCACAATTTCCATCTCAATGCGCTGGCGGGCGCGCAGAAAGGCCTCCGCCTTTTCGGGGGGAATGCCCAGGATGCCCACGGACTCCTGATAGGTGGGCCCGTTGCACCGGGCCAGCTCCGCGTTGGTCTTGGGGGGCAGGTCCAGCTCCGCCAGGGCACGGCGGAGCTGCTCCATGCACAGGGGCATGCTGTCGGCCAGCGTGCCGTCCCAGTCAAAGAAGACGGTCGCCCGCGGGCACAGGGGTATGGGTTGCGGGCAAACGCCCGCATGGGTATATTCCATCATGACGCAGCCTCCGGGTATTTTCTTCGCAGGATGATTGCGCGCGAACACAGGCATCATACCACAGCGGCGGAGCTACGTCAAACGCCGGGGCGGTCGGTTATTCCCCCGTAGCGGCAGAGAGAAGATTTCGGGCCAGCGGCGTCGCCCCCAGGCGGCCAGCAGGCCCTCCAGGCACAAAAGCGCCGCGGCCAGCCCGCCCAGGGCCGCCACATAGGCCCCGTGGCTTCCGCCGCCCAGTGCCGCCAGGGGCGTGCCCGCCACCGGCAGGTTCAGGAACAGGTAATTGGTGCCCGCCAGGCGGTTCAGGCTCAGGGCTACGCAGGCGTGGAGGAACAGAAAGCCATAGGCCGCCGCCGCGCCCGCGGGCCGGGGCCGCCAACCCAGGGCCAGGGGCAGCCAGGGCCCCGCAACCACCGAGCAGTGCAGCAAATGGAAGAAAAAGGCCATCAGCGCCGGCTGATCGCAGGAGAGGATGGACGGGAACAGCAGCGCCCCCAGCCCGCCCGGGACACCCAGGTACAGCGTGATCTCCCACAGCCGCCGGGAACCGCCCCGCAGGGCCGGATACAGCAGCACCCCCATCAGGCTGCACAGGTGCAGGGGCAGCGCCGTACCCAGGCGCAGCATGCCGTTCAGCCACAGCAGCGTCAGCTGGCCCGCCATGGCGAACAAAGCCGCCGCCCCCATGAGCAGCGCAGTGCGCCTGTACAGCCGCCGTGCCGCACGGGCCTGACCCACCCGCCGCAGCATGCGGATGCGCCGCATCCGCTGTCCCAGCAGCGTGCCCAGCAGCGCAAGCATCAGCCATTGCATACCTTCACCTCACCGTCAGTATGCGGCGGGGGGCGGGGTTGTATGCAGCCTGCCCTCCGCCCTCTGCGCCGATTTTCCGGCGCTTTGCCCCCTTTACAATTTGAAAAAACAGGGTATAATAAAACTCTACCAACGTTCACGATGATGGGGACGGCGGCGCGAAAGCTCCCAAGCGAGCCGGGAAATGGTGCAAGCCCGGCGGCAGCCCAGCGCACAGCGGATCACCCCGGAGTGAGACCTCCCGATGGCGCGCCGTAGGGAGGCCCGGGGGCTCCCGATACCGAGCGCCAGAGCGGGCGGCGTTTTCGCCGTCAACCTTGGGTGGTACCGCGGATCGACAGCATCCGTCCCAGGAATGATCCTGGGGCGTTTTTCAATGGAAAAAAGCGTCCCGGACCGTCAGCAGCTGCAAGCAGGACAAAGGAGGCCAGCACCATGTACAACAAGGTTCCCACCGACCTGAACTTCGTCTCCCGGGAGCGGGAGGTGGCCCGGCTGTGGAAGGAAAAGGACGTGATCCGCAAGTCCTTCGCCCTTCACCAGGACGGGGAGCATTTCACATTTTTCGACGGCCCGCCCACGGCCAACGGCAAGCCCCATATCGGCCACATCGAAACCCGCGTGATCAAGGACCTGTTCCCCCGCTTCTGGACCATGAAGGGCAAGAGCGTCACCCGCAAGGCGGGCTGGGATACCCATGGCCTGCCCGTGGAGCTGGAGGTGGAGAAGATCCTGGGCCTGGACGGCAAGCCGCAGATCGAGCAGTACGGCATCGAGCCCTTTATCGGCGAGTGCAAAAAGAGCGTGTGGAAATACCTCCACGAGTGGGAGAAGATGAGCGACCAGGTGGGCTACTGGGTGGACATGGAGCACCCCTACGTCACCTACCACAATGATTATATTGAGAGCGAATGGTGGAGCCTGAAGCAGATCTACGACAAGGGCATGCTCTACCTGGGGCACAAGATCGCCCCCTATTGCCCCCGCTGCGGCACCGCCCTGTCCAGCCACGAGGTGGCCCAGGGCTACAAAAACGTCAAGGAGATCTCCGCCATCGTCCGCTTCAAGGTCAGGGATATGGAGAACACCTCCCTCCTGGCCTGGACCACCACCCCCTGGACCCTGCCCTCCAACCTGGCCCTGTGCGTCAGCCCCAAGGACACCTACTGCCGCCTGCGCTGCGAGGGCGAGGACTTTATCATGGCCAAGGCCCTGGTGGAGCGGGTCTTTGCGGGCAAGGAAGTGACCATCCTGGAGGAGATGCCCGGGGAAAGCCTGCGGGGCATGGCCTACGAGCCCCTGTACCGCTTTGTGGAGCCGGACAAGCCCGCCTGGTACGTGGTGTGCGACAGCTATGTCACCATGGAGGACGGCACGGGCATCGTGCACATCGCCCCCGCCTTTGGCGAGGATGACAACCGGGTGTGCCAGCTCAACGGATTGCCCTTTGTGAACCTGGTGGACACCCAGGGCTGCATGACCCAGGAGACCAAGTGGCCCGGCGTGTTTGTGAAAAAGGCCGATCCCCTGATCCTGGAGGACCTGAAGGAGCGGGGCCTGCTCTTTGCGGCGCTGCCCTTCGCCCATGATTATCCCTTCTGCTGGCGGTGCGATACGCCCCTGCTGTATTACCCCCGCCCCACCTGGTACATCCGCATGACCGCGGTGCGGGACAACCTGCTGCGCAACAACCGCTCCATCAATTGGATGCCCGACCACATCAAGGAAGGCCGCATGGGCAACTTCCTGGAGAACGTCATCGACTGGGGATTGAGCCGGGAGCGCTACTGGGGCACGCCCCTGCCCGTGTGGACCTGCTCCTGCGGCCATGTGCACGTGGTGGGCTCCATTGAGGAGCTGCGCCGCATGGCCGTGAAGGACCCCGGCCCGGATATCGAGCTCCACCGCCCCTACATCGACGAGGTGGCCCTGCGCTGCGAAAAATGCGGCGGCGAGATGCACCGCGTGCACGACGTCATCGACTGCTGGTACGATTCCGGCTCCATGCCCTTCGCCCAGTGGCATTATCCCTTTGAAAACAAGGAGAAGTTTGAGCAGAACTTCCCCGCGGACTTCATCTCCGAGGCCATCGACCAGACCCGCGGCTGGTTCTACACCCTGGAGGCCATTTCGACGGTGCTGTTCGATCGCGCGCCCTTTGACAACTGCATCGTTATGGGCCACGTTCAGGATGGGGAGGGCCGCAAAATGTCCAAGCACCTGGGCAACGTGGTGGATCCCTTCCAGATGCTGGACAAGTTTGGCGCGGACGCCCTGCGCTGGTACTTCTACACCTGCACCGCCCCCTGGCTGCCCAAGCGCTTCTCCGAGGAAGCGGTGCAGGAGGGCCAGCGGAAGTTCCTGGGCACGCTGCAAAATGTCTACGCCTTCTTCGCCATGTACGCCCAGATCGACGGCTTCGACCCCGCGGCCCATCCGCTGGAAAAGGTGGAGCTGAGCCTGATGGACAAGTGGATCCTCTCCAAGCTCAACAGCCTCATCGCCAAGGTGGACGCGGACCTGACCGCCTACCGCATCATTGAGCCCGCCGGGGCCATCGAGGACTTTGTGGACGAATTGTCCAACTGGTATGTGCGCCGGGGCCGGGAACGCTTCTGGGGCAAGGGCATGGCCGGGGACAAGGAGGCGGCCTTCGCCACGCTGTACCACGTGCTGGTCACCCTGAGCAAGGTCATCGCGCCCTTCGTGCCCTTCATGGCCGAGGAAATCTACCAGAACCTGGTGGTGAACAACGTGCCCGGCGCGCCGGAGAGCGTCCATCTGTGCGATTTCCCCGCCTGCGACGCCGCACGGGTGGATCAGGACATGGAGCGGCAGATGGAGGCCCTGCTGGCCGTGGTGCAGCTGGGCCGCGCCTGCCGCAACGCCGCCAACATGAAGGTGCGCCAGCCCGCCGCCGCCCTGTATGTCAAGGGCGCCAGCTTTGACGCCGCCTACAGCGAGCTGTGCAAGGACGAGCTGAACGTGAAGCAGGTGATCTTCACCGAGGATGCCCGGGCCTTCACCTCCTACAAGCTCAAGCCGCAGATGCGCACCCTGGGGCCCAAGTACGGCAAGCTCCTGGGCAAGATCGGCCAGCACCTGCAAACCCTGGACGGCAACGAAGTGGTGGATGCCTTCGCCGCGGGAGAAACCGTGCGCTTTGAGCTGGAGGGGACCCAGGTGGAGCTCAGCGGCGGCGACGTGCTCACCGAACCCACCCAGAAGCCGGGATTCATGGCCCAGCAGGACCGGGGCGTCACCGTGGTGCTGGATACCAACCTGACCCAGGCTCTCATTGACGAAGGCTATGCCCGGGAGATCGTCAGCAAGGTGCAGACCATGCGCAAGGAGGCGGGCTACGAGGTCACCGACCGCATCCAGGTGCGCTGCCAGTGCGGCGAAAAGCTGGCTGCCGCCATCGAAACGGGCCGGGAAATGATCATGCGGGGCGTGCTGGCCCTGTCCCTGACCCGGGAGGCTCCCGCCCAGGGCTGGATTGCCAAGGAGTGGGACATCAACGGCGAAAAGGCCACCATCGCCATCCGCAAGTAAACACATGCAACCATCGGGGGAGGCGGCGCCTCCCCCCTTTTCGGGAGGGATCCGATGAAGTTCGCCCTGATCGGTCAGGATATTCCCATGCTGCTGCCCACCCTGCTGGCGGACCTGCTCTTTGCAGGCAACCAGGGGGCGGACACGGCGGTCTATGAAAACAATCCCGCCATGCAGGGGATGCTGCAGCGGTACATGGACGCCATGTACCGCAAGCGCGGCCTGGGGGGCCGGGCGCTGGTGAGCGAGGACCTGCCCCAGGTGCTGGAGGAGGCCGACTGCGTCATCTATGCCGGGGACTGCATGCCTGCCAGCCGCTTTCGCATGGACCGGGACGCCCTGGCCGGGCAGAGCGAGGAGGATCCCGGGCTCTCCGACCAGGCGCGGGTGAACGGCGGGCTAGGCGGGCTGATGCACGCCCTGCGGGGGGGCGGCAAGGTCCTGGACCTGTGCGAGGAAATGGCCTACGCCTGCCCCGATGCCCTGGTGATCAACCTGGCCCAGCCCATGGCGCGGATCTGCGCGGTGTTTGCGGACGCGGGTTTCCGTTGCTACGGGTTGGGGCCCACCCCCCTGCGGGGGGCCAACGGCCTGGAGGGGCTGGCCCACGCGCTGCATCGCAAGCCCTCCGCCCTGGAGGCGGACATCGCCGGGCTGCCGGGTTTCGCCTTTCTGCTTTCCCTGCGGGACGCCGCCACCGGCGCGGACCTGCTCCCCGCGGCGGAGGAACTCGTCCGCAAGGGCGAGCTGGGCCGCCTGGCCCGGCGCTGGCTGGACTGGTACGGGGCGGCGCCCATGGGCAAGGTGACCCAGCACGCGGAGTTCCTGCCTGCCCAGCCGGACTTCATCCCCGAGGCGGAGCCGGCCTTCGGGGAGAGCGTGGAGCAGCGCAAGGAGCGCATCCTGCACATGAACACCGTGGCGGACAAGGGCCCGGACAGCCGGGAGGGCATGATGGCGCAGCTGGTGCTGCTCTCGAAGGCTCCGGCCCAGCGGCCCGTGCAGCTGGCTTTGGCGCTGCTGCGGGGGACGGATCTGCGGGTTCCCGCCGTCACCCGGCGCAACCGCGGCGTGTTGCCACAGCTGGAAAACCATGCTATGATAGAGGCAGAACTGGCCCTGCGCGCCGGGCAGGACGCGACCACGCCCCGGCGCGTTCCCGAGGCCCTGGCGGATATCCTCCGGGCGGTGGACGAAACCAACCGCCTGGTTGCCCGCGCCGCCGCCGGCGACCGGAGCGCGCTCCGGGAGGCCATTGAAACCGATCCCGCCCTGGACGGCCTGGACAGGCTCTATCTCCAGGACGTGGCGGACAAGCTCATCGAACTGCACCGGGACGTGCTGCCCCGCCTGTGAGCGGCCGGACCGGCATCCACAAAGGAGGCGCCTATGTTCCTCACCACCACCTGGAAGGACTTTGAAGTGCTGGACACCGGCGACGGAGAAAAGCTGGAGCGCTGGGGCGACGTGATCCTTCGCCGCCCCGACCCGCAGACCATTTGGCCCAAGGCGGATCCCGCGCTGTGGGCGCAGGCCCAGGCCTGGTACCACCGCTCGGACCGTGGCGGGGGCGAGTGGGAATTCTTCGCGCGCCTGCCGGAGCGCTGGACCGTCGCGCACCAGGGGCTGCGCTTCTACGTGCGGCCCACGGGGTTCAAGCATACGGGACTGTTTCCGGAGCAGGCGGCCAACTGGGTGTGGATGGCGGAGCGGCTGCGGAGCAGCGGCCGCAAGCAGCCCCGGGTGCTCAACCTGTTCGGCTACACCGGCGGAGCCACACTGGCCTGCGCCCAGGCGGGGGCCCATGTGACCCATGTGGACGCGGCCAAGGGCATGGTGCAGTGGGCCAAGGAAAACCGCGAGCTTTCCGAGCTGCCGGAAACCAGCTGCCGCTGGATTGTGGAGGACGCCCTGCGCTTTGTGCAGCGGGAGATTCGCCGGGGCAACAGCTATGACGGCATCCTCATGGACCCGCCCAGCTATGGCCGGGGACCCTCCGGGGAGGTGTGGAAGCTGGAGAACGAGCTCTATGGGCTCGTCGACACCTGCGCCCAGGCCCTGAACCCCCAGCCGCTGTTCTTTCTGGTGAACAGCTACACCACGGGCTTTCAGGCCAGCGTGCTGAGCAACATCATCGAAAGATGCGTGGTCTCCCGTTTCGGCGGCCAGGTGGACAGCCAGGAGCTGTGCCTGCCCGCCCGGGCGGGGGGCGTGCTGCCCTGCGGGGCTACGGGGCGGTGGTTCCGTGCCTAGCATTGTTTATGAGGATAACCACGTGCTGGTAGCGGTGAAGCCGCCGAACATGCTCTCCCAGGCCGACCGCACTGGGGATACGGACATGCTCACTGAGCTGAAGGAATACATCAAGGTCAAGTATGGAAAGCCCGGCCGGGTTTATCTGGGGCTGGTGCACCGCATGGACCGGCCTGTGGGCGGGCTGATGGTATTCGCCCGCACCAGCAAGGCGGCGGCGCGGCTGTCCGCCCAGGTGGCCACCCACGAGATGGGCCGGGAATACCTGTGCGTGGTCACCGGCCCCGTGCAGGACAGCTTCACCCTGGTGGATTACCTGGTGAAGGATTCCCGGCTCAATCAGGTGGAGGTCTGCGAGGCGGACGTGAAGGGCGCCCAGGAGGCCATCCTCCACGGCCAGTGCATCGACCGCCGGGAGGGCACCGCCCTGTGCGCCATTTCCCTGGAGACCGGGCGCAATCACCAAATTCGCGTGCAGATGGCCCACGCCGGCGCGCCCCTGTGGGGGGACAACCGCTACGGCCACGGCATTCCCGGCCAGCAGATCGCCCTGTGGGGCTACAAGCTGACATTTACCCATCCCGTGACGCGGGAACCCATGACCTTTTACGACGTGCCCTATGGGGGCATCTGGACCATGTACCAGGATCTATTGGACATGGGCGGGACAAGCTACCGGTAAAACGAGCAAGGAGCGAACGCATGAGCCAACCCTTTTCCTATGAGCTGATTCACACCTGCGCCCAGTCCGGGGCGCGGCTGGGGGTGCTGCATACCCCCCACGGGGATATTCAAACCCCCATTTATATGCCCGTGGGGACTGCGGCCGTGGTCAAGGCCATGACCTCCCGGGAGATGGAGGAAATCGGCACGCAGATTCTGCTGAGCAACACCTACCACCTGCACCTGCGCCCCGGCGCAGACCTGGTGGCGGAGGCCGGCGGGCTGCACCGCTTCATGGACTGGCACAAGCCCATCCTCACCGATAGCGGCGGGTTCCAGGTGTTCTCCCTGGCGGGGATACGCACCATCGCCGAGGAGGGCGTCACCTTCCAGAGCCACCTGGACGGTTCCCGGCAGTTCATCGGCCCGGAAACCTCCATGGACATCCAGCAGAAGCTGGGCGCGGACATCGCCATGGCCTTTGACGTATGCTCGCCCTACCCCTGCGACCACGAGACCGCCCGGGTGAACATGGAGCGCACCCACCGCTGGGCCCAGCGCTGCAAGGACTTTCACTCCCGGGAGGACCAGGCGCTGTTCGGCATTGTCCAGGGCGCGTTTTACAAGGATCTGCGCGTGGAGAGCGCCAAGGCCCTCAGCGATATGGATTTCATCGGCTACGGCATCGGCGGGCTGAGCGTAGGCGAGCCCAAGCCGGTGATGTATGAAATGCTGGAAGAGCTGATGCCCCATATGCCGGTGCATAAGCCCCGCTACCTTATGGGTGTGGGCACTCCGGATTGCCTGATCGAGGGCGTGCTGCGGGGCGTGGATATGTTCGACTGCGTGCTGGCCACCCGCATTGCCCGCAACGGCACGGCCCTGACCAGCGCCGGCCGCCTGGTGGTGCGCAACGCCCGCTACGCCCGGGACTTCACCCCCATCGACCCGGAATGCGACTGCTACGCCTGCACCCATTTCACCCGGGCCTATGTGCGCCATCTGATCAAGGCCGGGGAGATCACCGGCGGCAGGCTGCTGTCCATCCACAACCTGCGCTTCCTGATCCGTTTGATGGAGCAGATTCGGCAGGCCATCGCCGAGGACCGCTTCCTGGACTTCCGCAAGGATTTCTACGCCAAGTACGACATGAGCCGGAACTTCTGAATCCGGGAGAGGAGGAAACCCCATGAAAGTGATGCTGATCAACGGCAGCTCCCACCCCGACGGCTGCACTGCCCTGGCCCTGCGCCAGGCCGCCCAGGCCATCGAAGAGGAAGGGATTGGAACGGAAACCATCTTCCTGGGCAACGAGCCGCTGCCCGACTGCATCGCCTGCGGCCATTGCCGCAAGGCGGGTCAGTGCGTCTTTGACGACATCGTCAACGAGATTGCCCGCAAGGCCAAGGACTGCGACGGATTCATTTTCGGCTCGCCGGTGTACTACGCCCATCCCAGCGCCCGGCTGCTGACGGTGCTGGACCGGGCCTTTTACTCCGCGGGGCGGAACTTCGCCTGCAAGCCCGGCGCCGCGGTGCTCAGCGCCCGCCGGGCCGGCACCACCGCCTCCTTTGACGTGATCAACAAATACTTCACCATCAACCGCATGCCGGTGGTGTCCTCCACCTATTGGAACAACATCCACGGCAACGCGGCCCAGGAGGCCGCCCAGGACGCCGAGGGCCTGCAGACCATGACCAACCTGGGCAAGAACATGGCCTGGCTGATCAAGTGCATCGACCTGGCCCGCCGCCAGGGCCTGAATCCCCCGGAAAATCCCAAGGTCGCCACCAACTTCATCCGGTAACAGGGCAAAAGTAAAAACGTCCGCGCCTTTTCCAACAAAATGAAAAGCGCGGACGTTTTGCTGTGCGGGAGAAGCGGGGAAGCGCGCCTGGCAAACATCACGGCGCGCCGCCCTCAGTCGCCCATTTTCAGGTCCCTGTAGTTGCCCAGCTCGCCCTGGGTCCAGTGCTTGCGGCACAGGCTCACGTACTGGCTATCCCCGCCCAGGAGGATCTGGTCCCCCTCCTTGACCACCTGGCCGTTGGCCACCCGGGCGTTGCAAATGGCCTTCTTGCCGCACCAGCAGATGGTTTTGACCTCTTCGATGGTGTCGGCCCAGCACATCAGCCATTGACTGCCCTCAAAAAACTCCCCGCGGAAGTCCGCCCGCAGGCCGTAGGCGATCACCGGCACGTTCAGGTCGTCCACGATATGCACCAGCTGCATGACCTGCGCCTTGGTCAGAAACTGCGCCTCATCCACAATCACGCAGTCATATTGCCGCAGGTCGTACTGATCCAGCTCCTCCATGAAGACGCACTCGGTGGACAGGCCGCAGCGGGAGCGCAGGATGCGTTCGCCGTCGCGGTTTTCCAGGGCAGGCTTGACCATCAGCACCCGCTGGTGGCGCTCCCGATAGTTATACTGCACCATAATGGCGTTGGCCGTTTTGCTGGAGCCCATGGCTCCATAGCGGAAATAAAGCTTTGCCACGGTTTGCGTTCCTCCTTTGCTTCGCGCCGTTCACCCCGCCGGGCTCAGCCCAGCACGCCCAGATGCTCCAGCATGATCTTCACCCCCATGAGGATCAGCACCACGCCGCCGAAGCGCTCCGCCAGGGCCTTGAAGCGCGCGCCGAAAATGTTGCCGATTTTCAGCCCCAGGGCGGAGAGCACAAAGGTGGTCACCCCGATGAAGAGCACCGCGAAAACGATGTTCACCCGCAGGAAAGCGAAGGTGACGCCCATGGCCAGCGCGTCGATGCTGGTGGCCACCGCCAGGGGCAGCATGGCCTTGGGGGTGAAGGAAGCGTCCAGCTCCTCCTCCTCGCCGAAGGATTCCCGGATCATGTTCCCGCCGATGAGCGCCAGCAGGGCAAAGGCGATCCAATGGTCAATGCTGGTGATCAGCGACTGGAACTGCGTCCCCAGCAGGTAGCCGATCAGCGGCATCAGCGCCTGAAAGCCGCCGAAGTATGCGCCCACGCACAGCGCATGGCTCAATTTCGCCCGCCGGACCGACAGGCCCTTGCACACGGAAACCGCGAAAGCGTCCATGCTCAGCCCCACCGCAATGATAAACAGCTCAACCAGCGACACGCCCATTCATCCCTTCACAGGCGCCGGAGAAGGGGGCGCGCCCCCCGCGCGGCGCCGTCGAAAATCCTTACCATTATACGCTATGCACGCGGACAAATCAACGGTTTTTTCCCGCGCCGGCGGTCTCTTAGCGCTGGGGCGGCGGCTTGCATTCCTGCATGGCCCGTGGTAAAATGAGTTGTTCATCGGTATCATTCGGTTTTCTATGGCAATAGCAAAAGGAGGCTCCCCCACATGCGTATTTTCCTGGACGCCATGGGCGGCGACAACGCGCCGCAGGCGCCGGTGGCCGGGGCGCTGGAGGCGTTGCGGCGCTTTCCCAACCTGGAGATCGTCCTGGCGGGCGACCCGGCCGTCATCGAACCCCTGCTCAAGGATGGGCAAGACGTGCGCAACCGCCTTACCGTACTGGATGCGCCGGAGGTTATCACCAACCACGAAAGCCCGGTGATGGGCGTGCGGCGCAAGACCAAGTCCGCCACGGTGATGGGCATGCTTCAGCTGCGGGACAAAGAGGTGGACGGTTTCGTTTCCGCCGGGTCCACCGGCGCAGTGCTGGCGGGCGGCATGTTCCGCCTGGGCCGCATCCCGGGCATTGAACGCCCCGCTCTGGCTCCCCTGCTGCCCAACGGCAAGGGCAATTTCCTGCTCATCGACTGCGGCGCCAATGTGGACTGCCAGGCGGAATGGCTGAACCAGTTTGCCGTCATGGGCAGCGCCTACATGCAAAGCGTCATGGGCGTGAAAAATCCCCGGGTGGGGCTGATCAACATCGGGGCGGAAAGCGAAAAGGGCAACGCCCTGGTCAAGGCCGCCTATCCGCTGATGGAGCGCGCCCCCTACAACTTCGTGGGCAACGTGGAAGCCCGGGACATCACCGCCGATCAGGCGGACGTGCTGGTGTGCGACGGCTTTGCGGGCAACCTGGTGCTCAAGTTCATGGAGGGCGTGGCCGGCACGCTCATGGGCATTATCAAGGGCGAGCTGATGGCCGACCTTCGGGGCAAGCTCGGCGGGCTGATCTCCAAGCCCGCCTTCCGCCGGGTGGCCAAGCGCATGGACTACACCGAGGTGGGCGGCGCGCCGCTGCTGGGCGTGCAGGGCCCGGTGATCAAAGCCCACGGCTCCAGCAATGGCCACGCCATCGCCTGCGCCATTGGCCAGTGCGTGAAAATGATCGACGGCCGGGTGGTGGAGCTGATCTCGGCCAATCTGGCAGGCATCCTCCCGAAGGAATAATCCTCGGGTTCATGCATAAATCGTCTGCGAAGAACGCAGCCTGCATAAGGAGGAATACGTACCATGGTATTTGAAGACGTCAAGGCGATGATCGCCAAGCAGCTCAAGGCCGATGCCAGCACCATCACCCGGGACACCCGCCTGGTGGAGGACCTGAAGGCCGATTCCGCCAACGTGATGGTCATGATCATGGACCTGGAGGACAAGTTCGGCATCATGGTCGAGGACGACCAGATCATGAAGATGAAGACCGTTGGCGACGTGGTGGACTACATCGAGAAGCACCAGTAACCCATCCGGCGGCTTCGCCCCGGGGCGCGGCGGCGGCTCCCCAGCCGGGACCGCCTCCCGCCACGCGCCGGGGAAAGCGCGCCGATTTTTTTTGCGAGGTGGACCTATGCAAGCATTGATGCAGGCCTTGGGCTATACCTTCCGGGATCCGGAGCTGCTGCGGCGCGCCCTGACGCACCCCTCCATGGGCGCGGAGGATAACCAGCGCCTGGAGTTCCTGGGCGACGCGGTGCTGCAATACGTCATGAGCGACCTGCTCTTTCGCAAGCATCCCCAGGAGCAGGAGGGCGGCCTGACCCACCAGCGGGCGCTGCTGGTGTGCGAGGCCGCTCTGGCCCAGGTGGCCCGCAAGCTGGGCGTGGGTCAGGCCCTGTGCATGGACAAGGGCGAGGAGCTCACCGGCGGCAGGGACAAGCCCAGCGTGCTGGCCGACGCCATGGAGGCCATCCTGGCGGCGGTATACCTGGACGGCGGCATGGAGGAGGCCCGGCGCATGGTGCAGCTGCACTGGCCCAGGGCCGAGGAAGTGCAGCGCCCCATGCAGGACAGCAAGGGCGCGCTTCAGGAGCTTTTGCAGCGGGACGGCGGTGAGGCGCCCGTCTACCGCATCATTGGCCAGGAAGGTCCGCCCCACGACCGGCGCTTCACCGCCCAGGTGCTCCGGGATCAGCAGCCCCTGGCCCAGGGCTCCGGCCGCACCAAGAAGCAGGCCGAGCAAGCCGCCGCGCTGGCGGCCCTGCAAATGCTGCGCAAAAGCGAAACATAAACCGCGGCGGGAAGCCCTCCTGAAGGAGAAAGGCTTCCCGCCGCGGTTTCCCTTTGCCCTGGCAAGGGAAATTCAGTCGATATTCATGCCCGGATACACCGTGCTGACGCCCAGCAGGCGGCACTGGAAGGATTCCATCAGCCGCTTTTGCGGTATGCTCCGGCTGAGGATGCGGGTGGTCACCTTGGTGACGCCCTCGGCGGCCATCACCGCCATGGAGCGGTGCAGCAGCGCCCGGCCCATGCCCTGGCGGCGGTTGGGCGGGGTGATGTACATGCTGATCAGCTCGCAGCTCTCCCCCTCCCCGGCCATGACGATTTCGCCGATGAGGTCCGTGTTGCGGTACAGGCCCAGGGCCAGGAAGTGGGGCATGCGCATGAGCCCCTGCAGATAATTCACGTCCATAAAGGTGATGTCGTTCATCACCAGGCGATAGATGAAGGCGTTCTGCTCTTCCAGTGTGTTCAGGGCCACGGGAGCCACCGCGCAGCTCATGGGAATCTTGCCGTCCCCGGCGGGAATCTCCAGGCGGAGCATATCCTCGGTGTCCTCGCAGGTGAAGCCGTTGTGCAGGTAAAACTCCTTGGTGCGGGCATCCCCGGGGCTGATGGCGGTGTACACCCGAGCCTTGAGCTGGGGGTTTTCATCCCGCATCTGCCGGGCCCGCGCCACCAGCGCCCCGAAGAGCATATACCGCGCCACCGGCTGGCACTCCATGGTGATGAACAGGTTCACCGGACGGTCGGGAAACACGTTGGGCTGCATCACGCGGATGATATATCCCACGCCGATCTCATTGCCCATTTCGTCCGCCGCGAGAAACACGTTCTCCGGGGGCAGGTTATTGTACATCCCTTGCGGATGATATACGCGCATGGCGTTCTTCCTTTCAACTATCCAATCGCTGGGTTTTTCGTCCGGCTGCGCCGAGCGATTTATTTTACCATGGATTTCCTTGCTCCGCAAGGGGCGGAAGGAAAGCTCGCGCCCCGTTCCGCGCTCCTGCGGGGAAAAAGCGCCATGCGACCGGCGTTAGTTGGCAGGGATGTATTCGCCGTAAATGAAGGTGTGCAGCGCCTCAATGTTCTCCTGCTTGCGGGCGGTGGTGCGGAAGGCGATCACGCTGGAGCCGTTGGACTCGGAATATTTCCAGGTTTCGTCCAGGGGCACGCGCATCTGCTCCATCAGGCTTTCGCCCTGCTGGGCCCGGGTGACAATGCCGCTGGAGAGTACCTGCATGCCCAGGGTGGCCATATCGCTGGCGCTCATGTTGGTCAGCACATAGGGCATGGCCACGGAGATCAGCTCCACCATGCGGTCCAGGGACATGTCCGCCATCACCTGCTCCAGCAGCACCTCCAGCAGTTTGCGCTGGCGCTCGCTGCGGTTGAAGTCGTTTTCGCCGCTGATGCCGCGGATGCGGGCGTATGTCACCGCCTGCATGCCGTCCAGGTGATGCACCCCCGCCACGGCCTCCACCTTCTCCCGGTCGGGATTGGTGTCAAAGGGCAGGGGCTCCTTTTTCAGCTCATAGTTGATGCGGCTGGCCTCGGTTTTGGTCAGTTCGATGTCCACGCCGCCCAGGTAGTCGATGATGGCGGCCAGGCCGTAGAAGTTGATGGTGACAAACTTGTCGATATTCAGCTCGAAGTTCTGGTTCACCGTGGCCATGGAGAGCTGCCCGCCACCCCAGCTGTAGGCGTTGGTGATCTTGTAGGGGTTCTTCTTGGTGGGCATGGTCACCAGCAGGTCGCGCTGGATGGAGGTCAGCTTGATGGAGCCGTCCTGGGTGTTGATGGAGCAGATCAGCATGGCGTCGCTGCGGCCGCCCTCGGTCACATCCTGCCGGGCGTCGATGCCCAGCAGCAGGATGTTCACCACATGGTCCGGCAAATTCTCGTTGATCTCCAGCTGGGATTCGTCAATGACCACTTCGCCCATATCCTCCAGGGCGTCCAGCTCCGTCAGGTCGGCGTCGCTGAGGGTTTCCGGTTCCTGGCCGTTGGCGTCCAGCATAACGTCCTCGGTCACGTCCGCCTCCAGGTCCCACTGGGCGAACAGGTCCTCTTCGGTGATTTCCTCATCCTCCTGGGCATAGGCGGCCGTAAAAAGCAGCATGCCGGCCGCGAGGGCAGCCAGCAGTCGTTTCATCCCATTACGCAAAGCGCTTCCTCCTTTTTCCTTTGCGGAAAGAATCCTTTTCATTATACAACCTGGCATGCGCCATTGCAACCGCTTGACCGAAGGGAAAAGCCGGAATTTACAATTTTCCCGGGATTTTTGTCAGCATTGTATTCCCGCTGTTCCCTTTTGCCCGCGGGGCTTCCTCCGCCTTGGCAGCGCCCGGCGGCTGTGCTATAATGCTGCATACGGCCTCTGCCAAAGGAAAGGACATCGCCTATGCACCTGATTATTCCCAAGGACTACAACCCCGTGCTCAACACCCGGGATACGGAAATCGCCATCAAGCTGGTCAAGGACTTTTTCGAACGGGAGCTGGCACGGCAGCTGAACCTCACCCGGGTCAGCGCGCCCATCATGGTCACCCCGCAGAGCGGCCTGAACGATAACCTCAACGGCGTGGAGCGCCCGGTGGACTTTGACATTCTGGAGACCGGCGAGCGGGCGGAGATCGTCCATTCCCTGGCCAAGTGGAAGCGCATGGCCCTGAAGGCCTACGGCTTCCAGCCCGGGGAAGGGCTTTACACCGATATGAACGCCATCCGCCGGGACGAAATCACCGATAACATCCACTCCATCTTTGTGGACCAGTGGGACTGGGAGCGCATCCTCACCCCTGCCGAGCGCAACGAAGCCACCCTGCGCAGGGTGGTGGAGCGCATCTACGAAACCCTGCAGGCCACCGAGGACCACGTCTGCGCCCATTATCCCCACATCACCCCCGAGCTGCCCAAGCGCATCGCCTTCGTCACCACCCAGGAGCTGGAGGACCGCTACCCGGACAAAACCAGCAAGGAGCGGGAATACCTGGCCGCCAGGGAGCACGGGGCGGTGTTCCTGATGGGCATCGGCGGCGCGCTGCGCTCCGGGAAGATCCACGACGGCCGCGCCCCGGACTATGACGACTGGTCGCTGAACGGGGACATCCTGCTGTATTACAGGCCCCTGGACATTTCCCTGGAGCTGAGCTCCATGGGCATCCGGGTGGACCCGGCGGCCCTGCGCCGGCAGTTGGAGATCCGCGGCTGCCAGGAGCGGGCGCAGCTGCCCTTCCAGGCGGCGCTGCTGCGGGGCGAGCTACCCCAGACCATCGGCGGAGGCATTGGCCAGAGCCGCATGTGCGTGTATTTCCTGCGCAAGGCCCATGTGGGCGAGGTGCAGGCTTCCCTGTGGCCGGCGGATGTGGTGGACGCCTGCCACCGCGCCAACATTCAGTTGCTGTAATTCCACATCCGCAAAAGAAGGCGTCAGGCATGGCCAGCGGCTACTACCAACCCTGCCCGGAATTGACGGAGTGCGACCGGCTGATTGCGCGCTACTTCCTGCAGGGGGATTACGTCCCCTGCTTTGAGGGCCATCTGCGCCTGGCGGAAAAGGGGTACCCCTTGGCGGAGTGCCAGGTGGGCTATTTCTACCATGAGGGGCTGGGAACTGCCCGGGACCTGGAGCAGGCGTTTTTCTGGACCCGCCGCGCCGCCCGCCACGGGAACCGGGACGCCCAGTACAACCTGGCCACCTGGTTTTACCTCCCCGGCATTGTGGTCCCCCAAGACCCTTCGGCCGCCAGGGAGTGGCTGCTTCGGGCGGCAAAGCAGAGCAGCGAGCACGCCCTGGAAGCCTGCGCCCGGCCGGGCATTCCGGCGCCGGACAAAAAACGGGAGGAGGACAAGCCATGAAGCTGGTGTTTCTCATCGGCGACGCCGCGGTGGGGAAAATGACCGTGGGGCAGGAGCTGATGAAGCGAACGGGCCTGCGGCTGTTCCACAACCACATGACCATTGAGCCGGTATTGGAAATTTTCGGCTACTATCACAAGTCCGCCATTGACCGGCTCCGGGATGTGATTTTTGAAGAGTTTGCCGCCTCCGACTGCCCGGGTATGATCTTCACCCTGATGTGGGCCTTTGACCAGCCCGAGGACTGGGCCTATGTGGAGAAGATCAAGGATTTTTTCCGCCCCTACGGGACAACCTTCTATTACGTGGAGCTGGTGGCCGATCAGGCCGTGCGGCTGGCGCGCAACGCCACCGCCAACCGCCTGGCGCACAAGGCCTCCAAGCGGAACCTGGCGGACTCCAACCGGCGCTTGCTGGCGGACGACGCCCGCTACCGCCTGGTGAGCCGGGAAGGGGAGATCCCCTTTGACAATTACATGCGAATCGACAACACCCGCCTTTCCCCGGAGGAAGCGGCGGCCATGATCCAGGAGCGTTTTTCCCTGTGAGCCCGCCGCGTTTCCATCTGGACGTGAGGATGAAGCCTTGGGCTTTGTAGCTTGATTTCTCAAACGGTGGGTCTTCGAGAGATTTCCGAAGAAAAAGGCGCTTTGGGATCAAAAGCTTTGTCGGCCGTCTGATGGGCGCGTTGCAAAACACCCCCAACAAAAAAAGACGAGGCAAGGAACCTCAAAAGGGTATCCAAACTTCGTCTTTTCGCTTAAGATAAAGGTATGGAAAAAACCTATCAAAAGCAAGACCAGTATAGGGGATTTGAGCGACACGGTCAACTGGTTTTTGCGCTGAACTCGGAAATTACCATACCACTCAACGCGCCTGTCCGCCTGCTAAGCGCACAGCTTGAGGAACTGGAGTACGGGAAACTGTACAAAGCGTATTCGCCCAGAGGGAGAAAATCCGCAGCGGATCCACGGGTGCTGTTCCAGGTTATGGTCCATGGATATCTGTGTGGGATCTATTCCAGCCGGAAGCTGAAGGAAGCCTGTCCATATCGGATCGACTCCAAATGGCTGCTGGAGGATCAAAAGGCGCCGGACCATACGACATTTGCACGTTTCCGCACGGGGCGCTGCCGGGAAGTGGTGGAAGATCTGTTCTATCAGTTTGTGAAAAAACTGGAAGGCATGCGCGAAACAGACCACCAAACGGTATACATCGACGGAACAAAGCTGGAAAGCGCTGCTGGCCGGTACACTTTTGTGTGGCGCAAACCCATCCAAAAGCATCTGGCGAAGGTAAAGGCGGAACTGGAAAAACGAACAGGTCTGAAGAGCGCCTCCGCCATCGGCGCCATGCTGGAGGAAGAACGGCGGCATATCCTTTTCGTGCGCGGAAGCGGCAAACGCAAAAGTCCGCAGCAGCGGGATTTTGCAAAGAACCTTCTGGGAAAAGCGCGAACAGGCTACACGCAATATATCATCCGAGCGCGGCATGCAACTGCGTGTGTGCCGCGCTATTCAGGTGGAAGGCGCGTTTGCAATGCAAAAAAACGACTTTGGGTTTCGGCGCTTTCTCACCAGAGGCAAAGGCAATATTCGCACGGAGCTGTTTTTCCTGGCCCTGGCGTTCGACCTG
>DBFBGQ010000002.1:0-14199 GCA_048201975.1 Candidatus Egerieenecus sp. | reverse complement strand
ATTTTCAAATGGAGAACTATTCTTGGACCCCTGCTGTGGCAGTGGGGCATTTTTGCTGACAGTTACTGCAAACGATCCAAGTCAACTCTATGGTGTTGATAATGATAAAGTTGCTGTGCTGATTTCAAAAATCAATATGCTGCTTAAGTACAGAGATAATGAATTTATTCCCCAGATATATTATTTGGATTTTCTGATGGGATATTCTGCAATACAGCAACACACGGTATTTGAAAGGGCCTTTGATTATATAGCTACGAATCCACCGTGGGGGGCTATGGACGAATATAACGATATTTACGCTATAACGTCAAAAGAGACATTTTCATATTTCTTTGTGAAAGCATTTGAACAATTAAAGAAAGATGGAACAATCCGGTTTCTTTTCCCAGAAGCAATCCTTAATGTCAAAGTGCATAAGGATATTCGTAAATTCATGATTGATTGTGCTGGACTTGTAAGTATAACAACTTACGATGATATGTTTTCGGGTGTAACAACAAAATATATAGATATTGAGTGTGGTAAAGGAGCTAATAAAAACACATTTAGTGTTTGCACAGGTGATAAAAGGAGAACAGTAGAAATAAAAACAGTATTTGAAACCGAAAACCGTATCTTCAATTTGCTATCGGACGATGATCTATCAGTAGTCAGGATTGTTAAGAACCGAGGAAAATATTATCTAAAAAACAGTGTTTGGGCATTAGGCGTTGTTACGGGAGATAACAAAGGAAAATTATTCCCGGAATGCCATGATGGTATGGAAAAAATATATACCGGGAAAGAAATTCAACCTTATGTATTGCGTCCTGCGAAAAACTACATTCTGTATGACAGAGCCAATTTGCAGCAAGTTGCAAAAGAGGAAATATACCGTGCGCCTGAAAAATTAGTTTATAAGTTTATATCAAGCAAACTGGTATTCGCTTATGATAGTAGTGCAAGCCTTTTCCTCAACAGCGCAAATATCCTCATTCCAGATATCCCATCAATGAGTGCAAAAACAGTTATGGCTTTCCTAAATTCGTCTTTGTTCCAATTTATGTATATTAGACTATTTGGAGAAGTGAAGATATTAAAAGGCAACCTGATTGAACTACCTTTCCCGGAAATATCCATCGCTGACAATGACAAAATATCTTCATTAGTTGATGAAATATTAGAAGGCAATAGCGCAAAGCAAGAGGATATAGAGGATTATATATTTTCTCTCTATGGCTTGACAGATGGGCAAAGAACATATATTAGGAGAATGGTAGATGGAAAAGCTGATTAAAGAGTTGAAGACGCAGATTGCTGCCATGAACAAAACAAATGGGAGAAAGTATAACCTTAGCGATGAGTTTTTAGACAGTCTATATTCTGTCTATCCGTTTAACAAGTTTGAGTATATCATTAGCCATCTGATAGGAACCGGCACAATCACGTTGCAACAATACCTTGATATTCGCAATAGGTATTTAGAGCGTAACAAGTATCTATATGTGTTTGAAATCACTGCACCCAGAACCTTTGGGGAAACATGGGCGCAGCGGCATCTTAATGAAGTGGTGCCAGAATTGCAGCGTCCCTCTACATCTTACGACCCTGATTATTCGGGACAATACGACTTTTGGTATAACGGCATAAGGATTGAAGTAAAAGCGTCAAGGGCTGTTCGGCGCAAAAGCGGTGATTCTCTGATAATAAAAGCGCTTTCCAGCGATTCAAAATATGGCTTTGATATGAACTTCCAGCAGATAAAACCCGCTTGCTGTGATGTTTTTGTGTGGATTGCAGTATGGCGTGATGTAATACGCTATTGGGTACTTTCCAGCGATGAAGTCAAAAATAATCGCTACTATTCTTCAGGTCAACATCGTGGGAACATCGGCGAGGGACAGCTTTGGTTGAAAGACACGAACATTGATGATTTTAATGAATATGAAGTAGGTGTACGAGACATATTGACAAAGATAGTTGAAAAGAGCAGGCGTTAAATTTTTCTATATCATCCGCTATCGTTTAGTATCACCTTGCAGATTTAAGCGACAAACAAGCGACAAGTCAAAAGGTGTCGCATATAGATAACCACTAAAACCGCGATATATTGTATAAAATTAAAAGAAAGCACGCTATATATGCACATTATATGTAGGTATGGCGTGTTTCTTCTTATGCTGTACGGAAACGCAATGGCAGCTTTTCCCCATGATGCAAGGAAACAGGGGGAAAGGGGAAAATGTTGCATCATGGGGAAATGCGTCCATTCCCCGCTCAGGGCTCCACCAGGGGCAGGCTGTGGAAGTCCGGCACGTCCAGCATGTACACGTTGCAGTAGCCGGTGCGGTTGCTGGTGAAGAGCACCTTTTTCCCATCGGGGGTGAAACGGGGATGGGCATGGGCGGGGTGGAAGTGGAAGCTGCTGCGGTGCTCGCACAGTATCCGCGGCCAGGAGATCTTTCCCCCCTCGTTGCGCCAGATGCGGATGTGGGGATACTCCGCAAAGCTGTCCGCCACCATCATGCCGTTCCAGTCCCGGAAATAGACATGATGGATGTGGTGGATGGCCTGGGGAAACTCCGCCTGCTCATAGCCGGTGTTGTCATAGCGGATCTTGCCAAAGAACTGCACCCCCCGCTCCACGTTCCAGCCGTGATAGCCCAGGGTTTCCCCGTCGGGCAGCCAGAACTCGTGCCCGAAGCGGTCGTCCCCCACCTTGGGCCGGATGACCCAGTTCTCCCCCGTGTCCGTCCACAGGCCCCAGATGCGCTGATCCACCTGATCCCAGGGCCCTTCGTGGCAGTAGGTCATCAAATTGGGGCGGGTGGGCGACGGGTTCACGTGGGTGATCCAGGCGTCCTCCTGGAAGATCTCCCGCAGGGCGCCGGTGGCGATGTCCAGGGAGATGATCCGGCTGTGGGGCCTGGCCTTCCAGGTCTCCTCCAGTGTCAGCGCCCGGCCCAGGCGCTGGGATGGATCCTCATACAGGCCGATGAGCAGGGACTTGCCGTCGCAGCAGCAGCTGGCTCCGGCCTGCTGCCAGCCGGGAGTCAGCTGGAACAGCAGCCGCTCCTCCAGGGTTTGCAGGTCCAGGGCCCACAGCTTGGCCCCGTGCCAGAAGTACATCTCCTCCCGGTGGGGGTTGATTTCATACACCAGCTCCATGTACTGGTGGCGCTCCTGGCTGGTGAAGCCGGTGAGCTGCTGCATCTCCCCGGTGAGGATATCCAGGCTGAAATAGTTGGAGGCGTTGTCCCGGTCCGAGGCGAAGGCGATTTTCCGCCCGCCGGCGTACCAGGTGTTGCTGGTGAAATAGGGCAGGTAGCTGTTGCAGTTGTAGTCGGTCATTTGCAGCACGGGCACGCCGGTGGTGGGGTCCGTGAAGGGAATGATCTCCGAGGGGTAGCGGTCTCCTTTGGCCATGTGCGGCACTCCTTTCTTCCGGGGCGGCAAACGCGCCCCACGGACTCAATGCAGTTCGTAGCTCTTGAGGGGCGCGCCAAAGATGCGCCTCTGCCGGGGATTCAGCCCGTAGCAGTTGGCCGTGCCGGGAGCCTGGGGCATGGGCGCCCAGACCTCCTGCCCCAACAGGGTCCAGGTTTCCCCGGCGGCCAGCTCCGCGGTGTACTCCCGCCCATCCACCAGCGCCCGGCACAGCCCCGGCCGGGTGGCGCGGACCGCCGCGTAAACGATCCGCCCCTGCCGGCAGCAGCCGCTGGCCAGGTAGCCCCCTTCGCACAGCAGGTCGTGGAAGCACACCTCCGGCCAAGCCTCCGGTCGGGCGGGGAAGAAGCGGATCTTCCCGCCCCAGCTCTGCACCAGCATATCCAGCATGCTCTGCGCCCCGGAGAGGGGCGTCTCGATCACCGGGCCGGACTCCTTGTACAGGGTATTGGGGCGGAGGAAATGCTCCCACAGCCCTTGCAGATAGTCCAGGGCCAGGTCGCCCTCCCCCAGGGCGGCGGCGATGGACGCGCCCCCGGTGCAGGAGTAGCCCCGCAGCTCTTCCGGCATGCTCTGCCAATGCTTCAGGGAGCGCAATGCCCGCGCCTTGTCCCCGGGCTGGTCCACGTTCACCTGATGGAAGGGGTAGATCATCAATAGGTGGGAGTAATGCCGGTGGGAGTGGGCATAGGGCAGGTCCTTGCCGATGAGGAAGCCCTGCTCCCCGTCCTCGGGCCAGGGGGCCAGGCGGTCCAGGTAATCCTGCCAGCGGGGGCGCAGGGCCTGGTCGCAGTCCAGGAGGCGGCTGCCCTCCAGCAGCGCCTCCACCCCGAAGCGGAAGATGGACAGGGTATAGTTGCAGTCCTCCGGGCAGCCCCAGCGGTATTCCGGGGAGGCGGTGGGGCGGAAGTGCCACGCCCCCTGCCTGTCTTCCAAAAAGCGCTCCATGAAGGCCACCGCGCCCTTGAGCAGGGGATAGAGCTCCCGCAAAAGCGCCGGGTCCATGGTGTAGCGGTACATGCGCCAGCAATCGTGAAGGGCCCAGGTCAGGTCGCCGATATCCGCCGTGCCCCGGGCGATGCTTTCCGCGGAAATCTGATACCGGCACTCCGGGGATGCCACGGTATCCATGGCCAGGCAGTTCTCCCGGTATGCCTCGGGCAGGCCGGCGGCCAGGTTGTCCCGGCGCCGGGTCAGCGTGCGAAGCAGGGACAGGCCCAGGTCCACATGGTTGCTGCCGCAGCACAGCCAGTAGCTCAGCTGCACGTTCAGGTTCCAGGTGGTATAGGGCCAGGCGGTTTCCCACAGCCAGGGGCCCTGGTTGTCCAGCACCACCCCGTCAGGCCGCATGGCGGAGGCCTGCTTGTACAGCTGAATCCAGTAAAAATTCTCATACCGGGCGTCGCTCAGGGAAAGGAAGCTGCGCTGGTAATAGGCGTGCCACCAGGCCCGATGCGCCGCCTGCAGCGCCTGGACGCCGGCCGCCGCCGCCCGGTCCAGATGGGCCAGGGCCTGCGCTTCAGCCTGCTGGCCGGGGGCATGGGCGCAGGTGAACAGCAGCGTTCCCTGCTCCTCCCGCCAGGCGGTGACGGTGCTCCAGCCCTCCAAAAGGGGCTGGACGCACAATTTGCTCTGCCCCACCCGCCGCAAAGCGGGCTGGGGGTTGGGCAGATAATCCGGGCAGACCCGGTTGGTTTCCCCACGGTCCAGCCCCCAGCGCTGCCGGGGATTGAACGCCTCCGCGGGCACGAAGCGGAAGGTGGCCGCCTCCCCGGGGCCGCAATTTACCCGGACCCCCACGCATTCCGCGCCCCGGTAGGCCGCGGCCCACAGCCGCGCCTCCCCCCGGGTGGTGCGGAAAACAGCCTCCAGCTGCGCGTCGTACAGGTTCAGCCGCAGCTCGCCCCCGGTGATCTCCCCCCGGAGGGCAAGCTCAAAATAGCCGATGGGCAGCCGCCCATAGGCGAAGGACACGGGCATGGGGCCGGAGCGGTGATCGGTGACGTCCGCCCGGCACACCTCCAGGCGCACCCGGCCTTTCTGGAGAAACACCATCGCCCCCAGCATGCCGTCCCCCAGGAAGGGCCCCTCGTCCCACGCCATGGGCAGCTCCTCCCACACCATATCCTGCCGGGCCATGAATTCCCGCCACTGCGCCGCTTCCATCGCCACCGCGCCTCCTTGGCCGTATGTCTTTTTCCCGCCGCCGCGCGCCATGGCCGCGGCGCCTGTTCTGCCCCTGAGTATGGCATATGCCGCCGGGAATGGAAATCCAAGATATTCTCCTTCATGGAATGATTTCATCAAAAAGCGCCATTTTCATTGACAAAAAGGCTTTCCCTCACCATAATGAAACTTAGCTGCAAGCCACCATATGCGCGCAAATCCGCCGTAAGGGGACGATGAACACTGTGTACAAGCTGTTCCATAGCCGTCAGGGGTCGGTGTTTTACCGGCTTTTCTGGACGTACTGCATTCTGATTACCCTGGCCACGCTGACGGTGGTTTCCGTTTCCTACGCGCTGTTTTCCAATGCGTTCCACCGGGAGATCGAGCAGGTCCACGAAAAGGGCATGACCCACGCCGCCGAGATGATCCGCTACCAGGTGGTGGTCCCCGCTGCCCAGACCATGCTGGAGGTTTGCCAGCAGTACAACGCCAACGCCAACGAATACGGCTCCTTCACCCCCCAGGAGAAGCGCGCCTATACGCCCTTTCTGCGCAACCTGGACATGCTCAAAAGCGTGCTGGGCAAGCATGAGCAGGCGTTGAGCATTGATGTGTATTACCGCCATGACGAAATACTGCTTTCCACCACCTACGGGCTGCGCTTTCTGGGAGAAAACGGGCTGGTGGCCTATGAAGATGTGCCCTGGATCCAGGAGATGCTGGCCTCCGGGCAGACCCAGCAATGGTACAGCTACCCCACCCAGGCGGGAACCCAGGGCACGCTGGTATACTGCCACACCTACCCCATTTTCAGCTCTGGCGCGGAGGCCCAGGGCGTCATCGCCATTGAAATGGACGGGAGCATCATTGCCGAGGCCATGTCCCAGGCCGCCATCGGGGACGGGCTGCTCACGTACCTGGTGGACCAGGATGGGACCATCCTGCTCAGCGACAGCGCCGGCGAGCCCCCCCAGGGCCTGGCCGATTGGCTCAGCGGCAGCGCACCGGGCTATGACCTGCAAAGCCGGGGCGGGCAAATGCTCTCCTCCGTCTCCGTGCCGGAAACCACCTGGCGCCTGGCGTGCCTGATGGAGGAAAATCAGTTCTACACCGCCTCCACCCGCATTGTGGTGATTGTGGGCATCATCGGCGCGGCGACGCTGCTCATGGGCTATCTGCTGGCCTATGTGATCGCCAACCGGGTGTACAACCCCATTCACCTGCTCACCAGCCGCGCCAAGGAGCAGCTGGCCGTCCCCGCCCATCAGGACGACTACGCGCTGATCAACCAGGCCATCTCCGACCTGTCCCACCAGGTGGGCGAGCTGCAATCCGCCATCGCGCTGAACGCGCCCATGGTCCGCAACCAGATCTTCTCCCGGCTGCTGAGCAAGCAGCCCGCCAACCTGGTGGAAATTGAAAACCGCCTGCGCATGGTCCAGGTGGACCCCACCGCGGCGGGATGGAACGTGTTCCTTGTGCACTTCTGCGAAAAGGACGCCCGGGGCATCCTCCATGAAAACAGAAACTACATCACCTACAGCGTCATTGCCTACCTGGAGCAGCTCCACGACGACCAGCTCTTCCTCCAGGCCATGGACGACGGCAAGATGGACGTGGCGGTAATCGTGGGCAGCCGCAAGGAGACCCGGGCGTCCCTGCTGCCGCTGTTCTCCTGCCTGGAGGCGTTTATCCAGGATCACTTCATGCTCCAGAGCTTCTTCTGCGTGGGAGAATGGACGGACAGCCTCACCGAGCTGTACGCCTGCTATGAAACCGCGTCCCTGGCCAGAAATTACCAGTGGTTCTACCAGGAGGAAAGCGTGCTCTACGGCAGCCAGTACCTGGACCGGGAAAACAAGCGCCTCCGGCCCGACCCCGGCAGGCTCCAGCCCCTGACCGCCGCCATCGCCCAGCGCAACCCCAGGCAGGTGAGCGAGCAGCTGCAAAGCCTCCGCGCCGAGCTGCGCAAGGCCAAGTATCACTATTCGGTCTACCATGATTTCCTGGTGGTGCTGTTCCACACGGTGATCAATACCCTGCAAAAGGAGTCCCTGCCTCTGCCCCAGGAGGAGCAGCGCCTGCTGGCCGCCTATCAGAGCAGCTTCGCGGACATGGAGCAGTACTTTGCCCACCTGGAAGCGGCGCTTACCCGCCACCTGCAGGGGGAGACCGCCGAAACCCAGCGCTCCTCCCAGACCATCGCCAAGGTGAAGCAATACGTATCCGAGCATCTCCGGGAGGACCTGTCCCTGGACCTGCTGGCCGGGCAGGTCCATCTGACCCCCCGCTACCTCAGCCGGGTTTTCAAGCAGGAAACCGGCGTGAACTTCACCGCCTATGTGAACGAGCAACGGGTCCAGGCCGGGGAAAAGCTCCTCCGGGAAACGGACATGACCGTGCAGCAGATTGCCTACGAAACGGGCTACCGCACCCCGGCGTACTTCATCTCGCAGTTTGCCAGCAGGTATGGGGCAACGCCGCACCTCTACCGCCTGCGGCTGCTGGAGGAAAAGAACGCACAAAAATAAGCAGGGGGAAATCCTCTGCGCTTACAAGGCCGCAAAGGAAAACTTGCAAGGATTTTGAAATCAAATACTTTCTCAATACGCAAAAATGCAGTCCGAAACGCCATGTTTCGGACTGCATCAGACTGTCAAAAAACTCACCAGAGGCGTCGGAGGGGCCGCAGCCCCTTCGACTTTTATTCGTATCCGGCGGCTTTGCCGCCGGGGCGGGTGGTTGATTTTGCGTGCAAAATCAATTCCTTACACCTTCGGACGACCTCTGGTTGGCCGAAGTTGCTTCCTCGAAAAAGTGGGTTTTCCCACTTTTTCGACACGCTGAGTCCGAAACGCCATGTTTCGGACTGCATTTCGCTATTTCACCCGGATGCTCCGGGTCAGGTCATACCCGTCGCCGTTGTCCTTGCACGGAGCCAGGTAGAGCTCCCCGGGGAGCTCGGCCATGGCGGGGAAGGCGTACCAGATGTGGGTATCGGAAACGCCCTGACAGCCGGCGGAGAAGATCGCCTTCTGCTGCACCGGCTGACCGGCTCCGTCCACCAGGGAAAGGCCGGAGGCCCAGGAGAACACCACATCCATGGGCCGGTATTGCCTCCATTCCTCCTGGGGCTGCCCGCCGCGCGCCGCCGCAAAGGCGTCCAGAAGGTCCTGGGGCACATGGTAATCCACGGTGATGTACACCTGCACGGGGGTGAACACCGCTTGGCTGACCCAGGCGGTGTAGCCGTCGATCTCCCGGGAGAAGTCCGGGGTCTCCATGGACACGCTGTCCCGGATGGAGGCGTCCAGGGTGAAGCTCATCACGCTCTCCGGGGGAATCTGCGCGCCGTCCTCGGTCAATATGCTCAGGGGCTGGCGCTTGCCCAGGGGCAGGGTGATCTCCACCTTGCCCTCCAGGTACACCCCCAGCTGGTCCAGCCGCCAGAGCTGGTAGCAGAGCATTTCCCCGGGCACCTCGGAGCCCCGGTATTCCCATATGCTCATGCCTGGCACAGCCGTGTCCACGCCGTCGATCCACAGGCCGTCCTGCCACCAGCCCACATCGTCCGCCTCCATCCCCGGGGTGGAGGTTTCATAGAAATACCGCTCGCCGGTGACGGGGTCCAGCTCCCCCAGGGGCTCGGTGGCGTCCCGGTCCCGGATGCTGTAGAGGATGTACAGGCTCATGCCGTCATAGGCGGCCTCCCGCAGGGTGATATCGCAGTGCGCAAAGGAAGCGCTGGCCAGGTTCCGCTGGATCATCCCCTGGGTCTGGGGCGGGGTTTGCCCCACAAAGAAGTCAATCACGCTCGGGCCCCAGGCCACAGCCGCCGCCACGGACGCAAGCAGCAGCGCCGCCAGCACCATGGCCAGCCCCCGCCGGCGGGAAACGCGCCGGGGAGCCGTCCGCTCCGGTTCCCGGGCAATCTGTTCCAGGGCCCGGTCCATGGCCTGGTCAAACTCCGGCGTGGGGTCGGGGGCCTGATCCTTGAGCAATCGGGCAAATTCCTGCTCCGTCATACGCTCACCTCCAACTCCTCCCGAAGCAGCCGGCTGAGCTTGCGTCGGGCATACAGAAGGCGAGTTTTCACCGTGCCGCTGGGAATCCCCAGGGAACGGCTCACCTCCTCCACCGATAGGCCGTCGAAGTAATGCAGCGCCACCGCGGCGCGCTGCTCCGGGGAAAGCTGCTCCAGCGCTTGCCTTAGGTCCAGGCCCGCCTCGTCGTAGGCGGAGGCCGCCGCGCTCTCCCACAGGGGCAGGGCGCGCTCCCGGCGCTGCCGGCGCAGCATATCCTTGCACACGTTGGCCGTGATCCTGCACAGCCAGGGCCTGAAGGCCTCCGGGCGCCGCAGGCTGCCCTGCCGCTGCCAGGCCCGCAGCATCGCCTCCTGCACCGCGTCGGCGCAGTCCGCCTCGTTGCTCAGCATCGCCCAGCAGATGTGGTATAGCAGCCGCTGGCACGCCATCGCCTCCCGGCTGAATGTCGCCGCGTCCATCCCTGTCCCTCCTTAGCGCCCCCGCTCCTCCCATGGCTCCCATGGGCGGACCCAGGGTCCCCATTTATTCGGACGTTTCTCCCCGGCAAAAGGTTCACCGCGGGAAAAAGATTTTTTTCCGCGGCAGCTGCGCACACTGGAAACGGGCGCAGCGCCCAGAAAATAAAACATTTGTTCGTGTTCGCCTTGCGCCGGCGATGGGTTTGTGGTAAACTGTCAGGGCTGGCAAAAGCAGGAATCCACGGAACAAAGGCAGAGGAATGCAATGGGAAATCATGAAAATCTGGTGATACAGGGGGCCCGGGAGCACAACCTGCAAAATGTGAGCCTCACCGTGCCCCGGGACAAGCTGGTGGTGTTCACGGGGCTGAGCGGCTCGGGGAAGAGCTCCCTGGCCTTCGATACCATATACGCGGAGGGGCAGCGGCGGTACGTGGAGAGCCTCTCCTCCTACGCCCGGCAGTTTCTGGGGCAAATGGAGAAGCCGGACGTGGACGCCATCGAGGGGCTGTCCCCGGCCATCTCCATCGACCAGAAGACCACCAGCCGGAACCCCCGGTCCACGGTGGGCACGGTGACGGAGATCCACGACTACCTGCGCCTGCTCTACGCCCGCATCGGCGTGCCCCACTGCCCCAAGTGCGGCAAGGAGATCAAGCAGCAAACCATTGACCAAATGGTGGACGCCATCACCGCCTACCCGGAAGGGACGCGGATGCAGGTGCTGTCGCCGGTGGTGCGGGCCCGGAAGGGGGAGCACGCCAAGGTGCTGGAGGAGGCGCGGAAGAGCGGCTTTGTGCGGGTGCGCATCGACGGGGAGCTCTACGAGCTGGACGACACCCCCGCCCTGGACAAGAAAAAGAAGCACACCATCGAGCTGGTGATCGACCGGCTGATCGTCCGGCCGGGGAAGGAGCTGCGCCAGCGGCTGGCGGACTCCCTGGAAACCGCCTGCGCCAGGTCCGCGGGGCTGGTGATCATCGACCTGTTCGACAAGGGGGAGCTGCTGTTCAGCCAGAACTACGCCTGCCCGGACTGCGGGGTGAGCATTGAGGAGCTGGCGCCGCGGATGTTCTCCTTCAACAGCCCCTTCGGCGCCTGCCCCACCTGCTCGGGCCTGGGCACGCTGATGAAAATCAGCCCGGACATCCTCTTCCCGGACAAGGAGCTGTCCCTGCGGGGCGGGGCGCTGAACGCCATGGGCTTCAACACCTCGGACAGCGGCGGCATCGCCATGCAATACTTTTCCGCCATGGGCAAGCGCTACGGCTTCACCCTGGACACCCCGGTGAAGGACTTCTCCCCCGAGGCGTGGAACGCCATCCTCTACGGCACGGGCACGGAGAAGCTCACCATCACCTACGAGAGCGCCGCGGGCCGTGGGGAATACAGCACCGCCTTTGAAGGGGTGATCCCCACGCTGCAGCGGCGCTACCGGGAAACCACCAGCGAGGCCATGAAGCAGGCCTATGAGGAATATATGGCCGAGGAGCCCTGCCCGGACTGCCACGGCCAGCGCCTGAAGCCGGAAGCCCTGGCCGTCACCGTGGGCGGGCGAAACCTGGCCCAGGTCTCCGCCCTGTCCATCCGGGAGGCCCGGGACTTCTTCGCCGGGCTGACCCTCACCGAAAAGGAGCGGATGATCGCCGCGCAAATTTTGAAGGAGATCAACGCCCGGCTGGGCTTCCTCATCGACGTGGGGCTGGGGTACCTGACGCTGAACCGCGCGGCGGCCAGCCTTTCCGGGGGCGAGGCCCAGCGCATCCGCCTGGCCACGCAGATCGGTTCGGCGCTGATGGGGGTGCTCTACATCCTGGACGAGCCCTCCATCGGGCTGCACCAGCGGGACAACAACAAGCTGCTGGCCACGTTGAAAAAGCTGCGGGACCAGGGCAACACGCTGATCGTGGTGGAGCACGACGAGGACACCATGTACGCCGCGGACTGGATTGTGGACGTGGGGCCGGGGGCGGGCATCCACGGGGGCCGCATTGTGGCCCAGGGCACCGTGGAGGACATCAAGGCCTGCCCGGAGAGCCTCACGGGGCAGTACCTTTCCGGGGTGAAGCGGATCCCCGTGCCCAGCCGGCGGCGGACGCCCACGGGCTGGCTCACCGTTCGCGGCGCACAGGAGCACAACCTGAAACATATTGACGTGCGCATTCCCCTGGGGGTGCTGTGCTGCGTCACCGGGGTCAGCGGCTCGGGCAAAAGCAGCCTGGTCAACGAAATCCTCTACAAGCACCTGGCCCGGGTATTGAACCGGGCCAAGACCCGCCCCGGCCGCTTCGACGCCATGGAGGGCGTGGAGCAGCTGGACAAGATCATCTGCATCGACCAGAGCCCCATCGGCCGCACCCCGCGGAGCAACCCGGCCACCTATACGGGGCTGTTCGACCTGATCCGCAAGGTGTTCGCCATGTGCCCGGAGGCCAAGGCCCGGGGGTACAAGGAGAACCGCTTCTCCTTCAACGTCAAGGGCGGCCGCTGCGAGGCCTGCGGCGGGGATGGGCTGCTAAAGATCGAGATGCACTTCCTGCCGGATATCTACGTGCCCTGCGAGGTGTGCAAGGGCAAGCGCTACAACCGGGAAACCCTGGAAGTGACCTACAAGGGCAAGAACATCTACGAGGTGCTGGAGATGAACGTGGAGGAAGCCATGGGCTTCTTCGAAAGCCATCAGCTGATCCTGCGCAAGCTGGAGACCCTCTACGACGTGGGGCTGGGGTACATGAAGCTGGGGCAGGCCAGCACCACCCTCTCCGGGGGCGAGGCCCAGCGGGTGAAGCTGGCCACGGAGCTCAGCCGCAAGTCCACCGGCAAGACCATCTATCTCCTGGACGAGCCCACCACCGGCTTGCACATGGCCGACGTGGACAAGCTCATCAGCGTATTGCAGCGGTTGACCGACAACGGCAACAGCGTGCTGGTCATCGAGCACAACCTGGACGTGATCAAGGTCAGCGACTACCTCATCGACCTGGGCCCCGAGGGCGGGGACGGGGGCGGGGAGATTGTGGCCGCCGGCGTCCCCGAGGAGGTCTGCCGCTGCCCGAGCTCCTTTACCGGGGAATTCCTGGCCCCCATGCTCAAAAGGGGATAAGGGGAGTTCCTTCCCGCGGGCGTGTCGAAAAAGTGGATAAACCCACTTTTTCGAGGAAGCATCTTCGGCCAACCAGAGGTCGTCCGAGGGTGTAAGGAATTGATTTTGCAAGCAAAATCAATAACCCAGCAAGGGGGCGTGTTGCAGAAAGCAACTTCTGCGGCACGCCCTTTTTGCAAACAAATCAAGAGAAAAACGGCGGCATAGCGTCAAAAAGCAAGCAACCAAAGCGAAAAGAGGCATAAGAAACCAGGGCTGTCGAAAACAAACCCGCATGTGGATAGCTTTTCAATTTCTGCGCGCACTACGAAACCATTTTGAGAGACGCTCGCGTTTTGAGCCGGTTGTGTTCCCGCTTCATCCATAGCTTTTTCAGGTCAAGCGCCAGGGCCAGGAAAAACAGCTCCGGGCGAATATTGCCTTTTCCTCTGGTGAGAAAGCGCCGAAACCCAAAGTCGCTTTTCAGCAGCGCAAACGCGCCTTCCACCTGAATAGAGCGGCGCACACGCAGTTGCATGCCGCGCTCGGATGAACTATTGCGTGTAGCCTGTTTGCGCTTTTCCCAGAAGGTTCTTTGCCCAAAAACTTCCTTGGGCTGGTTGGGGTCTTTTGCCTGGCAGCATTGCCCGCGGCAGGGACAGCCGGCGCAGTCCTCGCAGCGGTACCATGCGTCGGTTACAAATTGGCCATTTTGATGTTCCGCTTTTACCTTCGCCAGATGCTTTTGGATGGGTTTGCGCCACACAAAGGTGTACCGGCCAGCAGCGCTTTCCAGCTTTGTTCCGTCGATGTATACCGTTTTGTGGTCTGTTTCGCTCATGTCCTCCAGTTTCTTTACAAACTGATAGAACAGATCTTCCACCACTTCCCGGCAGCGGCCCGTGCGGAAACGTGCAAATGTCGTGTGATCCGGTGCCTTTTGATCCTCCAGCAGCCATCTGAAGTCAATCCGATATTGACAGGCTTCTTCCAGCTTCCGGCTGGAATAGATCCC
>DBFBGQ010000001.1:0-20942 GCA_048201975.1 Candidatus Egerieenecus sp. | reverse complement strand
CAACTCCTCGTTATGCCGGTTGGAAATATCCAGCAGAATCAGAAAAAACGTCATAAACACAAGCAAAAGAATCACCGATGGAGCAAACCAGCGAAAAACCATCGAGCGTAAAAAGGATTTTTCCTTTGCTTGTTTCATGACGCTTCCTCCTCATCCTCCATTCAGCCGGGCCGGTTCGCTTCCGCGCGGCGCGCCAGCAGCAACGCCCCCACAATACCGCTGTCATCCCCCAAGCCCGGCGCGACGATGTAGCGCTCCAGATCCTCCACCTGCCCGGTTCGGATATATCCCCCCAATCGCCGCCGGGTCTTTTCCCGAATCTTGGGATACAGCTGACGCTGATGCATCACGCCCCCGCCCAGGATGATGCGCTCCGGCGAAAGGCAAACCACCGCATCCACGCATAGCTGCGCCAGATAGTCGCTCTCCACCTCCCACGCCGGATGATCCGGGGGCAGTTCCTTGGCCGGCTTGCCCCAGCGCTTCTCAATCGCCGGTCCGCAGGCGCAGCCCTCCAGGCACCCTTGATGATAGGGGCAATAGCCTTGCGGGCATGGATCCCCTTCCGCCGGCTGCATCAGCAAATGTCCCAGCTCCGGGTGAAGCATCCCGTGCAGCAGCTGTCCCTCCGCAATGACGCCGCCGCCTACGCCTGTACCCACCGTCACGTACAGGCAATTGCGCAAACCTTTGGCCGCGCCCAGTGTGCATTCAGCCAACGCCGCCGCGTTCACGTCCGTGTCGATCTCCACGGGCACACGCAACGCATCCCGAAACGTTTGCAGCAGCGGATAGTCCTTCCACCCAACCTTGGGCGTGGATGTGATGGCCCCGTAATCCGCCGCCTCCCGGCGCAGCGAAAGCGGCCCAAAGGATCCAATCCCCAGGGCAGCTATGCCTTGCCCCCTGAAAAAATCAATCATCTGGGGAATGGTCTGTTCCGGATACCGGGTAGGGAAGCTGACTCGGCGCAGCACCTTTCCTGCCTCATCGCCCACCGCGCAAACCATTTTTGTTCCGCCTGCCTCAATTCCGCCATACAGCATCCGTTCTACACCCCTTTCATTCGTCGCAGCCCAGCATCAGCGAATTCTCGTCCAGGGCTGGATACGCATCGTCCGTTTCCGCCTGCTGATACCAATAGGGCGTGGCTGCATACAGGCACCGGCAGCCTTTTCCCCATTGGTCCGGCTTGTATTTCTCCAAAAATCCGCAAAACTCGCGCTGAAAGGGCACATTGTCCGCAACCTGAAAGCGGCTCACGCTGGTATGTCCATTGCCATGGACCGGCATAGCGTTCATGCAGGCAAACGCGCTGTCAAACCTGGCAAAGGGAGGTTCTGCGGCCCAGGCGTATCCAATATAATCCTCGCTGCCGGTGCCAAAGGTGGAGGGGAACCGTTCGCCGTCCACAAAAAATTTCTCATCCCCTTCCCCCCACCACCAGTCCACGCTTTTACGGTCCCATTTGCCGTACCACCAGCTGTCCGCGGCTTTTTCAGGCTGGGGCCACTGGTTGACCACATGCAGGTGTACCCCGCAAAACCTTCCGGCGGCTCCCCGCACAATCAGCAGGGGCCAGTCAGGCCAGCGGTCTCCTCCGGGACGAAAGCGCGCATCCTCCAGCCCGCACATCTCCCCCCGGTGCCACTTTGCATGAAATCGAAGCATTTTCGACGCCTGCGCCGCCTCCAGCTCCTCCAGGGCAAACGCCAGGCGAAGATCGTGGGGCGCATAGTCCAGATTTTTCACCACAACCCGGCAGCCGCGAGCAAAAGGCATATAGAACCTGCAGGAGAACGCAGGCTTCTCCATGCTCATGGGCAGGCAACGGTAATGGGCATATCCCGGCGCTCCTCCAAAGAAATCTCCCAGGGGTGCTTCCACTGCTGGGATTTCCCGACCATCCCAGTAAATCTTCAGCACCAGCCTGCGGAGGAGATACGGATCCTCCCGAAGCCCCTGCGCATACAGCGTCATCTCCTGAATGGCGCCGCTATCCCTGGCGGCAAAGACCGTCGCTTCCTCCCCCGGCATCACCCGCGTCAGCGTGCGAGCCTCCGTTTCATGCTCCGTTTCCCCCCGGTCATACAGCGTATGGTCGGTCTGGGCCAGGGCAATGTACGCATCCGTGCTCTGGCAGCTCTGCCAGTCCGGCAACTGCGTACCCTCGGGAAAGCGCGTATAGGTAAAATGGTAATATTGTCCCCATCCGGGCGCTAAAACGATCCGGCAATGACGCTGAAACGGAATGGGAATCCAGCTGTTGCGTCCTCGCGACAGCCGCAAAGACAATTCCGAAAAATTCAGCGGAGGAACATCGTCCCCTTGCTTCTCAAACCAATCGATAAAGGGCACATCAATGGCCGGCTTGGGCTCGTGATCCAGATAAACGCGCATGGCGCCTTGCTGCGGCAGCGCGCTCCACACGCGCCAAATCACCCCCGGCCCGTCGCAGTCAAAGGCCACAATGCTTCCGTCCGTCAGGCGCTCCACCGCGCCTGAGCCATCATCGTTTGCCGACCAGTTCACATAGGTATCCGTCTGCGCGTCATAGCGGGAGGCGCGATCATAGCTGGACATGCATCCTCCCCGCTCCTCCGGCGGTGCAGGAATCGCCAGCAAGCGCAGATCTGTAAGCCGCTGCAGCAAATCTTGGTAGGTCATGGTGCTCTCCTCTGTCCTGTTTTCCCTTTCAGTATAGCGCCCGGCCAATGCAAGTCAAGCACTTTCGCCCCCAGGAGTCACGAGCGAAAGCAAGCGATATGCTCAAACCTGACCTGCCCTTCGGAGGCAAACAGCCCCCAGCAGCCATCCTTTGCCGCGAGCATTCGTGTGCCCAGCACGACCCGCCGGTCAAGGTACACCTCCAGTATGCTGCCGTCCACCACCACATCCAGGTGGAAGCGCTCTCCCAGCGCTCGAGGTACGGGGCGCTCCTGTTCCACTTCATAGGGAAACGCCTGCCCGCCCCGCTCCGTCATGCGAATGGGGCTTTTGAACTCCAGCCGCTTTCGGAAGGGATCCACAATGGCATAGTAACCTTCGGCAAAGCGTTCATCCACATGCATCGCCACCCCCAGCTGGGCCGTCGGCGCCAGCAGGATTACATCCATGGATAGCCGGCAAGTTCCCTCCATGGGATTCAGTAAAAGGCTGGCATATCCATCCTTGGCATCCGCCTCTGCGCAATCCCCGCGGCAATCCCACGCGCCGCACAAAGGCGACAGCCGCAAACTCTCTTTCCGCGACACGGCCTGCAGCACCTCCGGCATTGGCGCAACGCGCAAAGTGCCGTCGGGTTGCTGAAACAGCTCATGCACCACCAGGTTTCCTCCCCAGTCCCACCCATTCCAGTCCTGCGTGTGAGGCGCCCGGGGATCAAAATGGTGATCGTCCAGCTCGCGGGTTGGATTCCAGCCATAGATCAAACGGCGCTGCCCGTCCGTGCCGGTCTTGGCCGCGTAGAAGGCCCGTGTATCAAAGGTGTCGATTTCCGGCGTAAGCCAGGGGCCATGCAGGGAACGGCTCATGCGATACAGCGTTTGAAAACGGTCGGCATATGACGAAAATACCAAATAATACCAGTCGCCCCACCGGAACAGATCCGGGCACTCAAACGCGCACTGCGCATTCATCGGCGCATACAGGGGCTGCGCATAGGTCCAGTGATGCAGGTCGGAGGACTTGCACAATCCCACGCATCCCCGACGGGTGGTGGGTCCCTTTTTTTGCGCAGCAAGAATCATCCACCAGCATTGCTCCTCCTCCACCCAGAACACGAAGGGATCCCGCCAGTGCACCGGCGCATAGATCTCGTCGTCGGAAGCAAAACGATCCTCGGGAATGGTGGTCCATACATCCAGATCCGGGCTGGTGGCATGCTCGATATAGTTGCGCTCCGGGGACTGCTGAAAGGTGCAGTAAAACATGTGGTACATGCCGCCGGTATAAATCACGGACCCCGTTCCACCCACGATGCCCGTATCATGCTCGTCATAATGCAGGTGATCCTTTGTGGTCAGCATCACCCAACCGTCCCGGTGCCCGGCATCCCGGTTGCAGCGGAAATTGCGCAGATAAAAAGGTTTGAACTCCCCATGATCGTAAAACGGGATCACATCGCCCAGAACTGCCCTCTCGGGCCGGTAGAACAGCTTTTCCATTCCGCTTATCCTTTCTGCGCAGACGGCGTCGTTAAACTTAATTGCGAAAAGCATGCGCTTCCATCGTCCACTACCAGCCCGAAGCGGCGTGCACGCAGGTCGTAACCCCGCGCAGTCAGCGCTACTTCGTTATTCACATACAGGCACATCACCGTCTCATCCACAAAGAGCTGCACATGGTATCTTTCCCCGGGCGTTAACGTCAGGGGACGCTCCAGCTCCACATCAAAGGGAAAGGTCCATCCGCCTTGCTCGTGCATGCACAGCGGCCCCTTGAACGCCACCCGCTGCCGCTTGGGCTCAAAGTAAAAGTAATAACCCTGTGCAAAATCCTCGTCCACCTGCAGCGCCAGGCCCATTCGCTGGGTTCCCTCTGCAAAGCGGAAATCAAACGCCAGCCTTGCTGTTTCCGGCACCTGATTTTCCGAAATGACCGCCGCATAAAGTCCCGGCGCGTTCACCGAAAGCGCCTGTTCCTCCACTTGCCAGGCTCCGTTCATGGGTTTCCAACGCAGATGGCTGGGCACTGTGAGCGCCCGCTCCAGCGCCGGTACCGGCCTGACCCCCAGGGTGCCGTTCTGCCGCTGCCATAGCTCATGCACAATCAGGCTTCCGCCCCAGTCCCACGTGTTGTAGTCGTTGCCGGGATACTGCCCAGGGCTGAACCGCCATTGATCCTGTGTCTTGCTGGGGTTCCAGCCATACAAATAGCGATGAACCCCGTCCGTTCCGCTTTTCGCAGCGTAGAACGCCCGGGCGTCGAAGGTATCCACCTGGGGGCGCTGCCACGGCCCTCTGGGCGAGCGTCCCATGCGATAGCAGGTGGCGAACCGATCCGTAAACTGCGAAAAAATCAGATACCACCATCCATTCAGGAAAAACAGGTCCGGGCATTCATACGCCGACATGGACGCTTGCGGCGCGTAGATTGGTTCCTCGCACTGCCAATGATGCAGGTCCTGGGATGTACAAAGGCCCACGCAGCCCCGCCGAGCCGTTTTTCCCTGACGCTGTGCACACACCAGCATCCACCAGCGCTGTTCCTCCGGGTGAAAAAACACAAACGGATCCCGCCAATCCGTGGGAAGATAGATGGCCTCGTCCGGCCCAAAGGTCTCCTCCGGCAAGGGCTTCCATGCTCGCAGGTCCTCGCTGACCGCATGGCAAATCCATTGCCGCTGCGGGTTTTGCTGAAATACGCAGTAGAACAGATGGTACATGCCGTCATGCTTCACCACCGAGCCCGTGCCACCGCGAATCCCGGTGGCTTGCTCCGTAAAATGCAAATGATCCCTGGTGGACAGCATATGCCAGCCATCCTGCCGGTCTTCTCCCCAGTATGCGTTCCAATTTTTCAAATAAAACGGATGAAAGACGCCATCCTCATAATAGGGAATCACATCCCCCACCCGCGCATGCGGCGGCGTATAAAAAAGTCGCATGAACGATCCCTCCACGTCCTGATTTGTTTTCATTATATCGAAGCGGACTTGGACCGTATATACGATAAAACATACCTTCATCGTCGATTTCTGACCCATCGTACAGGAAAACGGCCCATAACCGATGGGCCGTCTCATATCAAAAGGGCTCTCCCCGACTCATGCGGAGAGAGCCCCCAGTGTATCCAGCAAATGCAAAAACGATCTTCCCATGCGCCGGGTTTTACCAGCGTGTCCCGATCGTTTGGGAGACAGCCACAGGCGTCCCGTTCACTCCTGGCGTAGCCTGCATTGCGCCTTGATCCCATCCCCAGTAAACGCATGCAGAACAATCTCGTCCTTATGCGTTCCCGCGCGCAGGTACACAATGGCCCGGCCCCCTCTGGTGGACCGCTGCCTGGAAGCGTAAGGCGTCAAATCGTCGGGCGCGCCGTTTTCAATGCCAAGGATCTCCGCGTCGCCCACAAGCTGATACGTCACTTCCGTGTCGTGGGCCGCCGCCAGACGGCCCTGAGCGTCCAACAGGCTTACTTCCACCTGCGCCACGAATACGCCGTCCGCCGCCAGCCGCTCCGTGTCCGGGCAGAGGCTGAGGGTCGCGCCACAGCCGGTGGTGCAAAGGCAATCCTCCGCTCCCGGAACCACGGCGCGAAGCTCCCCTGCAGCATAGGGCACCGTCCAGCGGGCCCGGCAGCCGTCCATCGCCGTTAGCGTTTTGACGCCCAGGGATTGGCCGTTGAGCAGCAGCTCCACCCGCTCCGCGTTGGTGTAGCAGCTCACGCCCAACGCTTCGCCGGGCTCGCCCTCCCAGACAAATGCCTCCTGGTCCGGATACCGCGCGTCCACCGGTCCCACGGCAATGCGCACATAGGGCGCCTTGGTCCACAGGGCTTTGCGCTGCGCGTATTGCGGCTTTTCATAGCCGGCCAGGTCCATGAGACCCGCCTGGGAGATGCGCACGGGCCATCCCCGGCATTCGCCCAGGAAGTCCACGCCCGTCCACAGGAATTGGCCGCAGATATAGTCGTTGTCCCGCACCGCATACCAGGCTTCCGGGTCCTTGCTGTTCTCGCTGCCGTAGATCACCCGGCCGGGATACTTGGCATGGTCCTCCGGATAAAACTGTTCCTTGTAGTTGTACCCCACCACGTCCAGCACATCCGCAAAGCCGGTGCGATTGCTAAGCTCCGGGAAAGACAGCGCGCTGGTCACAGGGCGGGTGGTATCCAGGCCATGGACAATTTCCACCAGCTCCCGGGCAATCACCGCCAGGCGTCCCGCGTCGGGTTTGCGGGGATCATACTGACGCTCCGCCGCGGGCTTGTTGGCATCGTTGTTGCCCAGCACCTCCTGGAACAGCGGCGTCACATAGGGATCGTTGGGATAATCAATCTCGTTGCCAATGCTCCAGATGATGATGCAAGGATGATTCCGGTCCCGGCGCACCATATCCTCCAGGTCGATGCGATGCCACTGCGGGAAATCCTCCGCATAGCCATAGCGCTTGGGCGGATACACATTGTGGCCTTGCCACCACTTGTTCTTCGCGCCCTCCCACTCGTCGAAGGCCTCATCCATGACCAGGAATCCCATCTCGTCGCACAGATCCAGCAGATGCGTGTCCGGCGGATTGTGCGCCGTGCGCAGGGCATTGCAGCCCATATCCTTGAGCTTTTGCAGCCGCCTGCGCCACACGGTCTTGGGCACCGCCGCGCCCAGCGCCCCAGCGTCATGGTGCACGCACACGCCGCGCAGCTTCACGCTTTGCCCATTGAGGAAGAAGCCCTTGTCCCCGTCAAAGCGCAATGTACGAATGCCCACAGGAACCGTTATCTGGTCCACCGCCGCGCCGCCGCAGCAGGCCTGGGCCGTGAGCGTATACAGCGCCGGATGTTCCGAGGACCAAAGCTGTGCCCCGGGGACCGCCAGACGGCTTTCCCCCGCCGGACCCTGTGCCGTACCCTCCGCCACACACTTCCCCTGGGCGTCGGTCAGCGCAAAAACGGCCTGCTCCGCTCCCTCGGTTTCATAGCGCACACACAGGATGGCTTCGCCATCTTCGCCGATGCTCTCGGTGGTCACGAAGACGCTTTCAGGGCGGAAGCCGCGAGGATCGCTGATTTCCAGCGTCACATCCCGGTAAATGCCGCTGCCGGTGAACCAGCGGGAGTCCGCCACCTCCTCATGCTCCACCCGCACGGAAATCACATTTTCACCCGGGCGCACAAAGGCGGTCACGTCGTAGCTGAAGGAAGCGTACCCGTACGCCCGCTGGCCCAGATAATTGCTGTTGATCCACACCCGGGCATGCTTGTACACGCCGCCAAAGCAGATGCGCACGCGCTTCCCCGCCACCGCATCCGGCAGCGCAAAGCGCTTCCTGTACCAGGCGGTGCCGCCGGGCAGGTATCCCGTACCGCTGGCGTTGCGTTTGTCAAAGGGATAGGCCACGGACCAGTCGTGGGGCAGCGTCACCTTCTGCCAGGCCCGATCGTCGTGGCCCATATAATCCGCGCCCACCTCGTCCCCCAGGTGGAACCGCCAGTCCCGATTCAAGCTCAGTATCTCGCGCATAAGTTCCTCCGTCATAACAAAGAGGGAACCGACCCTCCGGGAATACTTCTGGCGTGACTGCCATGGAGCGCTCCCTTCCGGCCGGTTCCCATTTTGGTTGCGTCAGTCTCGCTTACTCAGCACCATACACAGCGTTCAGCTGGTTCTGGATCTCGGTCATCACGGTCTCGATGCCGGCGTTCTGCAGCTGGGTGCGGAACTCAGCCACATAGGCTTCCGGATCGTCCATCAGGCCGAAGCAGATGCGAGGCATATAGGTGTTGTATACGTTGGAGATGTTGTCCAGGTACACCTGGATGTTGGTCAGATCGAACACGACCTTGCCGTAGGGATAGCCGGTAGCGATCTCGTCATAGCGGGCGTACAGCTCGTCGATGGCATCCCAATCCAGTTCGGCGTTGCGCAGGCCGATATCGTCGTTCCGGCCGCACCAGAAGTTGAAGTCAACGCCATCGGAAGCCTGCTCGAAGCCCTCGGGACGAACCATGTAGCCATTCTCGTCCAGCGTGTACATTTCACCCTCGATGCCGTACATCATCAGACGATAGATTTCAGGATCGTTGCGCAGGAGGTCGTAAACCATCAGCGCACGCTCGGGGTTCTTGCTGGAGTTGGCAATCGCCAGAGCGCCGTGGGTGATGTTCAGAGACACCAGGTTGTCCATTTCCTCACCGAAGAAGAAGAACCCAAGGTCAGAACCGGGCTGGGACTTCTCCATATCCGTGCGGAAACCGGTCCAGGTTTCAGTGTGGTGCTGACGGGCGCCGGAAGTGCCTTCCTTCATCAGGGCATCCTGAGCGCCGGAGTAGTTCAGCACGTCAGTACGCCAGTAGCCGGCATCCGCCCAAGCCTTCATATTCTTGGCGAAGTTCACCAGCTCGTCGCCTTCCAGGTAGTAGCGGCTCAGGGTGTAGGGATCATCCTTGGAGTTGCCATAGAACAGGCCTACCGGCAGGCCTTCGATAAAGACGTTGGTGGTATGGGAGGTCTGCCAGCCGCCAGACAGCTGCGGAGCGTAAGAGGAGCCGTTGCCGTCAGCGTCCCAGGGATACACGCCTTCCTTGTTGTCCTTGATCCACTGGAAGTACACGCCCAGGTCTTCCCAGGAATGCACGCCATTTTCCAGACCGGCTTCCTTCGCCCAGTCGCCACGGTACATGAAGCCGTGGTTGGTCCACTGCGTGTAGTTATCCTCGGGGATCATGTAGATTTCGCCGTTGTACTTGCACAGTTCCCAGTTCTCGGCAGGAACCTGCGCCCAAGTCTGCGGAGCATAGGTCTGCAGCATTTCCTCCGTGAGGGGCAGGAAAGCGCCGCGCTGGGTGTTGGGCCAAGCGTCCAGCCAGTCGGTGGCGGTGCAGATCAGGTCAACGCTGCCGTCCTGGGTAGCCAGGGCCAGGTTGTAGTTGGTCTGCCAGTTGGTCCACTCAATCCACTGGATCTCCAGGGTAGCGTTGACCTTCTCATTGAGGATCTCATTGATCTTGGCCAGCACTTCTTCAGTACGGTTTGTCGGAATGTCACCGGTAACCAGATAGGTCACAGTTACGTGCTCCGACGTGTCGATGGCCGTCTCTGCCATAGCGGGAAGCGCCATAACGAGCATCATCATCGCCACAAGCAGGGCAATCAGCTTTTTCATGGGATTCACTCCTCCTTTTCTATTCTAACGGCTTATGCCGCGAGAATCAGCACCAGGGAATTAGCCCTTCACAGCGCCGACGGTCAGGCCGGCCACGAAGTACTTCTGCACGAAGGGGTACAGCAGAATGATAGGACCGGTTGCCATTACGGCGGTGGCCATTTTCAGCGTTTCACTGGGGAGATCCGTGGTCAAGGTTACGTTGGAACCGGCCACGGAGTTACGCAGGCTGGCAACCTTGTTGATGACGTTGTACAGGTGGAACTGCAGGGGACGGTACTCCACCTTGGAGGTCAGGAACAGGGAGGAGTAGTACCACTCGTTCCAGTACCCCAGCGCCAGGAACAGGCCGATGGTCGCCAACGCAGGCTTCAGGGAAGGCAGAATCAGCGCGTAGAAGATGCGGAAGTCGCCGGCGCCGTCGATCTTGCCGGATTCGGTAATTTCATGGGGAATTGCCTTAACGAAGTTCTTCATCAGCACGATCAGCCACGGGCTCATCAACAGCGGCAGCAGGACCGCCCAATAGGTATCCCGTAGGTTCAGCGTCTGCACAATCAACAGATAGAAGGGAACCAGGCCGGCGGAGAACAGCGAAGTGAAGTAAATGTAGAACATGATGCCGTTGCGGAAGGGGAAGTCCCGGCGCTGCAGGGCGTAGCCCGTCATGGAGATAACGAACAGGCCAATAGCCGTACCAACCACCGCCAGGCAGATGGTGACGACGTATGCGCCGATCATCTGATCCGGCGACTTCAGCAGCAGCTCATAGGAGTAAGCCGAAAATTCACTGGGCCACAGGGTAAAACCGGAGAGGCGGATGGATGCTTCACTGGCGAAGGAAGACGCCACGATCATCCAGAAGGGGATGATGCACATCAGGCTGAACAGTGAAACAATCACATAGGTAAAGCCGCGAATGATTTTATCGGAAACATCCAGCTTCACATGGGTGGGGCGGTTGTGAAGCTCAGGGGTTGTTTTCGTCTGTGCCATAGCTAGTCAACGCTCCTTTCTCTTAAACCGCGATCAGAACAGCGCGTAGTCCGGATCCAGACGCTTCACAAACGCGTTGGCTCCGATTACGATGAAGAATCCGACTACACTCTGGAACAGACCCACAGCGCTGGACTGGGAGAAGTTGAAGCTGTTCATCATGGAGCGGTATACATAAGTTTCGATGATATCCGTGGTTTGGAACAGCATGGAGTTGTTGCCCACCAGGTTGTAGAACAGACCGAAGTTGCCCTTCAGGATGCCGCCGATGGCGAAGAGGAAAAGGATAACCACCGTGGGCTTCAGGGTGGGCAGCGTGATGTAGCGGATGCGCTGGAAACCGTTGGCGCCGTCGATCTGCGCCGCTTCCATCATGGAGGAGTCCATGCCGGTGATGGCCGCGAAGTACACCACCGTGCCGTAGCCGGTGCCCTTCCACAGGTTCACCAGCACGATGATGAAGGGCCATGCGCCGGGCATCTGGTACACCTTGGCCATTTCCCCGCCCATGGAGCGAACCAGGTTGGAAATGAAGCCGTAGTCATAATTCAGCAGGTTGTACACCAGCAGGGAGACCAACACGTCCGAGATGAAGTAAGGCAGGAACATCATGGACTGGGTGGTCTTCTTGTAGCGCTTGGACTGCACTTCGTTCAGCAGAATGGCGAAGAGCAGCTGCAGGAAGTTGCCCAGCACGATGAACGCCACATTGTACAGGATCGTGTTGCGCAGCAGCAGCGTCAGCTGGCCGGAGGTAAACAGGAACTTGAAGTTCTGAAACCCCACGAAAGGACTGGCCCAGATGCCCTTGTTATACTGGAAGTTGGTGAAGGCAATGTACGCGCCGGGCATGGGCATGTACGAGAAAACGAAAAAGAAGACGACCGCCGGTAGACACATGAGCAGCAGCGTCTTGTTCTGGGACACCAGCCGGAAGAAGCTGGGTTTTTTGTAGCTTGGATTGACGACGACTTTCTGGGATTGGGCCATGGTCTCCTCCACCTTTCTGAATCCGACGCCTTCTTGCAACCTTCAGAAGTGCGCTTTCATGGTGAAGAAACCGGTTTCAAGCATAGAATCCTAAAAAAAGAGGAGAAAGTGCTGAATGTACAAATCGACTACTTGAAACCCGTTTCATATATTCAATATAGCACAAGCATCAAAGAGTGTCAAGCTATTTTTTACGAATTTATATAGGCATCTGGAAAATTCGCCAGCCGCCTTTCGTCCTTTTCCATGAAATTTCGGCGAAAGATCCTTCGTACCAACAAAAAACGGAAAGGAAGGCATTCCTTTCCGCGACCGTTCCCGCCAGGGTAGAGCGGCAGCCTATCCGAGCACTTTCTCCCTGCGCGGATAGGTTGCGCACGAGCTCCGCACCGTCAGCGTGGGCGAAATGTACCGGTTCATCGGCAGGCTTTTTTCAGCGATGGCGTCGATGGCCGTTTCAATCAGCATATGCGCATATTTATTGTAGTCGTAATCCACCGCAGTAAGCTGGGGCGCCGTCAGGGTTGTGATGTAGGTGTCGTCGAAGCTCAGCAGGGAGTAGTGTTCCGGCACGCACAGCCCATGGGCCAGCAGCGCCTGCAGCATGCCAGCGGTGACCATATCGTTGATCCCCAGCAGGGCGGTGGGCTGCTCAGGCAGCGTCAGCAGGCGCTCAATCCCCTCCCGGCCCGAGCCGCAGTCATACCCCGGCACCTGGATCAGCCATTCCTCGCGCACAGGCAGACCGTACTTTTCCATTTCCCGCCGGAAGCTTTCCAGCTTCTCCTTGGTACCATAATACTGAACGCCCGTGAACACGAAGCCGATATCCCGATGCCCCAGCCGGACCAAATACTCCATCGCCAGATTCATGGATGCCTCATGGTCCACAGAGATGCCATAGATCCGGTCATACCGGCTCTTGGACCCCAGCACAATGTGCGTCGTTTCCCGAATGGAAAGCAGCAAGCGCGTAAAGGCGGGATCCGGTTCGATCAGGTCGATGCGGCCGCCGCACAGCACAATGGCGTCCACGCGCTGCTCCGCCAGCTTCGTCAGCGCCGAAACCTCCATTTCCGGGCGGGACTGGGTACTGAGCAGCATGGAAATGTAGCCGCGCTTATACGCTTCGTCGCAACAGGCGGAGTATACGCTGCTATAGTAGGGATTGCCCGTGTCCGCCATCACCATGCCGATGGTCTTTGTCCGCGTCTCCGAAAGCGCCCTGGCCACTGCGCTGGGGTGAAAGTTGTATTTGCGAATCAGCTCGCTGACCCGGCCCACCTTCTCCTCGCTGACCGTGGAGCTGCCCTTCAATATGCGCGAAACCGTCGCCGGGGACACCCCCGCTTCCCGGGCAATATCGTAGATGGTCACCTTATTTCGGCCCATTGCAACGCGCTGCTCCTTTCACAAGTAAATTTGATTATAAAGCATTCGCATATCTTTGTCAAACCAGTGGCAGGACGATGCTGCAATAATTTACATTTTTTTACAATTTTGGCTTCCTGTGCGGCGGGATCCGGCGCATCCAAAGCATATTATATATAATTTTTAGGCTTTTTATATATTTAATTGACTTTGCTTGGACGCTTGCGTATAATGAAAGCAGGAATTGATCGTTTTCCATAAAATGCAGCGCCGGAGATGGGAATCGCTGCACAGGGCGCAGAGAATAGGAGGCATCAGGCATGCAGAGCCGTGAAACCTTGAGCCAACAGGTGTATCATCGCATCAAGGAGGATATCCTCAACGGCGTCTATGCCGAGGGCAAGCTGCCGCCCGAGTCCGAGCTGGCCAAGGCGCTGTTCGTTAGCCGGATCACCACCAAGAGCGCCATGAAGCGCCTGGTGGACGAGGGGCTCATTGTCCGCATCCGCGGGAAGGGCTCCTTCGTTGCCTCCACTGCGTCGCAGATCTGCGCCTCCACAGCGCCGGCGCCCAAGCCGGGGAACCTGATCGCGCTGGTCATGGGCGGCTACACCTCCGCCTTTGGACTGGACATCCTCAACGGCGCGCTGCTGGAGGCGCGCCGGCACGGGCTGCATCTGATCGTCTGCTCCACCAGCAACGACCAGGCCCAGGAGGCGGATACCCTGCAATCCCTGATGGCTGCGGGCGTGCAGGGCATCATCATCCAGCCCGTGCACGGGGAAGTGTACAGCCGTCCGCTGATCGAAGCGGTCTACGCCGATTACCCCATCGTTATGCTGGACCGGCGCATGCAGGGGATCAACGCCCCCTTCGTGGGGGTGGATAACTGTACGCTGAGCAAGTTCGCGGTGCAAAAGCTTCTGGCCGCCGGCCACCGGGACATCGCGCTGCTGGCCCTGACAGACCAGCGCAGCAGCACCATCGAGGAGCGCATGAGCGGCTTTGTGGACGCCTATATGGAAAAGCGCCTGGGCGTGAACAAGGATCTATGGCTCACCAACATGAGCGACGTGTTCGACCAACCCTCCGACACCCTGAACGCTGCCGAAACCCACGAGCGCTACGTTTCCATGATCCAGGACCATCTCCGGGCGCATCCGGAAATCACCGCCATTTTCGGCACCGAATACCGGGTCTCCAAGGCCGCCTGGGACGCGCTGCGCCGCATGGGGAAGCGGGTACCCCACGAGGTTTCGTTGGTCAGCTTCGACATGGATTCCAGCTATGTGGGCAGCCATACCATGAGCTATATCAAACAGCCCCAGGAGGAAATGGGCAGGCGCTCCGTTCAGCTGCTGACGGATATCCTCGCCCACAAACCCATTGCGGAACGCTGCTGCCTGTTGGAAGGCCGGTGGGTGGACGGCGGCACCATCGCCCCACAGCCGGAGGACGTCGACGAATCCCCTGCAACCTACGAAAGCGAGGTATGACGCCTATGGATCTCACCGCCCAAGTAAAACGCTTTCTGGAGCCTGTCTGCGCCCAGCTGTCGCCGGTGCAAGGCCTGGACGAGATGTTCGTGCGCTGCTTCATGAACACACTGGAAACCACCTGCCAAACCCTGGAAAATGGCGACGTGTTCATCATCACCGGCGACATTCAGGCCATGTGGCTGCGGGACTCCACCGAGCAGATTCTGCACTATCTGCGCTTCGCCCCGCAGTGTCCCGCCCTGAGCGACTGGATCTGCGCGGTCATTCGCCGTCAGACGGAGCTGGTGCTGCGCGATCCCTATGCCAACGCCTTCAACCTGGGACCCAATGGCCGTCACGGCTTTGAGGATCTCCCCCCCGCCGGCCCCTGGGTATGGGAGCGGAAGTATGAGCTGGATTCCCTCTGCCATGTGATGCTATTGGCCTGGCGCTTTCATTTGGCTACCGGCCGGGAGGACTTCCTCACCGGGGACTTTTTCCGCGCCATGGAGCGCATGGTGGCGGTCATGGCCACGGAACAACGCCACGAGGAGGCGAGCCCCTACCGCTTTCAGCGCTTCCATTGCCCGCCCAGCGACACCCTCCCCCGCCAGGGGCAAGGCGCTCCCGTGGGCTATACGGGAATGTCCTGGTCCGGCTTCCGGCCCAGCGACGACGCCTGCCGCTATGGCTACCTGATCCCCGCCAATCTCTTCGCCGCCACCATGCTGGAGCACTTGAACGACCTGGCCGCTTCCCAGGGCCGCGAGGACCTGGCATGCCGCGCCCGGACCTTGGCGGCGGAAATGCGCCAGGGAATCGCCCGCTACGGCGTCGCCCATACGGAGGCCTTCGGGGACATCTACGCCTATGAAGCGGACGGCCTGGGGGCGCAGCTGCTCATGGATGACGCCAACATTCCGAGCCTGCTTTCCCTGCCCTATCTGGGCGTGTGCGCCCCGGACGATCCCATGTACCTGCGCACCCGCGCCTTTGTGCTCAGCCCGGAAAATCCGTACTATTACCAGGGGCGGGCCGCACGGGGCGTTGGCAGCCCCCATACCCCGGAGGGCTCCATCTGGCCCATCGCGCTATGTATTCAAGGCATGACCGCTCAGACCGCCGCGGAGCGCAGGGCGATCCTCCGCATGCTGCTCACCACCCATGCGGGCACCGGGCTGATGCACGAAAGCTTTGACCGGAACGATCCCAATCAGTTCACCCGCAGCTGGTTTGCCTGGGCAAACTCCATGTTCGGTGAATTGATCTACCGCATGTATGAGCAGCACGAGCTGCCGCAGGCCATGGACGATCTGGTGGAAAATGATATAAAATGCATAAAATATATGGTTTGATTGACATAAAAAGCTATTTCCTGTATGATTGATATATAAAGAATAGAAGCGAAGCGCGTGGCAGCTTTCCGAGGAGTGCGTCCCACAGAAAGGATGATGGAAATGGCCTCCGTGAAAAAGAAGCGCTATACCTTTTTTACCGACATCCGCAGAAATCCGCTGTCTTACTGCATGCTGATTCCCGCGGCCCTGTACACGATCCTGTTCGGCTATCTGACCATCCCGTTTATGTTCATCGCCTTTGAGAAGTTCAACTACCGCGACGGACTGTTCGGCAGCGAATGGGCGGGACTTTCCAACTTTGAGTTTTTCTTCAAGTCCAACTCGGCAGGCCGGGTCATCGGCAACACGGTGTTCCTGAATTTGATGTTCATCATTTTCACGCTGATCGTATCGGTGACGGTGGCCATCATGCTCAACGAGCTGCACCGGGAAAAGCTGAAAAAGTTCATGCAGTCCACCTACCTGTTCCCCTACTTTCTCTCCTGGATTGTCATCAACTATGTGGTGTATACGCTGACCTCCAACAAATACGGCATCATCAACCAGCTTCGCGCGCTTATGGGCATGGACGCCATCAACTTTTATACCGACGGCTCCTACTGGCCCACCATCCTGGTAATTGCCAAGGTATGGAAAGACATGGGCATGAACATCGTCATTTACCTGGCGGTGATCACCGGCTTTGATCCGCAGATCTACGAAGCGGCCATGATCGACGGCGCGGGGCGCTTCCGCGCCTGCATCAGCATCACCCTTCGGCTGATGATGCCCACGGTGTGCATGCTGACCATTATGGCGGTGGGCAAGATCTTCTACGGAGACTTTGGTATGATTTATGCCCTGGTGGGCGACAACGGTCTATTGCAAAAGACCACCGACGTGATTGATACCTACGTCTTCCGCACGCTGCGCACCACGGGCAATCCTTCCCAGGCCATGGCGGTGGGGCTGTTCCAGTCCGTACTCGGCTTCCTGACCGTGTGCGGGGCGAACTGGACCGCCCGGCGGTACTTCAGCGAAGGCGCGCTGTTTTAAGGAGGGGACGCAGCCATGAAATCCAAGAATCGCAAGTGGCAGGCGCTCATCGCCTTCCTGCTCATACTGCTCAGCCTGAGCTGCATCATTCCCCTGTGGCTGGTCGTATCCATCTCCTTCACTGATGAAGCCGCCATTGTGAAAAACGGCTATGGTCTGATACCCTCCCAGTTTTCCACGGACGCCTATGCCACCATCTTTTCCGGCGGCCAGCAGGTATGGCGCAGCTATGGCATTTCCGTGTTTATCACGGTTGTGGGCACCATCGCCCACGTGGCGGTAACCGGCATGGCCGGTTATTCCCTGGCCAATCCCTCCGTGCGCTATCGCAACGGGCTGGCCATGTTCTTCTTCGTCACCATGGTGTTCAACGGCGGCATGGTGCCCTGGTACATGATTTGCAAGACCTTCGGGTTTATGGAGAACATCTGGGCGCTGCTGATTCCCAACCTGGTTTTCAGCCCCTTTAACCTTTTCCTGGTGCGCAACTACATGCGCGACATCCCACACGCGCTGATTGAATCGGCGCGATTGGACGGCGCCAACGACGCCTACATCGCCCTGCGCATCTATTTCCCGCTCAGCAAACCCATTCTGGCCACCGTGGCGCTGTTTGCCGCCATCGGCTACTGGAACGACTGGTGGAACTCCATCATGCTGGTTTCCGACGTAAACCTTTATCCCGTGCAGTATCTGCTGATGAAGCTCAAAAGCGACATCAACATGATGAAAAACCTGCAAAGCTCCGGTTTTGCGGGGGCGGCAACCATGAAGCCCGCCGAATCCCTGCAAATGGCCACCGTGGTCATCACCGTGGCGCCGATCCTGCTGTTTTATCCCTTCCTGCAGAAGTATATCGTCAAGGGGCTGGTCATCGGCTCCGTGAAAGGCTAAGGGCGCAAGGAGCTCTGCTCCTGAAATACACCACTATCTTTATTCAAGGAGGTAAACCCCATGAAAAAACTGTTGCAGCTACTTTCCCTAGCGCTGTGCCTGATGCTGGTGCTCTCCAGCGTTCCGGCCATGGCGGAAGAGGCGGAACCTGTAACCATCACCTACGTCCGCCCCGGCAACCGGCCCGACAACTATGACGCGCTGATCGCCAACGTGAACGACAAGCTGGCGGAAGACGGCATGAACATCCGCTTGGAAATCAACTACATTGCCAGCGACGTGTTCCAGGACAAGCTCTCCATGATGATCTCCACCGGCGACGCTTTTGACCTGCTGTGCCTGATGGAGGACCAGAAGTCCTTCACCTCCTACGTGGCCATGGGCGCGCTGCTGCCCATCGATGAGTACATGGAGGGCATGGACGCCCTGAACACCAAGATTCCCGAATCCATGTGGGGCAGCGCCACGGTGGATGGCAAGATCTACACCATTCCCGCCTTCTGGACCGACCTGGCCGATCAGGCCTGCTGCATCACCCTGGACCGGGCCAACCTGGAAAAGTACGGCGTGGAGGTTCCCACCACCCGTGAGGACCTGCTGGCCATGTGCGAAGCCTACACCGCCAACTGGGAAGGCACGGACACGCCCTATGTCATCCCCATGTACAGCGAACCCTTCACCTGGCTGTTCCGCACCCTGGACACCTATCCCTTCACCGTGCTCAGCGATCTGATCTTTGTGGATCAGGAAGGCAATGTGAAGAACTGGATCGAGACCGAGGAATTCCAGATCTGCGCGGACTTCTTCGCCACCCTCTATGACGGCGGCTACATCTCCCCTGACATTCTGTCCACCTCCTGGTCCTCGTGGAACCAGCTGTGCTCCGGCAACTTCATCTGGTGCGACGGCTGCCAGATGTGGGGCACCGAGGAATACTTCCAGAGCCTGATCCCCGGCTGCGAGCTGGACAGCGTCTACCTCAATCCCGACGCCACCTCCTTCCGTCCCTCCGCCTTCCGCAACTCCACCGGCGTGTCCGCCACCTCCGAGCATCCCGCCGAGGCCGTGCAGTTCATGAACTGGCTCTACAGCGAGCAGGACAACTACGACGCGGTGGTCTACGGCATCGAGGGCGTGGACTGGAAGGATGAAGGCGACCGGCAGTACACCAAGCTCAACGCCACCGGCGAGGCCTTCAACGACGACTGGATGATCGGCAACCTGTCTCTGCTGCGCACGGAAGTGGGCACCTATCCCACCTTCATCGACATCATGTACACCGAGAAGGCTGACGCTGTGGACAGCATCGTCATGAACTTTACCTTCGATCCCACCCCCGTTTCCACCGAGTATGCCAACTGCCTGGCCCTGGTGACCAGCGACATCTATCCCATCAAGCTGGGCATCATCAAGTACGAGGATGGCGGACAGGATGCCATCGATCAGCTGAAGGCCGCCGGCATCGACAAGGTGATCGAGGAATATCAGAATCAGCTCAACGCTTACCTGGGCAAGTAACGCTTGACCGGCTTTGGGGAGGACGCAGCCGCGTCCTCCCTTTTGCACACAAGGGAGGATCTGCATGGAACTGAAATTGGACGGTCTGTGGCGCCTGAAGCGCTGGGACCCCGACGCGCCCCTGACGGAGGTGTTTGACCCCGCCTTCCTGCCCGAGGGCTGGCTGGAAGCCCCCGTACCCGGCGACGTGCGCACCGCGCTATCCGCCCGGGGACTGATCGACGGATACTATCTTGGCAAGGCCTTGGACAGCGAGCGCTGGATTGACCGCAGCGACTGGATCTATTATCGCCGCTTCACCGCGCCTCGGGGGGCGACGGGAAAACCTTTCCTGTGCTTTCAGGGCATTGACACCCTGGCGGAGGTATGGCTGAACGGCCGCCTGCTGGGCGCCTGCGACAACATGTTCACCCCCTGGCGTTTTCCCGTGGACGGCTTTTTACAGCAGGGAGAAAACGTGCTGGCGGTCCGCATACGTTCCACGGTACACGCCTTGGCCGGGCGCGACCGGACCGGCCTGTACCCCGAGGATGACACGGACCGGCTGATGCTGCGCAAATCACAAATGAACTTCGGCTGGGATTTCTGCGGTCACTGCCTCACCCACGGGCTATGGAAGGGCGTAACCCTCCGCTGGCTGGAGGATGTCCAGCTGGACGCCCCTTATCTGCGCACGGAGTCCCTCGTCGGGGACGCGGCGACGCTGGCCTTGGAGGCAGGGTGGTTCCTCCCCGACCCCGCCCTGGATACGCAGGGAGTCACGCTGCGCCTGCGCCTCTGGCAGGGAGAATCCCTTTGCCTGGAACAGAGCTGGCCCATGGACGGCCGCCTGGAGCAGCGGCTGCAGCTGGAGCATCCCCGCCTGTGGTGGCCCCGCCCCTATGGGGAACCTTTCCTCTATGGGGCTGAGATCGCGCTGCTCCGCCAGGGACAGACCGTGGACAGCCGCCGCTTCCGCTTTGGCGTGCGCACACTGGAGCTGCTTCAATCCCCCCTGCCCCAGGGCGGGCGACGGTTCACCTTCCGGGTCAACGGCCGGATCTTGTTCATTCGGGGGGCCAACTGGGTGCCGCTGCGGGCCGTCTATGCGGAGATCGATCCGGCGGAGGAGCAGTTCTTCCTGAGCAAAGCCGTGGAAGCGAACCTCTCCATGCTGCGCATCTGGGGCGGCGGCATCTACGAAAGCGAATCCTTCTTTGACTTCTGCGACGCCAACGGATTGCTCGTTATGCAGGACTTCATGCTGGCCTGCGGGGTGCTGCCCCAGGACGAGGCCTTCCTGGACCAGGTTCGCCGGGAAGTGCGCTGGGCGGTGCGGCATTACCGTCAGCGGACCTGTCTGGCCCTCTGGTCGGCGGACAACGAGCTGGACGAAGCCTATCGCTGGTATGATATGCTGGAGCAGTTCCCCACCAACAAGGTGAACCGGGTGGCCGTCCGCTCCGCTGTGGAGCAGGAGGATCCCTACCGGCCTTTCC